>JAQWJQ010000011.1 GCA_029248265.1 Planctomycetota bacterium
CCGCAGGGGCCCTCCCAGGGTCCCTTCTCGTCCAGAAGCTGTCTTACAGTTTACGCTGTCAACCTGGAATGCCGATGGACCCAACGGAGATCGGGACCGATCCAGTGCCCGCGAGGGTCGCTCTGCCGCCTGGGCTGTGCCCCATTCGGAGACGAAGCGCCCCTCGGCGGGTCCAGTTTCGCCCCCTGCTCGGCAATCCGGGCCGCCCCGAGGCTCCCGAGCACGTCTCCCACGACACCAGCGCCCTCCGCCCGAGCCGCATGCCCTCCTCCCGCCAGAACCGCGACCCGGCGACCCCGCTCCGGGACGCCATCCTCCAGGAGGCGCGCAACCTGCTCGAGGGCGGCGGCTACGCAGCCCTCTCCACCAGGAGGATCGCGTCGGCGGTGGGCTGCACGGCGACGAGCATCTACCTCCACTTCAAGAGCAAGGACTCCCTGATCTACGCGCTGATCGACGAGGGCTTCGAGGAGCTCAACCGACGCGTCCTGGAGGTCTCTTCCGGGACAGGTGACCCGCTCACGCTGCTCCGCAAGGTCGCGCGGGCCTACGTCGACTTCGGGCTCGAGCGCCCGGAGTACTACGAGATCATGTTCATGTTGCGCGCGGAACAGATGGAGCGGTACCCCGTGGACGCCTATCGCCGCGCGAGGAGGAGCCTTGAGGTCTTTGCCGAGCTGACGGCCTTGCCGCCCAAGGAGGCTGCTCGCCGAGGCGCGCTGGTGTGGTCCGCACTACACGGGCTTGTCTCCCTGTTGATCGCCCAGCGCATCGACATCAGCCTCGAGCGAGAGGCCCTCATCGAGGACTCAATCCACGCCGCCAGCCTCGGGGCCTTCGCCGCCCTTCCCTCGGGGACACCCCCAGCCTGATTCACCGGTGGCCGCCGGACTCGCGTCCACGGCCCCCGGCTTCGCCGCAAGACACTGTCACCGCCGCCATGATGACCGCCCCCTTCGCCCTGATCGGATTCCTCCAGGCCGTGGGCCCCCTCTGGGTCCTGCTCGGCTCCCTCGCCATCGCCCTCGGCCTCGGCTTCGTCGCCGCTCCTCTCGCCGCTTGGACCGCCTTCGGCGCGGCCCTCATCGTGGGCCTGCTCAGCTGGAAGTGGCTGCTGGCCTACGCCGCGGTCATGACGGTCTTCAACGTCCCCGCGATCCGGCGAGTGCTGGTGTCCGGCCCGGTGATGGCGGTCATGAAGGCCCTGAAGTTCCTTCCAGTCATCTCCGAGACGGAGCGCACGGCGCTGACCGCCGGCACCGTCTGGATCGACGGGGAACTCTTCAGCGGGAACCCTGACTGGGCGCGCCTCGTGAAGGAGCCGTACCCCGACCTCACGGAGGAGGAGCGGGCGTTCCTCGACGGCCCGTGCGAGGAGGTGTGTCGAATGACCGACGATTGGGAGGTATTCCAGACCCGGGATCTCCCCGAGTCCGTCTGGCAGTACCTCAAGGACGAGGGGTTCTTCGGGCTCATCATCCCCAAGGAGTACGGCGGCAAGGGCTTCTCCGCGTCCATGAACAGCGCGGTCGTCTCCAAGCTCTCCTCGAGGTCCGGCCCCCTCGGCATCACGGTCATGGTCCCGAACTCCCTGGGTCCGGCCGAGCTCCTCACCCACTACGGGACCCCGTCTCAGAAGGACCACTACCTCCCGAGGCTGGCCAAGGGCATCGACATGCCCTGCTTCGCCCTCACCGAGTCCAACGCTGGCTCCGACGCCGGGGCCATGTCCTCATCGGGCGAGGTCTTCGAGCGCGATGGAGAGCTCTGGGTTCGACTCAATTGGCGCAAGCGCTACATCACCCTGGCCGCTATCTCCACGGTCCTCGGCCTCGCGTTCCGGCTCCGCGACCCGAACAATCACCTCGGCAAGGGTGAGGACGTGGGGATCACCTGCGCGCTGATCCCCTCCGACGCCCCCGGCGTGGTCCTCGGCAAGCGCCACGACCCGCTCGGCGTGCCCTTCTACAACTGCCCGACCGAGGGCCACGACGTCGAGGTCCGCCTCGATGAGGTCGTGATCGGCGGCGCCGAGGGGCTCGGCCAGGGCTGGCGGATGCTGATGGAGTGCCTCGCCGCCGGCCGCGGCATCTCCCTCCCCGCGTCGAGCACCGCGACGGTCAAGATGATGACCCGCGTCGCCGGCGCCTACTCGGCGGTCCGCAAGCAGTTCGGCATCGCGATCGGGAAGTTCGAGGGCATCGAGGAGGGCCTCGCCCGCATCGCGGGTAAGACCTACATCCTCGAGGCGGCCCGGCGCACCACCTGCGGCGGGCTGGACGGCGGCGCCAAGCCGGCCGTGGTCACCGCCATGGCGAAGTACAACTTCACCGAGATCGCACGCCAGTCCCTCACGGACGCCATGGACATCCTGGGCGGCAAGGCCATCTCCATGGGCCCGCGGAACCCGCTGGCCCACGCGTACATGGCCACGCCCATCAGCGTGACCGTGGAGGGCGCCAACATCCTGACGCGGACGCTCATCGTGTTCGGCCAGGGCGCCATCCGCTGCCACCCCTACGCCTGGGACGAGGTCCAAGCGGTCGAGAAGGGCGACACCGCCGGGTTCGACCGCGCCTTCTTTGGGCACATCGGACACGTGGTGCGCAACGCATCCCGCTCGGTGGTGCTGTCCGTGACCCGCGGCGCCCTGGCGAGCGCGCCCGTCACCGGCCCAGCCGCCGGCTACTACAAGAAGCTGTCGTGGGCCTCGGCCTCCTTCGCCACCATGGCGGACATGGCCATGGCCATGCTCGGCGGTGACCTCAAGCGTAAGGAGGCCCTCACAGGCCGCTTCGCGGACGTCTTCTCCTGGCTCTACCTGGGGAACGCGGTGCTCCGCCGCTTCGAGGCAGAGGGGCGCCGCAAGGAGGACCTCCCCTACTTGCACTGGTCCATGCAGACCTGCCTCGCCGAGATC
>JAQWJQ010000120.1 GCA_029248265.1 Planctomycetota bacterium
GGAGGTGGAGCGCCTGTGCCCTGCGATAGTCGAAGGTCGGTCGCTGATGAACGGCCATGAGGGCGTCATCCAGCGCAGCACGAGCCCAGACGGCGTCCTCTGTGGAGAGCTCCGAGACCTCGAAGACCTCGACCTGTCCGCTGAGCTGGACAAAGGTCGCCTCATGGCGGCTCCCATCGACCATCACGGTCACGCTGCCCTTGATCCCGTGGACATCGTCGGGCAAGCGGTGCTCCCGGAGGTGCGCGGCCTCCAACGCGAGCCAGGCCTCGGGGTCTGCCCCCTCCGGGATGCGGACCTCCCGGACCCGCTCCACGCACAGGGTCGAGTAGCGGAGGGTCCGCTCGTACGGCTCCCCCTCGTGCTCGCCCGCCTGATCGCCCGCGATCAGCGCCCGGCAGGCGAAGACCGTCGACCTGGGCATGGGGCAGCGCGCGGTGCCATCCTCACCGGTGGTGAGGGTCTGGCCAGACACCGAGCCATCGTTCACGACCTTGACCTCTGCGCCGGCGACGGGAACCCCGGCATGGAGGACCGTCAAGACCAGGTCTCCGCCGTCCTGGTGAGCGAGGACCTCGGCGACCAATCCGAGCACCTGGCCGGCATCGTCGAGGGTACGCGCGCCTTTGGCGTCGTAGGTCAGCAGGGCCGGGGGCCCTGAGCGTCCGAAGAGCCCGTATACAAGGTGCCCCCCCACCAGGGCGAGAGGCGCGTCGAGGTCCGTTCGGTAGCCGCTCGCCTCAGGCGAGAGTTCAAGAACACCGCCGTCGGCCGCGAAGACGCTTGCCCCCGCGAGGTTCGAGGTCAGGTAGGGGGCCGTGTCATCGAGCCGCCCCTCCGAGAAGTGCATGACCAAGGACCGCTGCGCCTCACCACGGAGGGAGAGCCAGATGAAGTGGGCCTGGCCGGGGACGGCAAGCAAGCAGGCGGTCAGGGCGAAGAGAGCGGCGCGGACAGTGAGGATCGGGAGTCGCATGGAACCCTCGCGTGAGCGATGGCTGTGGTGGTTCGCCCGACGGGTCTCGTCGGGCGATGAGCTGCGGTACCTGCCTCGAGCGCGGGAGAGGCTACCTCGACTGCAAATGAGACGCAATTGCATGAATGGAGACTCTTACCGGCAGGGTCCAAGGGCCCGCGCATGCGCCAGGGGACACCGCGTCCCCCGGGCCCGAACAGCACGGCTTCGGGTGCCCGCTCCCACTCCTGGTCACACGGCTTCGACCTGCGCCCCCAAGGCCTCAGCCTCGGGCCAAATGCGCTAAACTAACGATACTGCCACCTGGCTGAAGACATGAGTCATGGCGCAATGGAGAGGTGACGCGGGTCCGGATCAAGCCGAGTCGCGCCATTTGCGTCGTCCTAGAGCCCAGGACCTTTTCCTTCCCGAGTTCTCCCCCCCTCAAGACCCGCGCCGCAGCGTGCGGCAACCAAGTGATGATCCGTGCATTTCCCGCCCCCCTTTCTTTTGGACTCATTGTCGCACTCGCGAGCCCCGCAGCCGCGCTCCAGTCAACCCAATTCGGTACGCAACAGCTGATCACCTCCGCCGCCACAGGAGTCGCCGATGTGTTCCCCGCCGACCTGGATGGTGACGGTGACATCGACATGGTCGCCGCGCTGACCGGGGCTGACCGGGTGGCCTGGTACCGCAACAACGGAAACGGTTCCTTCACCCAGCGCGTTCTCGCGAATGGCATGGAGAACACGACCTGCGTCACCGCTGCCGACCTTGATGGAGACGGCGACCTCGATGTGGTCGCCGGGGCACCAGGCCTCATCTTCCCTCCCGGAAGCAACAACTCGCTCCGAGTCTTCCGGAACAACGGCAACGGTTCGTTCACCTCGCTGACGATCCCGCAGGCGGTCCCCGGGATCTGGGACGTCACGACGAGCGACATGGATGGAGACGGTGACCTGGACATCGTCATCAGCCTCGGCGCGATCTTCGACCAGATTGGCTGGTTCCGGAACAACGGCAACCTCAACTTCGGAGGAGTCCAGGCCATCAGCACGAGCTCCAGCACGTCCAGTGAGCCCCGCGACGTCCACACGGCCGACGTCGACGGCGACGGCGACATGGACGTCCTCGCCGCCAATTACAACGGCAACGACGTGTCCTGGTACCGAAACAACGGCAGCAGCTGGACACGGCAGGTCATCTCTGGCGCACAGGGTGCCCGAAACGTACGGACCGGTGATATGGACGGCGACGGCGTCCTCGACGTGGTCTCCACCTCTGTGCTCGACCGGCGCGTCGCCTGGTATCGGGGCCTCGGTGGCGGCAACTTCAGCTCGCAGCGCATCATCAGCACGGCGAACAACGAGTACCGCGGCCTCCACCTCGTGGACGCCGATCTGGATGGCGACCTCGACGTCTTCACGACCTCCGAGACGAACAACCGAGTCGACTGGTACGAGAACCTCGGCGGCAACAACTTCAGCTCCTCGCACGTGATCACCAACGGCATGGCCGGCGCCAACTGCGTGGCCTCTGCGGACATGGACGGCGACGGCGTCCCCGACATCGTCGCAGGTGCGCCGGGCAACAACCGGATCACTTGGTACGAGAACCTCCTGGACCCGAACGCCCTCGGGACCAACTACTGCACAGGCGTCCCCAACAGCAGCGGCGCTGCGGGCTCGGTGACTGCAACCGGCTCGAACACTGCGAGCGACAACGACCTGACGATCATCGCGGAGTCCCTGCCCAACAACTCGTTCGGCTTCTTCCTCGTCAGCCAGACCCAGTTCTTCATCCCTAACCCCGGGGGCAGTCAGGGCAACCTCTGCATCGCTGGCGACATTGGCCGTTACGTCGGCCCCGGTCAGATCCAGAACTCCGGCACCGGCGGCACCTTCTCGCTCCTGCTCGACCTGACGCAGGTCCCCCAGCCGACTGGCTTCGTCTCGGTACAAGCGGGCGAGACCTGGAACTTCACTACGTGGTTCCGCGACGCGATCTTCGGCATCCCCGTCTCCAACTTCACCGACGGCTTCAGCATCACCTTCCAGTGATCGAAGTGGGCCCCGCTCACGGGGCTGCATCATCGGGCCCCGGGACGCTCACCGCGCCCCGGGGCCCGATTCCGTTCATGGGGTGGAACCAACGGACGAGACCTCCTGGGCCATCGCGCCCGAGCGGTCCGCTCTCCTGATCCCTGCGGCGGCCGCCAGGCCGAAGCCCCCCTGCCCTCAAGCAGGCCAGGACGCCAGCAGCGCACCTCCTGGGCCATGGACCCGGTTGGAGGAGGAAGCTCGGGGCACACGTCCAGGGCACCGTCCGCTTCGGGGGCTGCGAGCCTGAAGGAGCCTTGCCCCCAACGCCGCGGCGGCTACCGGACAGCTCGTGGGGCTCGCCCTCCGTCGACCTCGCGCTGCTCGGCGCGCGCGATCCCCAATGAGCCCCCCCTTCGTCGACCGACCTCGACGCGCCTCGCGCCTCGCTCGGGACCGCGGCGGCGCGAGGCCAAGGCGAGGACCCGCCGCCGACGATTGGCACCCGCTCCTGCACCCTGATATTGTTCCTCCAGTGCCGATTGGTGCTGCCGCCGGTGATCATCGATCACGGCGCCGGACCAGGGCCTCGCCCCCCCCTTCACCGCCCCACAGCTTGGATCGCCCCTCCGCCATCATCGCCGACCTCGAGTGGATGAAGGGCGGCCGAGGGTGGGTGAACGAGGAGTTCCGCCTCGGGGATCACACGTTGCACCGAGAAACCAAAGAGCCAAGGCGCTGAGCCCGCAGCCCCCTCCATGTTGCGTCATTGGGAATTCGCGGTTTGGCTCGCTGCTGCGCTCGTCGTTGGAGGCCTCATCGCAGGCCGAGCCTTCCTCCACCACTGGAGGAGCGGCGGCGGGTTGAGGACGGCGGCGGTGGGTGCGTCGTTGTCCCTCTGGACGTTCGGGCTGGGCTACCTTGCGGCCGAGTGCTGGTTCGTCGGGGTGCACGACCAGAGCGACGGATACGCTCAAACGCTCGCGGGCAAACGCTGGTTCTGGCGTCACTGGAAACCGATCAACACCCTGGGCTACCGCGATCGAGAGCACGACTTCAGCGGAAAGTCGCCGTTGCTTGTGGTTGGAGACTCTTTTGTCGCCGGGCACGGCACGAAGGACATCGATGACCGCATGGCCAGCGTCCTGCAGAGGAACCTTGGCGACGACTGGGAGGTGGCGATCATCGCGCAGAATGGGTGGAACCCGGTGCAGGAGATCGAGGCGCTCCGAGCCTTCCCCGCGACCCCAGCGCGCATTCTGGTCTCGTACTACATCAACGACATCGAGAGCGCGGCGATGGCTCAGGGCAACCCGCGCCCGAAGTTGCGCCTGCGCTACCCGCCGGAGCAGGTCCGCTGGCTGGTGGAGAAGTCTCACTTCGCCAACTGGTTCTACTGGCGAGTGGTGCGAGGCAGATTCGGCACGGTGTACTGGGATTGGCTGAAGGACGCATACGACGACGAAGCGACCCTCGAGCACCACGGCCAAGAGCTGCAAGGTTTCCTCGACTACGCTGCCGAGACCGGCGCCGAGATCGCGTTCATCGTCTGGCCCAACCTTGATTACATCGAGGACAGCCGCGCCTACACTGCGCGCGTGACTTCCATGCTGACGGCTCGCGGCGCCCTCGCGATTGACCTCGGTGAGCACTTCCGAGGCCGAGACGAGCGTACCCTCGTGGTGAACCCGATGGACGGGCATCCCAACCCGAAGACACAGGCAGAGGTCATCAACCTCCTGCTAGACCTGTGGTGAGCCGACCTCCCATGCGTGACGCCATTCGGAAGTACTGGATCTACGTGTTGATCCCGCTGCTCATCATCGTGCTGCTCTTGGTCATTGCGATCATGAGCGCGGACTCGAGCGCCTTCGGCTACGACGTCTAAGCGGCGAGGTCTCTCTCCCCCGCGCACGTCGCCCTGTGAGGGGCCACCCCCAAGGGAGGGCGGCAGCTTGAGTCGGAGTCCGGCGGGCTGGACGAATTGAGCGGCGACCGCGGCCGGCCAGGCCGGTCCGGGGTGGGAGGCTCGGTCGACCCCTCCCCGCGCGCGCCTGATTCTTGAGGAGACCGGTGCGCGGTGGTGGACCCGGGGCGTGGACCTCGGGAATTCCCCGCCGGTCAACCGGTACCCGCAGTTGTCCTGCCCAGACCTCCTCCCTAGTATTCGCCGCCCTTTCCCGCCCCACACGGCCCCATACGGCCCCTCAACACCTTGAACGTCACCCTCAAGAAGCTCTCCGAAGTTCGCCTGACGAACCAGTACCTCCGCACG
>JAQWJQ010000124.1 GCA_029248265.1 Planctomycetota bacterium
TGTGCGGACGTACTGAGCAAGCTGTTCGCGGGCGTGCATGATGGCCTCGTCGTAGGCCTTTCGCTCGTCAAGGACGTTGAGTGCCAGGCCGCGGCCGACGGAGGACAGCCGCTCTGGGTCCGATTGAATGAGCCCCGTGACCCAAGCGGGCGCGGTGTCGGCGCCGTGAATCTGCGCTCGGACCATCACCTCGTCGTAGTACTTCTGTGGCTTCGGTGCGGTGGTACAGGCGGACATGGTGGCAGCGATTTCAATGGCTGCCGCGAGTCGAATCAATGAGCTGGGGGGCATGCGTTGTCTTCTGGATGGGGAGAGTTGTCTTAGGGAGGTTGGGCGAGGGAGTCCTCGCCGAGATCCCTCAATAGCTGCGGGGGGAGAGCAACGTGACTCAATCTCTCCGAGCAACTAATAGACGAAGAAGTCGGTCACGATCCGGCCCGCAGGTCACTTGGCTCGCTCACTGCTCGGGTACCCATGGCCCTTGGTTGTCGCCTTAACGCGGGCTCACCCTCCGTGGGTAAGGGCTCCAAGCTCCGACTGGGCGGAGCATGGAATCGATGGAGTGGGTGAGGGGATCAGAGGAGACCGGCGATGGAGGAGCGCCCGGCGCCTTCTGACCCTCGCAAACCTCGTCGTCTTGAACGCCTCGCGCCCGAACACCACGGAGGGCAAGGCGTGCGAGGATCCAGAAGCCCTTGAGCCCCTGCGAGGCGCGGTGGTGCGCGCGAGTGGGTCGCTCGGCGCCGGCGTCCAGGAGGTCGTCAAGCGCTCCCCCCCCCAGCCTCCGAGGACCTCCGCGGCGGCGCCGCGGACCAGTTTGTCGACGTCTCCCTCGAGCGAGGCTTTGTGCGACTACCAATAACGTCGGGGCTCTCCGCCAGCCGGCAGCTTAGCTTGCCCCGCACTCCTTCGATTCTCTCCACCTTGCCGAGGAGGGGTCGAAACCGCCGCTCATGGGGCCGGGTGGGTTTCGCGCGGGAGGGGTCGCGGAAGGCCGCCGCTCAGGCAGGCTCGGGCCAAGGGTGGACCACCCGGCGCTGTGCGCGATCGTCGCTACGACTCCGTACGCGAGGAGTGAGCGCGCGGCCGCCCTGGCCAAAAAGAGCGCCCCGCGCCGACACGAGGTCGGCGCGGGGCGCGTTCTGGCATGCGCCTCAGATCACTGGAACAGGATCTCGACGGCGTTCGAGAAGGTCGCCGTGGCGGTCCCGCCGATCGTGTCGCGGTTGATTGCCTGGAAGTTCCAGGTGTCACCGACCATCACCTGCACGGCCCCGCTGGGCTGGGGCAGGTTGAGCGTCGTGGTGACCGACATCGATCCCGCGGATCCGGTGTTGAGGATGCCGCCGCCGACGCCGCGACCGACGTCTCCGCCGATGCAGACGAAGCCGCCGAGGGCCGGGGTGTTGGCCTGCGTCTGACCGCAGATGAAGAAGCCGAAGGAGTCTTCAGGCAGGTTCGTTGCCGTGAGGGTGAAGCAGTTATCACCCACCACGTCGCTACCCGTCGCGGAGAGCGAACTGACGGCACCGGTGGAGTTCAGCGGCTGGGGGCAGTATTCGTTGCCGATGGTCACCTGACGCGCGATCCAGCCGTTCCAGACCCGCGGCGCGAAGAGGCCGGCGCCGAAGGCGGCTGGGTTGGCCTCTCCAAGGCTCAGCGAGATGACACCGTCGGGGGACGAAGCGGTCTCGTTGGTGCCGTCGCCGTTCGTGTACGCGACACCCGTGGTGACGTACTCGATCGCGATGCCGGTGAAGCCCGCGACGAACGTCATCGGCGCGTCAGGCGTGAGCACCGTCGGGGCGTTGATGG
Organism: Planctomycetota bacterium; assembly: GCA_029248265.1. Classification (GTDB taxonomy): domain Bacteria; phylum Planctomycetota; class UBA1135; order UBA1135; genus Saltatorellus. Next base: position 1,816 of record JAQWJQ010000124.1, read on the forward strand.
GGTTGGCGATACCGCTGGCGGTGCCGAGCAGCGTCCAGCCTGTCGGGTCGTTCTGGTTCCCAGTACGGCCGGCCGGGTTGGTGTAGACGTTGACCAACACGGGGTCGCCGACGTTGGTGAACTGGACGTTGGCGCCGATGTTTGCCACGGGGCAGTCCTGGGTGAACGTCCCGTCGAAGTAGACGGTTCCGCCCACGTTGAGGCCGTTGCCGCCCGCGAAGAGGGTGACGGCGGTGGCAGAGAAGCCCCTGTTTTCGATTTCGACGACCGCGGTTCCGGTGTAGCCGTCATAGCCGCCGACGCGGAAGGTGTAGGTCTCGCCAGCGGTGCCACAGTGAGTGACGCTGCTCTGGGTACCGCAGAAGCCGTCATCGTTGCACTCCAAGAGGTTCAGCGCGCCGCAGTCGCCCGAGAAGAGCTCCAGGGCGGTGTCGTAGTCACTGCCGCAGAGGGAGATCGTGAAGTCTCCGTTGACGGCGGGCGTGTAGGTGAACCAGATGTCCGGCGCGCCGCCTTCACCGCAGGTGAAGGGGTCCATCAGCGAGGCGCCGCTGGTGAGGAACGGGCCGCTGGCGCCTTCGGTGAGGGCGATGGCGTCCGCGCACTCGTCGTTGGGCGGGGTCGGGTCCGGAGCGGAGATGGTGAGCTCAAGAGCTCCCACCTGACCGGCCGACCAGGCCTCGACTTGGATCAGGTACTGGTTACCAGCGACAAGGAAGGGGCTGACACGGGAGGCGAAGTTGTTGCCAATGGTGGTCGCGCAGGCGTCGTCGTTGCCC
>JAQWJQ010000021.1 GCA_029248265.1 Planctomycetota bacterium
GATCTCCTGGATGGGTCCGCTCCGTGTCCAGTTCATGCTGCTCATGTAGCTGAAGAGCGCCGGATAGGCCCGGGAGCTGCCGGGATAGGGTCCTGAGACGCACGCGTGCGCCACGGTCTGGGGAGGGAGCGCGTCGACGCCGAGGGGGGCCTTCGCCGACTGCACCTGCTCCAGCTCGATCCCCACCCGCGCGCGCAACTCCTCAACAGGCCGGCCCGACCCCGGGTCGTCGTAGAACAGGCAGAAGGGAGACGAGTTGGGCGCGATGCGCAGCCCCTGTTGGTTCACCTCGTTGAGGAGCAGGCGGATGTAGCTCCCGGTCCTCCGATAATCCCCGAGGACGTCCATGTAGACGTAGGTGGTGCCGCGCGTATCCAGCCAGTTGGCATGGAAGGCCTCCTGCCGAAATGGGGGGTGGGACACCGCGACCGGCGGCACCCAGCTGGCCGCCATGGGGTCCTGCCGCACCCGGGCGCTCCCCGAGGTGGCGGGGCCGCAGCCCGGGGCCGAGAGGGTCGTGAGCGTGAGGGCGGCCGTGAGGGCCGTGATGGGGAGGAGTCGCGCCATAGCTCGATGGGTCTGAGGTCGAATGGACCCGGGGCCCACCCCTGTGTCATCGGAGCCGCGGCGGAACAACTGGCCCCCAATTGCCGCTCCGATCACCGGCCCGACGGAGCGGTCGGGGAGGGCCTGCGCGCCGCCCGGCCTCGCCAGCCTCCAGCAGGCCACGCTCGGACCCTGGGTCGATCCTCCCGCCGACGCCGAGCCCTCGAGGTCCGGGCGCGCGATCGAGAGCAGGCGAACTTGCGGGGCTGATGGCCCCGGACCAGCCGCGGCAGGCCGAAGGCATGGACTCGAGCCCGTGGGGCCGAGGCCCACCCTACGGCCCTTCCCGGCCACCTTTTGCTTCGGATAATGTATGTTATGTAACCCAACACCAGGGACAGTGGAGGGCGCGCCACTGTCGACCTGAGAGTTCATTAGGGAGCCAGATCGGCCGCGGGCCGGTCCGCCCGACATGGGCCCGCCGCCACACACTCGATCTCTTCCTCGGGGCTCAGCCGATCGTGGCTGCGGTCCCGCGGACCGGCCGCCGCCCGGCGCGGAGGCCGGCGCGTACCGACGGGCGACCGACCACCGAACGCGCCCCCGCAGTGACGGCGGGCCCCCGCCTGCCGAGAACCAGTCCGCCGAGACTCCGCTCAAAGGGACCGGGCTCATTGGAAGCCAGCTCGGCGGGAACCCCGGCTCGGCGGCACCCAGTTCGGCGGCACCCAGTTCGGCTGCACTCAGTTCGGCTGCACTCAGTTCGGCGAGCCGCCGAAGTCCGGTCCGGTTGGCCCTGGCGAACCCGGCCCCGCGCCCGGCGGCGCCGCCGGGCCTGAGCCGTCCTCTCGCGGCAACTGGCTGTCCATCATCCGCCTGAAATCAAAGGCCGAGTCGCCGAGGTGCGACGCGAGCCAGATGAAATAGCAGTCCACCGGCTCGACCGCGTCATCCACTGGGAACGCCGCCTTGCAGGTCAGGTCGCAGGGACGCGCCTTGTCGATGAAACACTTCTTGCTGCTCACGCCACGTTTATACCCGCGGGCCCAGGCGCCACGACCGCCGAATAGGCTCTTCCCATGGCGCCGAGCACCCCGGACACCAACAGGTCACGCTCCAGGGGCTCAGCAGGCCAAGCCCAGGGCCTGAATCGCCCTCAGCGCCCCAGGCGGACGAGCTGAGGGCCTCGGCCGGACGCCCAGCCAGCCGCCGGCCAGAGGACCTCGCAGATCCCGCCCGGCGGAAGCCCCAGCGAGGCAGAACGGGCCATGGGGAGCCCGAGGCAGGCCGCCAGTGCGCTCCGCACCACCCACAAATGGGCGACCACCGCGACCGCTTGGCCGGAATGCTCGGTCGCAAGCTCATCGAGGGCCTCCCTGACCCTCACGGCGAGCGCCTCCGGCTCCTCGCCACCTGGCGCCCCCATCGCTCCGCGCACGGAGCGCCAGCGGGCCATTGCCTCAGGCGCCTCGCTTTCCAGGTCCGCGATCGGGCGACCCGCCCATGCCCCTCGGTCCAACTCAAGGAGGCGAGCGTCATCCCGCCGGGCAAGGGCGGGCCTCGAGGCCCGGATCATCGCCGCGGCAGCCTCCGCGCGCTGCAGACCCGAGCTCACGACGCGCTCGATCGGCTCCGCCGCCAGGGCCGCCGCGACGAGCCCGGACTGCTCGAGGCCGCGCTCCGAGAGCGACACATCGAGCCGCCCGTAGATGGTCCCGCGCCAGCGCGCGTCGACCTCTCCATGCCGGACGAGCAGCAGGCGGGTGGGATTCTTGAGGGCAGTCTCCATGGCGCGACCAAGAGCCGCGCGCAAACCGCCGCAGCCCGTGGAGGATTCGGATCGCAGGACATGCTAGCCGGGGATCTCGACCGATAGACTCTCTGGACGGAATCCCGACCGAGCCATCCGAGCTCGACCGGGGTGTCGCGCCTGCGTGACCCTTTGACGCACCCGATGGGGGAAGCTGACCTCCCCCACTGCTGCAGCCCCCCCACCGGCCACGCGGGCCCCAATCCATCGGTCCAACCCCGGCAGGAGCCCAAGGCTCCACCTAGCCACCCATGAATCCGTTCATCCGCTTCCTGAACTCCTCCATCGGGCGCAAGTACGTGATGGCCGTCACGGGCCTCTCGCTGACGCTGTTCCTGCTGGTGCACATGGCCGGAAACCTGACGATCTACGCGGGTAACGAGGCCTTCAACCAGTATGCGGACCTGCTGGAGAGCAACCCGCTCCTGCCGCTCGCGGAGGCGGGGCTGCTGGGCCTCTTCGTGGTCCATATCCTCTTCGCCGTGCTCCTCACCGGGCGAAACAAGACGTCGAGGACGGAGCCCTACCGCGCCAACCTCGGGATGGGCGCGAAGACGGTCGCCTCCACGACGATGTGGATCACGGGCCCCCTGTTGCTGGTCTTCCTCATCATTCATATCTGGGACTTCCGGATCTCCAAGGAGCTGCTGGAGGAATACGACCTCGCTCAGATGGTGGTCGACCGGATGCGAGACCCCTTGGGGTTCGTGATCTACACCGGCGCGGT
>JAQWJQ010000126.1 GCA_029248265.1 Planctomycetota bacterium
AGGATGGGTTCCAGAGAAGGCGCTGGAGACCGCCGGCTAATCTTGATCGAAGCAGATTCTGCCTACGGGTGGTGCGGTCGCCTCGTACTTCTCCCGGCGATCTCAGATCATGACCGGTGCCGCCCAAGAGCGCCCCCGTCCCTCGTCGTCGGCACGACAGGACAGAAGCGCCTGGAGAAGGCTCTTGAGCGGGGAGCCTCCTGCCTCGGTAACCGGCTTGCCTGGTTCACCTGCCTGGCTGGGTCACCTGCTCCGCGAAGGCGGCGCACCCCACGGCGTCCGGAACGCGGAGCAGCGAGGGGTCCCGGAGGATCATTCCATTCGCGGTGCGACGAGCGGTGCCCACTTCGTAGCCTCAGTACCCCCCCCCCAGAGACCGAGACCATGAAGCACCTCCCCCTCCTCGCCCGAAGTTCCCTCGCGCTCTTCACGGCCCTGCTCGCGTTCGCCGCTGCCGGGTGCAACCCCTGGGGGATGAGGCTCTTCTCGCTGGAGGTTCGACACGGCGGGGAGGTCGTCTACCAGAGTTCCTTCGACGTCAGGGACGACAAGGGGACCGCAGAGATCTGGGACGAGGCCGGGGAGAATCTCTTCGCAGATGGCCTCTCCGCGCCCGAAGCCTTCACCTTCCCCGAGGACACCCGGGCCCACCTCGACGGCACGGTCGACGTCCGGATCGCCCACGGCGACGGGATCATCAGCGAGGTCTCCCTGGAGGGCCTTGACCTGATTCGCAGCAGCGAAGACACCACGGACTGGCGCCTCCCCCGTGAGGAGATCCTGCGCGCGAAGGCGGCCGCGGGGCTCTGAGGCCTCAGACCTCGAGGACCTCGGCGCCGACGCCGGCGACGGACGGGTCCTTCAACCAGACAAGCGCGCACGAGACGTCGGAGCGCGACAGCTTGAAGAGCGCTGCCACCGCGGACCGGTAGGCCTCCATCTGCTCGCGGTGGGCCAGACGGACCTCGTCCGCCGCGGCGACCGCGTCGGTCTTGTAGTCGATCACCTGAGCGCTCCGTACCTGCCCCTGCTCCCGGTGCAACACGAGCCGGTCAATGAACCCGCGCCAGCGGAGCGGGGCACCGTCTTCACCTTCGACCTGAACCTCAAAGGAACGCTCGTTATGAACGGTGACCTCGCCGGACGGACGGGTCAGCAGCTCCACGAGCGCCTTGGAGTCCACGGCCTCCCGGAACCTCGCGATGGCTCCCTCAACGAGCTCGGGGTCCTCCCCGCCACCGCGACCCAGGCGGGCCCGCAGGTCCGCGTCCGCGCCCGGCCCATGGTCCAGCCACTCGACGTCCTCGAAGAGGGCGTGCACGAGCGTCCCGAAGCGCGCGCCGCGGCCGCTGGCGCCGGAGAGCAACGAGCGCACGGACGTGGGCGAGTGCCCCGTGGAGCTCGGGGCGCGGACGGCGGTCTCCTCCGGCGCGGGATCCAGTCGCAGCGGGTGCTCCACGACGGGCTCCCTCGCGCCCCCCTCGTCCACCGGCTCCCAGGCGTCCGTTGAATCAGGGTGGGACCACATCTCCTCGTGGTCCCCCTCGAAGCTCAGCTCACCGACGATCTGCCCATCGAAGGCCTCCGACACGAGGCACCCGTGGCTCAGGCTCGGCGACTTCTTCCCTGGCGCAGAGACGATCAGATCGATGGAGTGCACCGCCCGGGTGAGGGCCACGTACAGCCCGGAGAGCTCGTCCACCATCTGGCGCTCCTTCTCCCCCTCGTACATGGCCTCCAGCTCCGGGTGCTGCGCCGCCACGTCCGCCTTGGGCGCCACTGTCGCGACCCGCGGGGACGCCACCTCCGACTCCGCGTCCACAAGGACTCCCTTGGGCGTGAGGCGCAGCTGGCGACCGAGCTCAGGGAGCACGACGGCGTCGAACTCAAGGCCCTTGGAGGCGTGGATGGTCATGACCTTCACCCGCGCCTGTGAAGGGTCAGCGACCCGCTGGCCGCGGACCTGGTCTGCGAAGTCCACAGGCCGCAGCCCCGGGTGCCCATCGTGGGTCTCAGCGAGATCGACGAGCTGCTCGAGGCGACGCAGGTCCCAGCCCGAAGCGCCCTCCGTGAGTTGCTTCATGCGGGCCTGGAAGAACGGCCCGTACCCCGAGTGCATCAGTTCGTCTCGGAGCTCGGCGGAGACCTCCGAGGCCCGCTGCCTTGCGGGCTTGGTGCCGACCTCGCCGGGGACCAGCCCCAACTCCGCGCCAAAGGGAGAACGCGCGACCTGCAGCGCCGCAATTCCGTCTCCCGGGTGATCCGCAAGCTGCAGGAGCGCCAGCAGCCAGGTCACGGGCAGGGAGTCCGTGAGGGGGTTGCCGCCCTCGTCGCTGGCCTCGATCCCGACCCGCCCGAGACGGAAGCGCAGGGTGGGGATGAGCTTGGCCGTCCGCACGAGGATCGCGATGGACGCGCCTGGGTGCCGCTCGTGGAGGAGCCGCACGCGCTCGACGGCGAGGTCCACTGCGGGGTCCATCTTCACCTCGCCGCGGTCCTTCTCATGGCCGCGGACTTGCCACACGTGAGCTTCACCCGGCAGGTCCTTCTTGGCGATGTGAGCGCCGAAGTTCTGGCTCCAACGTGCCGCGGCAGCGCGGGCAGCGCTGCGCTTCTCATCTGCGAGAGCCCGTCGACCCGCGATGCCGTCGAAGGCCCGGTTGACCACGTCCAGGATCACCGCGGAGGACCGGTAGTTCTCCACCAGCTCCTCACCCTTGAGGCCCGGGTGGCGCTCGTGCATCCGGGAGAGCAAGCGGGGCTCGCCGCCGCGCCAACCGTAGATGGACTGCTTGACGTCTCCGACGCAGAAGAAGCTCGACTCCGCGCTCCCGTCCGCAAGGACCTCCTCGGCCAGCGGCAGGAGCAGGCGCCACTGCTGCGCCGAGGTGTCCTGGAACTCATCGAGCAGCAGGTGCGAGAGCTTGGCGTCCATGCGGAACCCGAGCGCCTGCCGCCACGCATCCGGTTGTTCCCGAGCGGGTCCGCGCTCGAGGGCTCGAGAGAAGTCCTGGAAGCGGTAAATGCCCCACTCGGCGCGGAGGTCCTCTTCGGCGCGGGCGTACTTCGTCAGGAAGGACCCCATGGCCTCGTTGCGCGCGACGAGTTCATTCACGGCGTCGACGCCGGCCCGCTGAGCGAGGACCTCCAGCGCGGACACGAGGTCCTCGGGGATGGCGACCCGCGCGAACTTGTCCTCGCCGGCGATCACCTTCTTCACGAGCGAGCTGTCAAAGAAGGCCCCGTCGATCGGTTCGCTGCCGTCGCCGACGAGCTCACGCAGGGTGTCGATGGCGTTCGCGAAGACCTTGTTCGGCGCCCCCTTTGCGGTCGTGGGCGGATCACACTGCTGCAGGAAACGCGCCTGGGCCTCCACGGCATCGGCGTCCACGCTCGCCAGGGGCTCGAGGGCTCCCCAGGCCTCCGGTCCAGCCTGAGCCGCGGCGTTCTCCGCCTCCTCGACCGCCTCCAGCAGCGCGGACTGGGCCTTCCGTGAGGCCCCACCCCGGACGAGGGCCCGGAGCAACTCGAGGCGCTCGTCGTCCCCGAGGCCGTCGAGCACGCGCGCGACCGTCTCGGCGGCCACGCCCACCTCCTGCACCTCCGTTCCGATGGCGATGTCCGGGGAAAGCTCCAGCTCCATGGCGAAGAGCTGGGAGAGGCTGATGAAGAACGCGTCCAGGGTCTGGACCCGAAAGCGCTCGATGCGCCGCACCAGCTGCGCGAGGGTCTGAGCGCACTCCTGGGCGGAGAGCTCCTCTCGGTACGGCTGCACGGCCTGCGCGGCGTTGAGCAAGTAGCCCCGCGCCTCTTCCCCGGCGTCGTCCTGCTCTGTCCCCTCACGGAGCCGCCTCAGCACCCGGTCCAGGATCTCTCCGGCGGCCTTCCGAGTGAAGGTCGCCGCGAGGACCTGCTTGGGTTCCACCCCCGCGACGAGGAGCCCCGCGAAGTGATTGGCGAGCCGGAAGGTCTTCCCCGTCCCCGCCGACGCCAGCAGGAGCTGCCGACGCTTCTTGATGGACTCATCTTCTCCGAAGAGGTCAGCCTGACTCATGAGTGTTCACCTTCCTCGTCGTCCTCAGTGCCTCGGTCGGGCTCGCGGACCAGCCCGACGCCGAGCAGCTCTCGCTCGATCGGCAGCATGAACTCGGTCTTCGCGCGGCCCAACTCATGGACCTCCCCAGCGCGAACACCGCGCACCACGCCGCGCGCGCACTCCAGCGCGTCGTGAATGTCCTCCGTGTCCCAGCTGGCCTTGCCTGCCACGAGCTTCAGTTCCACCCGGGTCCCGTCGCCGGGCAGGTTCACGTAGCCGAGGCCAGGCACCACCCCCTTGCCCACGAGGGGCTCGACCATGTGCGCGTAGAGCGGGAGCTGGAGATCCTTCCACTCCCCACCCTTCTTCCGGTGGACCTTCACGGGGTCATGGCTCTTGTGGCTCGTCTTGTAGTCCAGTACCCGCCACAGCCCCGTCTCCGCGTGCTGTTCGATGCGATCGATCTTGCCGCGGATCCACGCGGGCTCCTGCCCCGCCCCCATGTCCAGCCGGGCGCAACCCTCTCGGCCGATGGAGGCGTCTCCCTCCGGGCTCCACTCCGCGTGCCGGATCCGCCAGCCAGCCCGCACCTCGCCCACGTGCCACAAGGCGAAGCTCTTGAGCCGCAGCCGCAGCTGGCCCAGCTGGATCTGCACCGCGGGCATCACCCCCTTGGGGAACCTCATCGCCGCCCGCCGCTCGAGCCGGTTCATCAAGAACCCCTCGACCTCCTCGACGCTCGCCGACGCCCTCATGCCCTCGTCGTTCCCGAGGTCCTCGAGCACGTCATGAGCGAGCGTACCGAAGCGCAGGGCGTCCAGCTCACCGACCCGGTCATCCGTGGCCTCCAGATGGAGGACCCGCTGGAGGTAGTAGAGGAGCGGCGAGTCCAGGTACGACTTGAAGGACGTGACCGCGAATCGATCCTGAGGCTGCGGGTCCGCGACCACCGGCGGCAGGTTCAACGCCGCCGCCTTGTCCCCCGCATCGACGGGCGCAAAGCCCAGGGGCTCAAGCGCGTGATCGACCCTCGCAGCCACATCCGACTCCCCCGTCCGGAACGCGAGCCGACTAGGGAAGAGCGGGTCCCCCTCACGGGTGGTCCGGCCGCTGACGAGGTGGATCGAGCGCTTGGACTCAAGGAGCGCGATCAACGTGTAGACATCTCGCGCAGTGCGACGCGCGTCGTCCTCGAGGCCGAGCACCGTTCGGATGGAGTCAGGGAGGAACGGATCACGGGTGGAGGGCTCTGGGACCTTGGACTCGTTGAAGCCCGTCACCACGAGGTGCGGAGCACCATCAAGGAGCAGCTCGAGCCACCCCAGGAGCTCGACCACCGGCTGCCCGTCCTGCCCGACAGGGTCCGGTACGGCGGCGCCGGCGGCCGTCCAATGGACCAGCCGCAGGGCGTCCGACGGGGCCATCTTCCGCGCCACCGTCGCCGGGATCCGCTGGAGCTCATCCATCACGCTTCCCAGGCCGCGCAGCGACACCTCCACGTGGCGCCCCGGCTGGCCGTGCCCCTCTCCGTCGAGCAGGGGGTGCGCGCCATAGACGAGCAACAGGAGCTCCCGAAGACGCTCCACATGGTCGGCGAGGGAGGCGACGTCGTCGGTGAAGAGGGGGCCGCCGAGATCCTGGATCGCGCCGAGGAGCGGGCGGACATCCTCCCGCGGGTTGACCCTTCCCGGCAGGTCCAGCGTGCCGCTGTCCGGGCTTGGGTCCAGCGTCCGCGGGAGGTGCTCCGGGCGGTACCCATCCAGTCGAGCCACAGGGTCGTGGCCCAACCGCTCCGTCAGCCAGCGCGAGAGGTCGGCGTGTCGAACGAGCGCAGCGGCGTTCTCCGCGGTGCGGGCGCGAGAGAAGGCCTCCAACGAGGCCAGGAGGCGCATGGGCGCGGTGAGCACGAGGGGCGTCCCTGCCGCGCTACGGGCGTGGATGCCTGCGGAGCCGAACCGCCGCGCGAGTAGCGGAACCACCTCCTCGTCAGGGACCCCCACCGTGAGCTCTCCGGCGTGCGCCGGGCGCTCCTGAGCCGCGAGGGAGAGGGCCAGGCGCGCCTGGTCGTCGGGACTGCCCACCACATGCCACTGCTTCAGCGGGAGGTCCACCTCGGCCTCCTCCCAGCGCGAGGTCACGAGCGCGCCCACCGCGTCGAAACCCTCGGCCACCACCTCCGGGGCGAACACGAGGACCCGCGGCGCCTGGTCGAGGCCGGCGAGCGCCTGGCGGAGCAGGTGGTTCATCTCGAGGACGCCGACCAGGACGACCTGAGCCCCGCGGTCGATCCGCCCCGCCGCGAGCGCCTGGAGGCGCCCCTCGTGGGGGTCGGAGAGCTTGAGCCGCTCCATCTCCTTGCGCCACCCGGCCTGAATCTCGGCCAGGGCTTCCCAGCGGCGCAGCTCGCCCACGGGGCAAGAGGCGTGCTTCTCCAGCCGATCCCGCACCGCGGCGAAGTCATGACCCCACTGCGCCAGCTCGGCGTGGAGCCGGCGAATTTGATCTGCGACCCGCCACCAGGCCGCGCGCTCCCCCCGCCTGGGAGGACGAGAGAGCACCCTGAGCAGCATCTCAGGCCGCGTGTTCACCAGCGCGCTCTCCCAGGCGAAGGTCCGCGTCGTACGGTCCGCGGGCGCGTGCTCGAGGGGGAGGAGGGCGTCTGCGAGCGCGCCGGGCGTCGTGATCTCGGGCGCGAAGAAGCCCGTCCACTCCCGCTCCTTCGCCCGAGCACGCAGCTCCCTGGCCAGCTGACGTCCCGCACGCGCGCCAGGGACGGCGATCAGGAGGTCACCGAGATCCTCGGGCCCCTCTGCGCGCTCGATGATCCTCGCCGCAGCCTTCGCGAGGAGCGGTCCGTCGTACCCGAGGAACTCAGGGGCAGCGTGATTCGGCGGTGTCAGCGACATGGCCTGCCGAGGCTACCGAGTGAGCCTCAGAGCTTCGAGAGCCAGTCCAGGAACTGCCCCTCGAGGTCCTGCTTGGAGGGTTCCTTCGCGCTGAGCGGTTTGCCGTACTGCTCCTCGAAGGTGGCCTCGAGGGAGCCGCCGCCGCTCTCCGCCTGGGCCAGCTGAGTCAGGTAAGCAGCGAAGGCCGCCTCCGAGCTCTTTTTGGAGCGCTGCCCCTTGGTGCGCAGCCAGTAGATGAAACCCGTCCGGTAGGAGCGGTAGAACTCGAGGCTGTCTCCCCAGAAGTCATCGGGGACCGGCGGCGAGTCCGCCGCAGGCGTCCCGAGGAAGGGCGCCTTCACGACCATGCGCTTGGCCTCGCGGTCATCGACCAGCTGGAAGGTGCCGTTCTTCTCGTGCTTCTTCTTCGCCTCGCTCGCGCCAGCAGCCTGGGCCGACTGGAGCGCCACGAGGAAGTGATCCTTCCCGTGCTCCGACCGCCAGCGGCTGTCGGCGAGGTCCGGAGGCAGGATGCCCCCCTCCGAGAGCCCGCCAGGCACAAAGATCTCCCGTGCCTGTGTCCGGCGCGCTCGCAGGTCTCCATCGACCCGCGTGTTGCACTCCCCGTAGATCTCCACGACCAGGTTCACGGACAGAGCGCCCGCGAGGGAGGGCGGGATCTTGTCTCCAAACAGGTTGTCGATCATGGCGTTCCCGGCCAGCTGCGAGATCTGCTGCTGCATGCCCGTGGGCGTCCGCGAGTTCATGCTGACCCCCGCGAAGGCGCCACCGGTCGTACTCCCAGGGCTGGCGAACTCCAGGGCCACGACGGAGATGTCGTTGAAGTAGGTGTTCGTCCAGGTGGAGACGTCGTCTGTCCAGTAGATGCCCTGGTTGGCCGGGCTGATCGCGCCGAAGGTGCTCAGGAGCTCCAAGAAGTCGCGCCGGCCCGGCGCCACCAGGAACGTGTCGATGTACTCGTCCTCGCGGTCGAGCCCGAGCGCGGTCCCGCGGGCCATGTACTCACCGAAGCGTTGCTGGGCCTCCAGCGCCTTCTTGCTCGCCCCGAGCAGGGCCATCACATCCCCGGTCTTGTCGGGGCTGAGCTTGTTGATCGCGTTCCCACGGAGCTTCTTGAAGTAGCTCCGCAGCGTCTTGATGTCCTTCTCTGCGTCCTTGACGCCAGGCGCTTTCGGGCCCATCCACTCGAGGAACTGCGCCTGCACATCGAGCAGGGCTCCAGCGAGGAGCGCGAAGTTGTCCCCGTTCGTCCGGCTCAGCGCAGCGTAGGTGCTCAGTCCGAGGTCAAAGACGCCGATCCGCACGGTGAAGAACGACCCCTCCAACAGCTGCTCAACGGAGATCTCGCTCGCCGCCGCGGGGTCAAAGTCAGACCGCCTGAGGAACTCCGCTGCGAGCTTCTCGTGGTCGATATCCACCTGCGGAGAGCCGATGGTCTGAGCCGTGACTGGCGTGCCGACGGCGGCGGTGGCGCAGACCGCGAGGAGCAGCGAGGCGGCGGACTTTCGGGAGCGATTGAACATGAGGCGGCAGGGCAGAGGGGAGCGGAGAGACACCTTCATAGGGGCAGAGCGGCGCGGCGCGTGTAACGAGCCGGCAAAGCGTGGCGATCAGCAGGGCATACGGCGCGAGCGGTGACTAATTCAGCTCGACCAGGCGCCCTTCCGTGACATCCCAGTCCGTGAGTTCGACCTGGACCGGCTCCCCGTCCAGGAAGACCGAGAGCCCCTGGACGACGGGCTGACCGGGGATCGCCTCCCCGGCAGGCTCTCCAGAGACGCCGTAGGGGATCCGGACCTCGAGCAGGGTCAGCTGATCCTCGGCCGCCCGGGCCGAGGCGCGCCAGGTCAAGCTGCCTCCGAAGCCGTCCGACAGCGTGGCTGAGACCTGCAGGTGCTGCCCCTCTGCCCGGAGCCTGGCGCCCGGCACCACGGCGTAGGCCCGCATCTCACCGGGCGCGACACGCGGGTCGGTGGAGCCGACGAGCTTCAGGAACCCGGGGTGGCGGAGGCTGCTTGCCTCTGCGCTCGAACCCAGGCGCTCCCCCATGGTCTCGGCCCAGAACCGCTCGTCGCGCTCCCCCAGGCCGAGGGCCGCGGAGATCTCTGTCCGTCGAGCCGCCGTTCGGCCGTCGATCAGGACCAACCCCACGTCGAGGTCCCAGAGCATGCGGCGGGCCTCAAGCTCGCTGGTCTCCGTGAAGAAGCGCCAGGGGGCGAGGAACGACGCTTCCCCGAGATAGAGCCCGAAGTTGGAGGCGACCGTCGGGCGCTCGGCCCGCCACTCGATGGAGTGCCCCAGGTCCCACTCGGCGAGCACGCCCTGAGCGGCTGCTGGCGCTGGGGTCTCGGCGGCACGGAACGCCGTGAGCAGCGCTGCCTGGGCGCGCTGCCGTCTCGCCATGTCGGTCTCGGTCACGAACGGCGCCAGCTCTCGACTCGCGACCCGACCCCGAGCGAGGGTGCTGTCGAGCGTCCCTGGGTTGGCCCCGATGGCGAGCAGCATGAGGGCAACGGCGGCCGCAGCTCGTAGCTCGGGGCGCCCCACCCTGGGCATGATCCTGGCCGCCAAGAAGGCGCCGAGGAGCACCGCAAGGGGAGCAGTCATGCCCTCTGCAAATCGGCGCTGCAAGAGCGTGAAGACCAGCAAGACAGGTAGCACCGTGACCCAGGGCAGCAATTGGGGAGCCTCCCCCACGCGGCGCACCGCGAGCACCCAGATCACGGGGGCCAACAGCACGCCAGCGCCCGCAAACTTGAGGAGCTTCAGGGGCGAGCCCGCGAGGGGTTGTGACTCGTTGATCCCGGCCATGAAGGGGTTCTCCGCGCCCGCCCAAGAGAGAGCGTCGAGCAGGCCCGCGCCAGCGTCCGTCCCGAAGAGGACGAGCACCCCGAGCGCGGCTGCGGGGAGCGTGGCCGCGAGGCGTCGCTGCGCCGCGAACTTCGGCATCAGCGCGTAGGGCGCGAAGATGAGCCACCCCACGGCGAGCCAGAGCATGTGCAGCCACGACAGCTCGATGAGGCTGAAGGGGTCTGAAGAGCTGTAGGGGCTCTCGATGACCGCGGGCATGACCACGAGCAGGGCGGCCTTGTGGAACGTCGTGGCGAAGATGGGGAGGCCCCTGGCGCTCTGGCGACCCCCCTCTCCATGGAAGGGCAGCGCCAGTCGGAGGCCAAGGGCCAGCTGGACGAGCGCGACCCAGAGGATCGACGCCGTCCAGCTCGTGATCATCACGCCGGCGAGGAGCCCGGCGACGCCGCCGCGGGCGGCGCTGCTCACCGGCCGCGTGATGCGATCCGGGCGAAGGCCGGAGCTCACCAGGCCGAGCATGCTCACGTGGAGCAAGGAGATGAAGGCGTGGTGGTCACCGTTGCCGAGGTGCGAATAGCGGACGTGACCGAAGGTGAAGGCCACCGTGAGCCCAGCAACCAGCGCCGCCGCGACCCCCGCCATGGGAGCACGGGACACCGGGACCAAGGTGCGTGAGAGGCCGGCCGCGCAGAGGGCGGCGATGAGGGCCGTGAGCGCTCCACACCACATGGGCACCGCGGCCACGAGCTGCTCGATGCGCAACTTGCTCGGAGGGAGGAGCGGCTCCGAGACCCCCGGGGGCTCCGGCTCGGCCTCGCCCGGGGGCGGAGGCAGCAAAGCGGCCACGGAAGGGAGCCGGCCGCGGGCGAGCGCCGCGAGGAGGAGGTCGTAGGCCGGGGGCCAGGGGATCGGGGTCCCGAGTCCCCCGCCAGCCCGGTCCAGGCCGTCCGGATGTGCGAGGAAGGGGTCAAAGGACGACACCCAGCCCGCGTTCTGAACCGCACGCGCCACCCGACGGGCGTGGTAGAGCGAGTCAGGATCGTAGGACCCCCAGGTGAGCGAGCTTCCCTCCACGGGGAGACCAGTGGGCTCGAGGGCCACACCGATCGCGTTCTGTTCACGGACGTGAAAGGCGGCGAGCGCGGTCAGACACGCGAACGCCACGATCGCAGCGCGGACGGGCAGCGGCATGATGTGGTGGGACGGCCTAGCGAACCTTGAGGAACTTGGTGCACTCGCCGGCCATCCGCTCCAGTGCGTAGCGCTCCCTGCGGCAGCGGAGGGCGACGTCCGCGACGGGATCCCAGGGGAGGTCATAGCACTCCAATTCCTGGACCCAGCCCCCGAGGCCAGGGGCCGTCAGCGGGATGTCGAAGATGCCTGACTCCGTCCAGAGTCCGATGTCGCTCCAACCTGCGACCACTCGCTCTCTCCTCTCGGGCGGAGCGAGCAGGTCAACACCCAGGCTGTAGCCGCCCCGCAACGCAGGGTCTGCCCCCAGCAGCTCGAGGAGAGTGCTCGAGAAGTCGAGGTGCGACGTCGGGCGAGCCTCCCTGCCCGGCTCGATGCCTGGTCCCCGGAAGATGAACGGGACCTGGACCTGTGGTGGCGAGAAGTTGGACGTGTGCCCCCAGAAGCCGCACTCGAAGAACTCCTCGCCGTGATCGCCGGTGACGATCGTGTAGGTGTCCTCCGCCTCACCGGCCCGCTCCAAGGTCGCGAGGAGCCGGCCGGCCGTCTGATCCGCGTGTATCACGGAGTTCTTGTAGGCGTTCTTCACGCGCGTCTGAAGAGCGCTGAGTTCAGGCCCTTCCGTGGTGCGACCAAGCTCGATGTAGTCGAGCGATTCCACCGCGGGCGAGTGGGGTCCGCCGGGGTTCTCGTAGGGCTGGTGGGGCGCATCGATGAGGACGAACGCGAAGAACGGGCGCTCGTCCCGGTTCACCCGCCGGCGCTCCATCCACCCCTCGAAGGCCTCGGCGAGGAGCTCGTCCTTCTGATACGAGACGAGCCCTGGGGGGAACGAGTCGAGGATCGACTGGCCGTCCACCCCCACCCAGGCCGTCTCCCGGAACTCCGGGAAGCTCATGGACGCGCTCGAGAAGACCCGGACGTCATACCCAGCCGCCTGCATCGCTTCGACCAGGACAGGCGCCCGGCGCTGCGCGAGCACCGGGAACCAATACGACCCGTGGAGGCCGTAGAGCATCGTGAACAGCCCGTACCGGGTGCCGTTGCCGCCGGAGAGGTGGTCCTCGAAGATCCGGGCGCCCTCGGCGAAGCTGCTGATGTTTGGTGTCAGCTCAGGGCTGAACATGTCCCGTCGCCACGAGTCAAGTACGCAAACGAAGACGTTTTGCTTCGGCGAGTCTGCCGGGATCTCTGGCCGCTGGTGTGGCCAGTCGAGCGTGGCGCCCACAGGCAGGAGGTCCATCTCGGGCGGCCGCGCTTCCTCGGGGTCGAGGAGCGGCTCGATGAGTTGCCCCAGGCGCACACGGGGCACGACCGGAATGGGCTGGATCGCGCGGAGCGCCTCACGGTGCTGCGCCACGTCCGCAGCCGCGCTGACGGACTGGCTGAAGAGGAGCGTCGGGAGGAACCCGAGCACCACCACGGTCTTGGGCTGCAGGAAGATGTTGCCCCGCAGGCCGACCTCATTCAGCCGCTGGATACGCCGCGCGAACCACGCGGCGCTGAGGCACTGGACCAGCGTCAGGCCACCGATCACGAGCCCCACGGTCTCCCACACGTAGGCCCCGAGGATGATGGAGTCTCCGCTGCCCTTCGTCAGGACGACGTTGAGCACCGCGCTGTCGAAGAAGTGGTAGCGCAGCAGGCGGTAGACGATCGTGTCCGTGTAGAGGATTGCCAGGAACCAGGCCCCGACAAAACCGGCCATGAGGCACGCCAGCCGCCAGCTCTTGACCCACCGCCAGATCACGAGGAACGCGGCGGCGGGCGCCATGGCCAGCACGGCGACGGAAGAGACCAACGCCAGCGACACATAGACGCGGATCCACGGCGCACGGTCGACGGGTGCGTCGAAGAACCAGAGCGACCCCACAAGGGTCCCCGCCAGCACGTTGAGGAGCCAGAGCCGGAAGAGGGCATGGCCGAGATCCCCCCTGGACGGAGCCGGACGGGATGCCGGTTCGCCAGTTTGGCCGCGCTGGGCGGCCGTGGAGCGGGGTGAATGATCGGACATCAGGGCAGTGAGGGGAGGTCCTCCGTCGTCGCCGACCGGGGCCGGACGCGCCGGACGCGCCGGACCGTCATGGCCTCTACGCAGGATCTCGGGACACATTGTGGCGATCTGGATCCCTGGCTGATGCTTTTACCTCGATTCCCACAGCGGGCACGAGTCCGCGGGATTTCCAGAAACTCATCGCGACCACAGGCGACCTCGGTCGCTATCCTCCCCGCCCGTGCGGAGAGGTGGCAGAGTGGCCGAATGCGCCGCCTTGCTAAGGCGGTGAGCCCTCGCGGGTTCCGTGGGTTCGAATCCCACCCTCTCCGCCACCCTTCACTTCCCGGCCCGGCCCCCCCCGGACGGGGCTCTCCCGAGCCCAGGTCCGCGCGGCAGAGCGCGCCTGCCCCGGGGCCCCACCATGGGCCGACCGAGAGTGGGATGATGCAAAGCGCCCGCTGGTCGGCGACATGGACTCCGGCCCTATCCGCCCCCCGCTGCGCGGGCCGTGCATGGAGCCGGCCCCAGCGCGGGTCCCATCGAGCCGGTCGACCTCAGAAGGTCCAGCCCAGGCCGATGGTCATCCGGAAGTCATCCTTCTGCGGCACCGACCCGTTCGAGTTGGCCTGCGGCGCGTTCAACCGGTCCCAGGTGATGGACAAGTCGAGGTCCAGGTCACCGGTGAGGTCGATCGAGAGCGTGGTCACCAGGTTGTGGTTGTACTCCTCAAGCTCGGGCATCGGGACGGTGATGTCGTACTTGGCGCTCATCTCCACGTCACTCGTGA
>JAQWJQ010000049.1 GCA_029248265.1 Planctomycetota bacterium
CTCCGGGATGCACGTCCGCCTCGGGTTCTCGGTCGCGACCACCGTCGACCCGGAGATACTCATCATTGATGAGGCGCTCTCCGTCGGCGACGAGCACTTCAAGGGCAAGTGCATCAACCGGCTCAACGAGTTCCAGGAGCAAGGCAAGACCACGCTCTTCGTCTCCCACGACATGGGCTCGGTGAAGTCCATGTGCAAGCACGTGGTCCTCATGCATGAGGGCCGCGTCCTCGAGCAGGGCACGGCCGAGGAGGTGGCGGACGAGTACCTGAAGCGTGCCCACGCGCGCGGCAACGAGCGGATGTCCGCCATCAACCGCCAGCTCGATGCCTATCCCCGCTGGGGCTCCGGCGAGATCCGGACGGGCAAGGTCGAGCTCTTCAGCGGGAGCGGCGAGGCCACCAGCGTCTTCCAGCCTGGCTCGCCCTTCCGCGTCAGGATCGAGTTCGAGGCCTCGGCGGACTGTCACGAGCCGGTCTTCGGCCTCGGCGTGTACCGCTCCGACGGGACCTACGTGAACGGCAGCAACCACCTCTGGCGGAACGAGCCCATCGAGCTCGGCGACGTGAAGGCTGGCGCCAAGGGGCACGTGGAGATGGCCTTCGAGAGCCTCCCCCTCCTACAGGGCGGCTACTACCTCACGGTGTTCGTCTACGACCACGACAAGGCGGCGCCGACCCCGATCGACCACCGCGAGCACGCGGCCACCTTCGAGGTCCACGACGCCAATCACCTCCAGCACGGGCTGCTCTTCCTGCCCACCGAGTGGTCCGTCGCGATGGACGGAGCGGAACCTAAGGTCTCCAGGGACTGAGCGCCTCGCGCGCGCCGCCCGGGGGAACGGTCACCCGAGCTTGCGCGCTTTGGTCAGCCAGCGCAGTAGCACTGTGCGGCCGATCCGATTCCAGAGTCGCTGCGACTCTTCGCGCAGCATCAAGCGCTCGGCATCCGCCTCTCGGAGGCTGCTCTCACGTGCCTCGACGACGCTCTGCAGACCCGCGATCGAGTCCTCTGCCTCTCGGAGCGAGGCGGCGAGCCCGGCGGCCTCTGCCCTGGCCTCGTTGCGCTCCGCGAGCCGCAAGTCTCGGGCCCCCACGATGATCTCGATCTCCTCATCAATGGAGAGCTCCCGGTCCCTCGCCTGCTCGAGGCGCCGAGCGAGGGTCTCCTCGCAATCGCCAGCCTTCTGCACGGCGGTCCGCGCCCGTGCCTCTGTACCGACCAGGGTCTCGATGTGCTGAACCGTCACCTCCAGCTGCTCATGAGCCCGGCGGATGATCTCGTTCTGCGCGGAGAGCTCCTGATTGACTGCCTCCAGCCGCTCACCGCGAACGTCGAGCTCCACGCGGACCCCGGCCAGCTCGTCCACGTGGACCTTGAGGTCCCCGTTCAGCCCGTCGATGAGTCGACCACGCGCCTCGAGCTCCGCGAGCTCAAGCGCCCGGAGGTCCTCCAGGTCCTTCAGCATCACGCGGTGGCCCTCGAGGTCCGCGCGGAGCGCAGCAGCTAGCTCTTCCAGCTGGGCGAGGTGGTCGTCCTTGTGGGATATGACCTTCTTGACCTCCGCTCGTTCGCGGGTGAAGTCAGAGAGGTCACGCTCTGCTTGATCACGTACTTCCTTGCACTCGCTGCGCAGCGCGCTGACCGTCTCCGCGTGCCCCGCGAGGTCTTCTGACAGGTCCGCCGCTTCGAGCCGGTGCCCCACGAGGTCTTCCTCGAGGGAGGCGACGACCCCGTGCAGGCGGTTCAGCTCGGGCAGGTAGGAGTCGCGGAGGCTGTCGTATCGAAGCAGCTCCCTTGCCGCGTCAGAGAGCGCGGTATCCGCCGCGCTGAGCGCTGTCGAAGGCTCGCGGAGAGCGTCCCCGACCGTGGGCAAGGGCGCGTCGCCAAAGGCCGCGATGACCGCGTGCCGGTACACCTCAGACCCGTGATCAAACGGGAACAGGTGCTCGTTGTAGAAGCGGTAGAGCTGCGGCGCGAAGCCCTTGAGCAAGGTCTCGTGCTCGATATACAACTCGACGCACATCAGGGCCAGCCACCGGCTGAGTTCCCCGTGGCCGATCGCCACGGTGCGGGCTCCGGCATCCTCGAAGAGCCCGAGCGCGGCAGGCATCGACGGGAGCCCGTTGACCCGGTGCTCCAGCAAGTACTCGTGCTCCCAGTTGAGGCGCGACCGGAGGAAGTCGAGGAGGGTCTCCTCTGCTTCGGCCACCCTCGGTGAGTCGTAGGGACCCGCCAGGATCACGTAGCTCTGCGCGACCCGGGCGCACTCCCTGACGAAGTCGTCACGCAGTGGTGCCGGGACGTGCTCCAGCGTGTCAAAGGCACAGACGGCATCGAAGGCACCGTCTTGAAACGGGAGCTCTGCGCCGCTGCCCAGCACCAGCCCTTCAGCCTCCGAGGGCACGACGTCCACGAGCTCGACCTGGTCCAACGGCAGGAACTCGCGGAGGAGGGCGGTGCGTCCGCCCACGTCGAGAATGCGGAACCGCTTCCCATCCGATCGGACGCTCTCGAGCAAGACCCGCACCAGCTCGTAGCGCTGGAACTGATCAAAGGGGAGGTCGCGAACGTCGGTCATGGATCGGTGCAGCCGCGTGGCCTGCATTGGAAGTATCGGCAGGCTGACCCCAGGAGCATAGGGGCGGATGACAGGTTCCTGTCCCGAAGCGGGCCTGCCAGGGCCCTCGGGGGGCATTTGGGGGCCTCGAGGAGCCCACACGGCCGCGCGGGGCCCCTCAGGAGAGCGTGCAGATCACCGGGGCGTGATCACTGGGCTTCTCGCCCCCCCTCGCCTCGAGGTCCACGGTCACCCCCGTGCACGCCTCGTACGCGGATGGGGAGAGCAGGAAGTGGTCGATCCGCAGGCCGTTGCCCCGCTTGAAGCCGAAGGTCCTGAAGTCCCACCAGGTGTAGACCCCGGCCTCCTCGTTGTGCTTCCGGAGCGCGTCCTTGAGCCCAGGCGCCATGATCTCGGCGAGGGCCTCCCGCTCCGGCTTGCTGCACAGGATGCGGTCCCGCCACCGCTCCGGATCGTAGATGTCACGGTCATCGAAGGTCACGTTGAAGTCCCCTGTGACCACCACACGCTCGGTCATGGGGAAGCTCTCCCGCACGTAGGAAGCAACGTCCTTCATCCACTCCAGCTTGTAGTCGTACTTCTCGCAGCCGACCTCCTTGCCGTTGACCACATAGAGGTCGAGGAGCATGACGTCCTCGACGACCGCGGCGATCACTCGGGCCTCAGGGTGGTCCGTCCCCGGGATGCCCATGACGACCTGCTCGAGCGGCGTCTTCGAGAGGATCGCGACGCCGTTGTAGGTCTTCTGGCCATGGAAGGCGACGTGATAGCCAGCCTCCTCGAGGACCTCCCGCGGGAAGAGCTCGTCCACCACCTTCGTCTCCTGAAGGCAGACCACATCCGGGTCTGCGCGCTCGAGGAACTCGAGCACGCGGGGCATGCGGGCGCGGAGGGAGTTGACGTTCCAGCTGACGATGTCCAAGAGATGCTCCTGTGTGCGTGGGGGCCTCGCCACAGCCGACCACCTGGGATCAGGATGGTCCGCGCGGGCGGGTCGCGGGCCCGGAGTCTACCCCTCGCCCTCCGCGCGCTGGGAGCCCCGGAGCCGCCTTCGGGAGGGTCCGGGGGCCGCCGCGCCGCCGAAAGGCACCCGGCGGACGTGGGGACTCGCCCACAGGGCCCCTCACGAGAGGGACGCCCCGCAGGCTGCACTTCTCTCTCGAGGACCCCGTGGATCGCTCAAGGAATCAGGCCAGAATCTCGATGCCGTGGGAGGGCGAGAGGCCTGAAAGGGCTTACCCTCCCCCACGAAATGGCGTAGCTCCGGCGCGAGCGGCCCTCGACGGGACGAGAACGAAACCGTCGACGAAGCACCCCCACCGCACTTCTGCGGCTGATCAGGATGGCCCTGCGAAATCAAAGCGGCCCTCCCTCAATACGCGCCGGGACGACACCCGTCCTTGAAATAGAGCGACGCCGGGCAGCCCGTGGCGAACCATGCCACCGGGGTTCAACTGCCCACCCGCCGACGCGGGAATCCAATCGACAACGAACGAATGACTGACCAACGACGCGCAGGCGGACCGAGCCGCTCGCGACGCTCCGGCCGCAGGGGATCCACCCCCCGCCGAAGCGCTGGCCGCGACGCGGCCCCGAAGACGAACAAGAACATCACGCCCCTCACGCCGACCCTCGAACCGCCCGACATCGAGTCGTTCGAAGAGTTCAGCCTGGCGGAGAACATCCAGAGCGCGATCAAGGGCATGGGCATCACCAAGCCCACCCCGATCCAGGCCCTGGCCATCGAGCCGGTGCTCCAAGGCAAGGACGTCATCGCCAAGGCTGAGACAGGCACGGGCAAGACCCTGGCCTTCGGCGCGCCGATGATGTCGAAGATCGACCCCAGCCGGTCGACGGTCCTGGGACTGGTGCTCTCGCCCACCCGCGAGCTCGCCGAGCAGGTGCACGACGTGCTCAAGGAACTCGGCGCGGCGAGCGGGGTCAAGACGACGCTGATCGTTGGAGGCGAGCAAATGGGCCCCCAGGTCCGCGCCCTCCAGGCCGGCGCCCAGGTCGTCGTGGGCACGCCCGGCCGCGTCCTCGACCTGCTGAACCAACGCTTCCTGCAGTTCCCCTGGACCGAGTTCGCCATCCTCGACGAGGCGGACAAGATGCTCGAGATCGGCTTCATCGATGACGTGAAGAAGATCCTCGACGCCTGCAATGAGTACCGGCAGACGCTGCTCTTCTCCGCGACGTTCCCCACGCCGCTCCTCGAGCTCGCCCGCGGGTACACCACGGACCCCGCCGAGATCGCCACAGCCAGTGGCGTCTCCACCGTGGACAACATCAACCAGTACTTCCTGCGCTGCGGCGAAGAGGACCGTGCCCGCGAGCTCGGGCACCTCATCGAGGACTCCGCCGAGGACGACGTCTTCCTCGTGTTCTGCGAGCGCCGGACGGACGTCGACCAGCTCATGCGCAAGCTCGAGCGACGGCGCTTCTCGGTCAAGGCCTTGCATGGTGGCTACGACCAGGCCGCGCGCTTCCGTGTCATGGGGGCCTTCAGGACGGGTGAGGTCAAGTGCCTCGTCGCCACGGACGTGGCGTCTCGCGGGCTGGACGTGAAGCACGTCACCCACGTCGTCAACCTCGGCGTCCCCCGCGACGTCTCCGACTACACCCACCGGATCGGTCGCACCGGCCGCGCGGGTGCGCACGGTGTGGCGGTCACCTTCGTCTCGCGACGCAACGAGCGAGATTGGGACAACCTCCAACACCAGTCCGGCTTTGATCTGACCGAGCTCAAGCGACCGAGGGAGCTCTACTCCATCGAGCAGCGCCGCCTCCGCGACGCCGCCAGGGAGGAGACCTCCTCCACCGAGGTCGAGGAGGCCCCCGCTGAGAACCCCGCTGAGACCCCCGCTGAGGCCCCGGCTGAGGCTCAGGAGCGGCCGCGCCGCCGCCGAGGCCGCGATGGCCGACGGGGCGAGCGACGCCCGGAGGAGTCCAGCGAGGCCCCCGCCGATCAGGAGCGACCCGAGCGCGACCGGTCGGAAGGAGAGCGGCCCGAGGGCGACCGGCGCCGGCGCCGGGGCAAGCGGTCCGAGGAGTCGAGCCCCGAGGCGCGCCCGAATCGTGGCCAGGAAGAGACCCGCGAGACCGAGCAGGATGCCCCCAGGGGCGCGAGCGGCAGCCGTGACTCAGACGACCGCCCCCGACGAGGCCGCCGTCGTCGAAGTCGCGACGACCGTTCGCCCCGCGAAGAGCGGTCCGAGGACCCGCAGCCCGCTCCCGGCAAGCCCGAGCGCGGCGCAGGGCGGAGGCCAGAGCCTGAGGAGCAAGCCCACACGAAGCCCGCTCCCTCCCGACCCTCTGCCAGCGACTCCGGCTTCGGCGTCGGCTTGGCCGAAGAGCCCAAGCCTGCGAGCGAGGGCGGCGAAGAGCGGCGACCCCGGCGACGCCGGCGTGGACGCTCAGATTCCCCCAAGAAAGAGGCCGAAGATCGTCCCAAGAGGGAGCCGAGGGGGGAGGATCGCTCCCCCAGGAACCACCCGAAGCCTGAGCCCGAGCCGAAGAGCGCCCCGAAGGGGGGCTTCGGTTCAGGGATCTGACCAAGACCACCAAACGAGAGCATCGGGCGGCCCAAGCCGGGCCGCCCCATCAAGCACATGGGCGGCATCAACCCCTACCAGGAGCAGGTCGAAACCCCGCTCCCCGATCAAACCTACTCCGTCACGTTCCTGCCCATGGGCAAGACCGTCTCGGTCGACCCGAAGGCCCTCCCCCTTTCCCGGGAGGGCAAGCCGGGTTCGATCCTCGACATCGCGGACGGCAACGGCATCGAGATCGACCACGCCTGCGGCGGGGTGTGCGCCTGCTCCACCTGCCACGTCATCATTCGCGAGGGTGTTGATTCGATCCCTGAGGCTTCGGAGTCCGAAGAGGACATGCTGGATGAGGCCCCGGGCGTCGAGTTGACGTCGAGGCTGGCCTGTCAAGCCGTCCCGAGTGGCGCGACCAACGTCACTGTGGAGATCCCTGGCTGGAACCGGAACCACGCTCGAGAGACCCACTGATGACGAGCGACGTCCCCGCCAACCAGGGCGAGGAGGTGGTCCTCGCCAATCCTCGGGGCTTCTGCGCCGGGGTCGACCGGGCGATCCAGATCGTGGAACGCGCCCTCGAGGTGCACGGCGCCCCGGTCTTCGTGCTCCACGAGATCGTGCACAACAAGCATGTCCTCGAGCGCCTCCGCGACCTCGGGGCGCGCTTCGTGTCGTCACTTGATGAGGTCCCCGAGGGTTCGGTGACCGTCTTCAGCGCTCACGGAGTCTCTGACGCCGTGGTCGAGAAGGCCGCGGAGCGGCGACTCGAGGCGATCGACGCCACCTGCCCGCTGGTGACGAAGGTTCACCGACAGGCCATCCGCTACGAGGGTCAGGGTCGCGAGGTCATCCTCGTTGGACACCCGGGCCACCCGGAGGTCGAGGGGACCCGCGGCCGGATCAAGGGCAAGGTCCACGTCCTCTCGACACCCGAGGAGGTCCAGGCCCTACACATCGAGGACCCCGAACAGCTCGCCTACGTGACGCAGACCACACTCTCGGTCGACGACACCAAGGAGGTCATCGAGGCCCTCCTCGATCGCTTCCCAACCATCCAGGGCCCCGCCCTCAAGGACATCTGCTACGCGACCCAGAACCGCCAGACGGCGGTGAAGGACATGATTGGCGCGGTCGACACGCTGATCGTCGTCGGCTCCGAGAACTCTTCCAACTCAAACCGCCTGCGGGAACTCGGAGAGCGCGGAGGTGTCCCCGCCTACCTCGTCGATCACCCGGACCAGGTGCGACCCGAGTGGGTCGCCGGCGCCAAGACCGTGGGCGTCACCGCTGGGGCCTCCGCGCCAGAGGAGCTCGTCCAGCTCATCCTGACCCGCCTGGATGAACTCGGCGTCACGAGGACACGAGAGCTCGACGGCGAGAAGGAGACGGTGGTCTTCCAGATGCCTGAGGGTCTCTAGGCCGCCCCCTCGTCGCGAGGCGGGGCGACCCCGGGAGCAGGCCACAACAGATCGGAGGCCGGGCGCGCGTCCGCGCGACCGGCCTCCGGTTCATGATCGGGGCCCTGATCGCTCAGAACTGCCAGCCGACGGTCAACAGGTAGATGTTGTCGGCGCGCTCGTTCCCCTCCTCCGGGGTGTTGTCGTAGGTCAGAATCCACTGCAGCTTGGCGACCATTGACTCCGACAGCACCGCCGAGAAGTCCGTGGTGGCGAGCCCGTAGATGTCGTCCTTGTCGTCCAAGCTCGGGAACACCTCACCGGTCGACCCGAAGGTCAGGGTATCGGTGATGGAGGTGACCACTTCCCACGCGCCGCGGACCACGAGGTAGTCCTCCTCCACGCCGTTCTCGTAGCGCTCATCGAACCAACCTACGCCCAGCTCCGTGCTGATGCGCCACTGGTCATCGTCCCGCCACTGCTCACCGATTCCAGCGCCGACGGTCCAGCGCAAGTCGACCAGCGCCTGCTCGTTGGTCTCGGTGAGGAGGTTGCCGTAGAGGTAGGTCTTCTCGGAGACGAACTTGTCGTACTTCAGGGTACCCAGCGCTCGGCGCTGCGTCCGCGCGTCGTCCTGGGTGGCGTAGTACCACAGCGCCTCCGCCGTGTACCTGTGCGTGCCCATCTCACGGACAGCCTTGCCCGTGACCGCGTAGGAGGAGTTGTTCGCGTTGCCTTCACTCTTGGTAAGGCCGACGTCCAGTCCGCCGCGCCAGACACCGAGGTCCTCAGCGGCGACCTCCTCCTGGAAGGCGTTTGCGGTGGCGAGGACGAGCGCGTTGGGCGCGGGGGCGGAGGGGACGGTGACGCTTGCTGACGCCGCGAGCGCGGAGCCAAGTACGAGGGGGAGAACCAGCATTGCGATGGTGTCCGCGTAGCCACGCGGACTTCGAGGTTGGAACAGGTTTCGGGGGAGGGGGGAGACTCAGCCGAGGATCCAACGCATCGCGGCGCGGAGTCCTCTCGCTGTCCTCGACCCATGCCAGGTGAGGAGTTGTCCGTCGCAGAGTAAGAATCGATGTCGATCTACGCGAGACGCGAGCACGAGTTCATCAACGTGTCGTCGGTCAAACGGAAATGGTTCGCTCGGCAAGCAAACCAGTTCCGGCTCCAACGAAGCGAATTCCTCGAGCGTCACCTCCGGATAACGCCCTCTGCTCGCCTCCAGGACGTTCACGCCGCCGGCCTCCACGAGCAAATTGGACAGAAATGTGTCCGCCGTGGCTGCGATCCAAGGACGCCGCCAGACGAGCACCGCGAAGCGCCGAGGCTCCATGCCGAGCGCGGCGGCCCGGGCCTCCGCGAGAGCGTGCTCGACGTCCACCGCCACCGCCTCGGCACCCACCTCACATCCCGTCTGCTCCCCCACGTCCCGAATCAACGCGGGGACCTCATCCGCCCGGCGCGGCATCGAGGAGTGCACCTCGACGCCCGCCGCCGTGAGGGCCTCCACATCCTCGCGCCGATTCTCCTCCCGGTTGGCGAAGACCAGCGTCGGCTCCAACGCGAGGATCCGATCCACGCACGGGTCCTTTGTACCTCCGACTCGCGACACCCCGGGCATGGACGCCGGCGCCACGCAGAACTTCGTCGCGCCGACGACGGCCGCCCCCGCACCGATGTCGAAGAGCGTCTCGGTCAAGCTCGGACAGAGCGAGACCAAGCGCGCGGACTCAGGCGTGCTGGCCAACCTCAGGTACGTCGACGTCGACGTATCGCTTCCCGTCCCTCTCCAGCCGCGTGAAGGCGCGGTCTGGATCGTGATACGACATCCCGACGATGCCCTCGTCCGCGGCCCGCGCCAACCACTCGGTCCGCATGGAAAACGACCTCGGCACGTCCATGTCGTACGCCATGATGTACGGCGGCTGAATGTGATGCGTCGTGGGGATCAGATCCCCCCAGAACGCAGCTGTGACGCCGTCGCCGCCCGCGTTGAAGCGGATCACCACCATGCCTTCCGAGTGCCCGCCGACCTGCACCATCTCGAGGTCTTCGAACAGCCGGTGGTCACCGTCGTGCATCTCCACGAGGCCGCGCTCGACGAGCGGGTCAATGTCGTCCGCCCGATAGCTGGCGCGGCGCGGGTGGATGGCTGCACGCGACGCGCCCACCTCCGCCGTAGGGAAGTGGTGGCGCGCCCCGGGGAAGAGCGGCTCGAGCGCGCCATCGCGCAGCTCGACCAGCGCCCCGACGTGGTCGAAGTGGCAGTGAGAGACCACCACGTGATCAATGTCCTCTGGCCCGACGTCGAGCGCAGCGAGGGTCGCCCGGAGGGTCGTCGAGGCGGGCCGGTCGAGCCGGTAGATGCGCCGGAACTTCTCATCCCACCGGTCCCCCATCCCCCCCTCGATCACCACCTTCACGCCCTCCTTCTCGGCGAGAAACGGCCGCGCCGCGAGGCGGATGGTGTTGTCTTCAGCGGGCGGAGTGAGCCGCGCCCAGAGGTTCTTCGGGACGACGCCCCACATCGCGCCACCGTCGAGCCCGAACGTCGCGTCGTAGAGCGCCGTGATCTTCCACCCGCCGGCCTCCAGGGAGGTCGGCGACCAGCCGCCCCCGCCCTGATCACTGCTGGGTACAGGGTTCGACATGGGCGCCCTCAGAGGGAGCGAGCGGCCTTGAGCACCGAACGACCGATGATCAGGCGCTGGATCTCGCTGGTCCCCTCGCCGATCGTGCAGAGCTTCGCGTCGCGCCACATGCGCTCGACAGGGTACTCACGGCTGTAGCCGTACCCGCCGTAGATCTGGATGGCCTCGTACGTGCACTTCATCGCGATCTCGGAGGCGTAGAGCTTCCCGATCGAGGCCTCGGTGCCGTAGCTCTGCCCCGCGTCCTTCATGCGCGCCGCGTGATAGACGAGGTGCCTCGCAGCCTCGATCTGGACCCTCATGTCGGCCAGCTTGAACTGGACCGCCTGCTGGTCGGCCAGCGAGCCGCCGAAGGCCTCGCGCTCCATCGCGTACTTGGTGGCGCACTCGAACGCACCCTCAGCCAGGCCCAGGGAGAGCGCGCCGATGGAAATCCGACCGCCCTCGAGAGTCTTCATGAAGGTCGCGAAGCCCTCGCCGGCGGGGCCGAGCAGGTGTGACCGCGGGATGCGCGCGTCCTGGAAGACGAGGCTGGCCCAGTCGGAGCCCCGCATGCCGAGCTTGGTCTCGCCGGGCTCGAGGGTGAAGCCCTCGATGTCCCGGGGGACCACGAAGGCGGAGATACCCTTGGATCCCAGGGAGCGGTCCGTCACGGCCGTGACGATGAAGACTCCGGCGTGGTTCGCGTTCGTGATGAAGCACTTCCGGCCGTTGAGGATGTACTCATCCCCGTCCAGCTCGGCCGTGGTCGCGGTCCCGCCCGAGTCGGAACCAGCGCCCGGCTCGGTGAGCCCGTAGGCGCCCATGTACTCCCCGGAGATGAGCTTCGGCACGTAGAGCTCGCGGAGCTCTGCGCCCCCCCACTTCCAGATCGGGTACGTCCCGAGGCTCACGTGGGCGGCGAGGCCGAGGGCCGTCGAGCCGCAGACCTTGGCGAGCTCCTCAACCGCCAGGATGTAGCTCAGCGTGCCGCCGTCCGAGCCGCCGACATCCTCAGGGAAGGGGATGCCCGGCAGCCCAAGCTCGACGATCTGGTCCCACTTCTCCCGAGGGAAGCTGTGGTTCTCGTCGATGTCGTGGGCGATCGGCGCGATCTCCGTCCTGGCGAAGTCCTGCACCATTTCGCGGACCATCTCCTGCTCCTCCGTGAAATCGAAGGAGTGGCGGATGGCAGGGAGCTCGTACTCAGCGTGTCCCAGATCGTGGGATCCCGTGGAGGAGGCGACGTCTGTCATATCTTGGTCCGGTGTGCGTCGGGCCTCGTGGCGAGCGAGGCTTGGAGCAGTGTCGTGGGGAGCGCGCGGCGCTCCTGAGCTTTGGATTCGAGTGAGGGTGGGAGTCGGCGTCGCGGGTGGGCTCAGCGCAGGAGGTCGCGAGCGATCACGAGGCGCTGAATGTCAGTGGCTCCCTCGTAGATTTCGGTGATCCGGGCGTCTCGGAAGAGGCGCTCCACATGGAAGTCGTCCGTGTACCCCGCGCCCCCATGGATTTGGACGGCCTCGTCGGCGCAGAAGTTCGCCGCCTGAGAGGCCAAGAGCTTCGCCTCGGAGGACTGGCGGTTCACCTCCATCCCCCGGTCGCGCATCCACGCGGCCTTCCGGACGAGCAGGCGCGAGGCCTCGAGGCGCGCTGACATGTCCGCGAGCTTGTGCTGGATCGCCTGGAAGTAGCCGATCGGCTTGCCGAACTGCTCACGCTCCTTGGCGTACTTGATCGAGGCGTCGAGGCAGGCTTGCCCGATGCCGACCGCCTGGCTCGCGATACCAATGCGTCCGCCGGCCAGGGTGTCCATGGCGATCGGGAAGCCGCGGTCGACCTCACCGAGGATACACTCGGGCCCGAGCCGGACGTCATCGAGGATCAGCTCGACCGTCGCGGAGCCGCGGATGCCCGTCTTCATCTCGTGCTTGCCGATCTTCAGGCCCGGGGCGTCTCCGGGCATGAGGAAGGCCGTGATCCCCTTCGCCTTCGGCAGCTCCGGGTTCGTCCGGACGTAGACCAAGAAGAGCCCAGCGCGATCTCCTGAGGTGACCCAGAGCTTCGTGCCGCGGAGGATCCAATCGTCCCCATCTCGCTCCGCCGTAGCGGCCAAGGCCGCGGCGTCTGACCCAGACCCGGCCTCGGAGAGGGAGTAGGCGCCGATCGCCTCGCCCGAGGCGAGCTTCGGCAGCCAGTGCGCCTTCTGCTCGTCCGTACCGAACTTCATGAGCGGCGCGCACAGCAGCGAGTTGTGCACCGAGACCGCGACGCCCGTCGAGGCGCAGACACGGTTGATCTCCTCAAGCACCACCGCCAGCGCCACGTTCCCGAGGTCGGCGCCGCCGTACTCCTCCGGGAGCGTCAGGCCCCAGAAGCCGAGCTCGCCGAGCTGCTCGTAGACGTCGTCTGCGATGGACTCCTCCCGATCGTGCTTGGTGGCGAGCGGCGCGAGGACGCCGTCCGCGAAGTCTCGCGCGGAGTCCCGCACCATCGAGAGCTCTTCGCCGAGGCCGAAGCCGAGCCCGACTGCGGCAGAGTCGATGTCCGAATGGGTCATGGTCATGACGGTCTTTGAGGCCTGTATCTGGATCCGCGGTGAACCGCGGCTGCTGTATAAACTAGATCGGTCTTTTGAGTATCTAACCCCAGCCCGTGCCGGGGTTCTTTGCCGCACCCGTCACTCGTAGTCGTAGAAGCCCTTTCCTGACTTCCGCCCGAGTCGGCCCGCCGCGACCATCCGGCGCAGCAGGGGGCACGGCCTGTACTTGTCGTCGCCCAGACCACGGTGGAGGACCTCGAGGATGTCGAGGCACACGTCCAGGCCGATGAGGTCCGCCAGCGTCAGCGGGCCCATGGGGTGAGCCATCCCGAGCTTCATCACGGTGTCGATCCCCTCCTTCGTCGCGACGCCCTCCATGAGGCAGAACACGGCCTCGTTGATCATGGGCATCAGGACACGGTTGGAGACGAAGCCGGGATAGTCGTTGGCCTCCACGGGCTCCTTGCCGAGCGCTGTGCTCGCCCGCATCACCGCGTCGGTCGTCTCGTCGCTGGTCTCTTGGCCACGGATGACCTCCACCAGCTTCATGACCGGGACCGGGTTCATGAAGTGCATGCCGATGACCTTGTCGGCTCGGCCAGTCACCGCCGCGATCTCGGTGATGGAGATCGAGGACGTGTTCGATGCGAGGATCGCAGAGGCCGGCGCGACCTCGTCGAGGGTCCGGAAGATCTTGGCCTTGAGGTCGGCGCGCTCCGAGACGGCCTCAACGATCAACTCACGGTCGGAGAGGTCTTCCAAACGGGTCGAGCGGCTGATCCGCCCCATCGCGGCGTCGGCGTCCTCCTGGGACATGCGCTCCTTCTTGACGACGCGGGCGAGGCTCTTGCCGATCGCGGCGACGCCCCGATCCAGCGCGTCGCCGTCGACGTCGACCAGGGTCACAGCGCTACCGCAGGAAGCGAAGACCTGGGCGATACCGTTCCCCATGGTCCCCGCGCCGATAACGGCGACCCGTTCGAAGAGATCGTTGCTGCTCATGGTCGTTTCCTTTGGGTTGATGGGTGTGGAGTGGGTCAGACGCGCTCGACGGAAAGCGAGACGGCGTTGCCGCCGCCGAGGCAGAGAGAAGCCATGCCGTTACCAGCATCTCGCTGCTCCATGGCGCTCAACAGCGTGGTCAGGATCCGTGCGCCGGAGGCCCCGATCGGGTGGCCCAGCGCCACGGCACCGCCGTTGACGTTGACGCGCGCGGCGTCGAGCTCGAGCTTGCGGGTCAGGGCGACGGCGGCCGCCGAGAAGGCCTCGTTGATCTCGTGCAGGTCAAAGTCCGCCGGCTTCATTCCGGCCTTGTCCGCGGTCTTCTTGATCGAGTGCTCGGGGGCCATCATCACCCACTCAGGGGCGCACCCGCCGGTGGCGTAATGCGTCACGCGAGCGAGCGGCTTCAGCCCGTGAGCAGCAGCGAATTCGGCGCTGGCGACCACGAGCGCTGCCGAGCCATCATTGATCGCCGAGGCGTTGGCGGCCGTGACCGTCCCGTCCTTGGCGAAGGCGGGGCGCATCCCGCTGATGGACTCCGCCGTCATCCCCTCACGGATGGTCTCGTCCGCGGTGAAGTCATAGGGGTCGCCCTTGCGCGGCTTGATCGTCACGGCGAACTTCTCTGCGTCGAAGCGGCCGGCGTCCCGCGCCTCGGCCGCGCGGCGATGACTCTCGGCCGCGTACGCGTCCTGGTCACCACGGGAGACGTCGAGCTCCTTCGCCACCTTCTCACCGGTCAGGCCCATGTGGAAGTCGTTGTAGATGTCCCAGAGGCCGTCGTGGACCATGGAGTCCACGACCTCGCTGTGACCGAGCCGCATCCCCGTTCGTGCGTCCGGGAGCAGGTAAGGCGAGTTCGACATGGACTCCATGCCACCGGCCACGAGGCAGTGTGCGTCACCCGCGCGGATCGCCTGGGCGGCGAGCATGACGGACTTGAGCCCGGAGCCGCAGACCTTGTTGATGGTCATGCTGCCCACTGCATCCGGCACGCCAGCGCCGCGGGCCGCCTGGCGGGCGGGGTTCTGACCGAGCCCTGCCTGCAGGACGTTCCCCATGATCACCTCCTCCACGGCAGCGCCCTCGATGCCGGCGCGCCGGATCGCCTCGGCCACGGCGAGGGCTCCGAGGTCAGGGGCCCGGAACCCGGCGAGGCCGCCCTGGAACTTGCCGATCGGAGAGCGCGCGGCGCTGAGGAGGACGACTTCGGTCATGATGCTGGGGAGGGGCGTAGCGGATCGAGCCGCGATGGCGATGGGGCGCCTTGGTGCGCCGTGGGCCCGTCGCGGAGCACGCACCCAACGGAAATGCAGGTTTGATCCTGCGAACGAGGGTCTCCGGGCGGGAGTTTGGGCGAACAGTCTAATCGCAGACCCCCCCTACGGGACAGGTCCAGCGGTCCGGGAACTGGTGGGCTGATCTGCGCCGTAACGGGGGACGGGACACGCCCTGTGGACCCCCGAGGCGGGGGCGACCACCTCGCCCACGGCCAACATAAACACATTTAAATAATGGGCTTACGTCCACGGCGCGGTGCAGCAACAACGCTCCATGCAAGCTGATTGCAAGAGACTAGGCGCTTGTCTATTCAATGTCTTGTATTGAGGGCGCCGTCAACCCCGTCAACCGCAGGCGCCCCGCCCCCCCACCCTTGGACGACCTTGCCTTGATCGAAGGCCTCCGCTCCCGGCGAGAGGCCGCAGTGACCGCGTTCCTGGAGCGCTACAAGTCACTGCTCCACCACTGCATCGGACACTTCGAGTCCGACGCCGTTGCGCGGGAGGACCGTTACCAAGACATCGTCCTGTACGTCCTCGAGCGACTGGATCGAGATGCCTTCAACCCAGATCGCGGGTCATTCGGCACCTGGCTCTACCGGGTCGCCTGGTGCCGCTGTGTGGACCTGAAGCGCCGGGACAACGCAGGCGGCAGACCACGCATGAAGAGCGCCGGCGAGGAGATCCCCGACCGCGCTGATGAGAGCCCCGGTCCCTCCGAAATCGCCGGCACCTCCGAGGTGGGAGGCGTCGTCCGCGAGGCCCTCGACGAGCTCTCCACGGAGGAGCGCTCGCTCCTCGACCTGCGCTTCGTGCAGGGAGAGACCCTCGGCGAGATCGCCCGTCGCCAGGCCATCTCCCTCGAGCAAACCAAGTACCGGCTGCGGAGGGCGACCATCAGCCTCCGCCGCGTACTCGTCCACAACTTCGCCCACGAAGAGGCGCTGACCGAGATCTGACCGCCCTGCTTTTGGCCTGGGGCTCCCACTGCCAGGGACTCCACTCATCGAGCCAGCCTCCCCCCATCCCCCTCACTGCCGCTCCACCGCACCTGCACCATGTCACTCAAAGACCAGCACTCGACGCACCTGCCGGCAGGTGCCACGGGCTCCAGCGCCACCAGCGCAGCACTCCCGATTCACGAGGACGAGGCCACCCTCGAGGCGATCGCGCGCTTCGATGAGCTTGAGGAAGACCGCCTCACGGAACTCGTGAGCAACCCCTCCGCGAAGAAGATCCTCAGCCGACTCCGAGAGGTGGACCAGTGGCTCGAAGCCGCCGTCGCAGAGAACCATGGCGGCGTGGCCAAGATCTCCGCAGAGGAGCTCTACCGGTTCGGCAAGGGCCGGGGCGCCGAGCCGCTCTCCGAGCTGCGCCAGATGGAGGTCGAGGAGTTCCTGAAGGAGCACCCCGAGGAAGCACGCTGGACGGAGCGGCTCTCAGAGCCGATCCCCGCTCCCCTCGACGTGAGCCCGATCGAAGACACCGCCCCCGTCCAACTCCCTGGCAGCAGCGCAGAAACGCCCTCGATCCAACGGGTCGAGGACCTGCATGAGCCGGGCGCCAGGCGGGGGCCGCGCGCCAGCGCACACGAGGGCTCACGGGCGGGCCGGCGGGCTCCGCAGCGACTCGCCCCGTGGATGAAGTGGCTCCCCGCGGCCGCCGCGGCCCTGGCCCTCACCATGATCCTCGACCGCTCGGGCCCCACCAACGCGATGGACGGCGGCCTCCCGGAGTCACCGGTGCTCAGGAGCGCGAGCTCCGCTGGCCTGCTCTTCCCGCGCGGTCGTGTCCTCGCCCCCGTCGAGGGCCTGGAAACCTATGCAGCCCGCCCGCTGTTCGAAGTCACCGCGGTCGAAGGGGCCGAGCGCTACCGCTTCGAGCTGAAGGCGACCACGGGCGGCGCCTTCGATGAGGGAGAGACCGTGTGGTCCGCCGAGTCCACCTCCAAGAACGCCACCGCTGATCAGCTCAAGGCCGGCACCTACGAGTGGTCCGCCTGGGTCACCGTCCACGGCGTCGAGAAGGACCTCGGTACCCTCTCGATCGCGGTCCTCCCCCCCGAGGACGCGGGACTCCTCCGCTGCGCTTCAGGGGCTGACTCCGGACCGAGTCAGACCCGGGAAGACATCCGCCGCCTCCACGCGGCAGGCTTCCTCTCGGACGCCCGTAGCCGGGCCAGAGGGCTCCCCCCCGGGGAGGCGCGCGCGGCCTACCTGGCCGAGGGACGTTGAGCCCGGCGGGCGAAGGCGCGGCGCCGACCCTCAGCGCACTCCGCGGCGCCGCGCCCTCGCCCCTCGATTGGTTCCGGCGGAAAGGCGAGGCCACCCGGACACAGCCACCTCGCCGAACGCAGGGGCGCAGGTGCGCACTCATCGGCCCCGCTCTCGCCGCGGCGCTGCTCGGCTCCCCCGCGTGGGCCGCACAGACCGACCAGCCCGTCCCCAGCCAGGGCGCCTCGACGACCCCGGCGGCGAGCTACGAGCAGCTCATCGAGCGCTACCTCCTGGCCCTCCAGGAGGTCCGGGGCGGGAACCCCGCCGCTGAGGCCTTGCTCCGCCAGAGCGCCCGTGCCCTCGCGGCGCGACATGGGCGCGAGGACGCCGCGGACGTCGCTCACTTCTACCTCAATCTGGAACCTGCAGAGCGCCGAGAGGGCCAGCTCCTGGAGGCGCGCTTCGACTCGCTTAGAGCCCGCCTTCAGGGGGTCGAGGCGGCCGGCACAGGACCGGACGAGGCGATCGTTGAGGCGCTCCTGCTCCTGCTCGCGGAGGCCCGTCAGGCCGTCGACGTCTCGGCTGCAGCACGCACGTCGGCCCTCCTCGCGCGACTCGAAGTCCGCCAATTGGAGCTCGCCAGGCCAGGGGCTCCCGAGCGCTCGGAGCTCGCCGCGCGCGCCGAAGAACACGCGGAGCTCGCGCTCCGCTGGTTCACGCTCGCCGGCCAGCGGACCCCGAAGCTCGAGGCCCTCTGGGTCCGCGCCCGGGTGGCGCTGGCGGGCGGAGAGTCCCTGGTGGCCGAGAGCGCGTTCCGCGAACTCGCGGAGCTCGCCGAGCAGGTCCAGCGGCCCCGGTGGCGAGAGCGCGCCCTCCTCGGGCTCGTCGGGGTCGCGCGAGCGAGCGGCGCGCCCTTCGCCGCGACGGCGGCGCTGGATGAGCTCGCCACGTTTCGACACCCCGCCCATTGCTGGGCGCTCACCCGTGAGCTGGCGGCCCAACGGCTCTCGGAGGACCGGCCGAGACAGTCCCTTGAGCTGCTCGAGTCCTTCCCCCCCTCTGGCCTTGACCCCGAGATCCAACTGCTTGAGGCCGACGGCGAGTGGCGAGCCCTCCAGGCCGCCGCGCTCCTTCGGGCCGGAGAGTTCTCCCGCGCCGCGTCGGCGCTCGAGGAGGCACGACGGATCCCCCGGGGCGCAACAGGAGGCCTGCTCACGCTGACCGAGGCGGCTCTCCAGCTGGACCGCGGTGACCACCAAGGGGCGCTCAAGACCCTCGAGGCCACCCGCCCCGCGGGCTCGGGCTCTGACCTCGGGCGCGTCGAGGGGCTCGCCTTGCGCGGACGGGCGCTCCTCGCCGCGGGCAGGAACGTCGAGGCCATCCGTTTCCTCCAGCGGGCCTTCGACGAGGCGCGCGCCCGCGATGCCGCGCGCTCGTTGAGCCTCGATGGCGCCCCGAGAGACTCAAGCGCGGTGGGCGAATGGCTCGGGCTCTCCACGGTCGAGGTGCTCGCTCGGGCCCAGGTCGCCGCTGGCCAGACCCTCGACGCCGCCGCCACCATCGAGGCCGCCCACGGCTGCCTGTCGATCGAACGCGCCCGCACTCTGCTGCTGGAGCTGGCGAGGTCACAGGCCCTTGGAGCCGTCACTTACATCGTGGGGGCGGACCGCTCCCTCGCGATCCATGTGCGCCCTGACGGGTCCGCCGAGGCGACGGAGATCCCGCGGGGCCGGAGGGAGATCGCCCGCGCCAGCGCCCGGCTCCGGGAGGCCCTCATGCTCACCCGCCAGGCCGAGGGAATGGAGCCCGTGGCCCTGTGCAGCGAGATCGCTGCACAGTTGCTCCCCTCATCGCTGCTCTCGTCCCACGTACGCTGGCGCGCAGACGGCGCCCCTTCCGAGGCCCCCAGCCTCGCGCTCCTCCCCCACGGCGCCCTCGAGGCGATGCCATTCGAGGCGCTCCCCTCCGCCACCGGTGAGGCCCCGCTGGGGCTGGCCTTCGCGCTCTCCGTCGTGGACCAACTCAGGGAGCCCGCGACGCTTCCCCCGAGGATCGACGGCCGCTCCGCGAGCTGGATTGCGCTGGGCGCCCCCGCGCAGACCGGTCAGGCGGACCTCCCCGGCGCGCGGCGCGAGCTGCGCGACCTCGAGCGGCTCCACCCGAGGCTCGAGGCGGTGACCGGGCTCGCCTTTGACGCTCCGCGCTTGCTCGAGGCCCTCTCTGGTGAGGCCTCCGTGCACGTGGCGACCCACGTTGTCCGCGCCCGAGGGGGCTCGAGCATCGCCCCCATGTGCCTCCTCACGAGCGCCGGCGGCGAGGTCTCGGCGGCGGCGATCGCAACGACCGCCCCGCGACTGCCCCTCCTCGTGCTCGCCACCTGTGACTCCGCTGCGGGTCGTTCGGTGGACGGGCTATCGACCCGCGGTCTCGCCCAGATCGCCCTCGATGCGGGGACGCGCGCGGCGGTGGTCACGGGTTGGTCCCTCTCGGACCATCACGGTCGCGCGGCCTCCATCGCGCTGCACGCCTCGCTGCGCGCGGGTGCGAGCCCCCAGGAGGCCTTGCGCCGCGCGCGCTCCGCGCTGGCCGCCGCGGGGGCGCCCCCCGCGGAGTGGGCCGCCCTGCGGTTCCTCGGCACTCCCTGAGCGAGCTCGCCGGCCGCAGTGACCCGTCCGGCCAGAAGAATTTTCTGGTCGGACCCGCTCGCGCCTCAAGGCGACGGGCCGGGGCGTCGATACAAGCGGCAAGCCATGCTCCCCGCGCTCCTCAGCCTCATCGCCGCCGGCGTCCCCGCCGCCAGCTGCGCCACCCAGGTCCCGACCCTCAGCACGATCCCCACGGCGATCGCGCACGAGGAGGTCCCGACCTGCCTCGAGTTCACCCCGACCCACTTCGCCGCTCGGAGCCACTCCGAAGGCAACCAGTGGCTCGTCTTCGCGAGCGGTCAACCAGGCATGCAACGCGTCCTCCGCTTGCCGCCCCACGCCGAGGTGTTGTTCCCCATCGTGGCCGGTGCCGCGGAGGGGGTCTCGGTTGAGGTCCTGTACCGCACCGAGGCCGGCACCTTCGTCGCGAGCGGCGCCATCACCTGCGAGGTCGAGGCGCCTCGCACCGTCTTCCTCACGAGCGCCCAGAGCGTGCTCAGGGGCTGGCTGTCCACCAAGGACGGTGCCCCCCTCGACCGCGCCGGCGTCGATCGGTGCTCCGAGACGAGCCGGCTCGCAGAGCAGCTCCGCGCGCTCCCGACCGCGCACGTCCCGGTCCCCGCCCCTGGCGAGCATCGCAAGCGCGACAAGAGCAGGCCGCTGGAGCGCAAGAAGCTCCCGCCGATCTAGCCCCGCCAAATCGCATCACCTTTCGCGGCGGCTCCTGGCCACCCGCGTCCGGTGTAGGCAACGCGCTTCACCGCGCACGCCGAGAAAAAAGGGTGGCCCCGCTGAGCCTGTTCCAGGCGCTGCGGGGCCTTTTTCTATTGGAGCCAGGCCCTGTATCGCTCGCGCCGCTCGTCCCGGTGTACCGGCACCTCACGGCGGAGGCGGCGGGAGGCCTCCGGGTCGATCTCGTGAACAGACAGGCGCGAGGACTGCCGCCCGCGGGCCGCGACCAGGAGCTCCTGAGCAGCCACGACCTCAACACCGTCTGGCCCGACCACGGCGGACCCCCCTGGAAAGCGGAGACGCATGCGCCGCCGGCCGACCTCGTCCTCGCCGATGCGGTTGCACCCGACCACGTGGGCTTGACACTCCGCGGCCCTCCCGCGGAGGAGCGAGGTCCAGTGAGCGGCCCTGGCCTCTGGCCATTGCGCGACCACGACCAACACATCAGCACCCGCGCGGAACGCCGCCCGCGCGACCGCGGGGAAGCGGAGGTCGTAGCAGATGATCGGCGCGATCCGGGCGCCACTCGAGGGCAACAAGGTCGGCGTAGGGGCGAGGTGCCCGGGGGAGAAGGCGAGACTCTCCGCCGTGGGAGAGAAGAGGTGGACCTTGTCGTAACCCCCGACCACCCGCCCCCCCACCAGCACGTGGGCCCGATTCGCGGGCAGGCTCTCGCCCGCCACCGCCGCAGGCCCGGAACCGATGACGGCGAGCTCCAGCTCCCCGGAGAGTTGGGCCACCCTGGCGGTCGCAGCCTCCGCGTCGGTCAGCTGCGAGCCGTCGAGCCCCGCGGAGAAGCCGGTGGACCACATCTCCGGCAGCGCCACCAGCTCGGCCCCCGCTGCAGCCGCCGCCTGGACTCCCTCAACGACGGCCTCGAGGTTCCCCTCCAGGTCTCCCGCCCGGACGTCCATCTCAAGGGTCGCGACACGCATGGGAGGATCATGACTTACCAAAGCCCCGCCGCCAATCACCCGCGCCAGCCGCGGGCCCGAGGAGGCCCAATCTGCCGAGCCCGCCCCTTGCTCGGCCCCGGCGGTTCCATCCGACCGCCCACGCGCCCATGATCATCTCCCGATGGCCGCTCCCCCCTCGATCAACCAGCACGCCCACAGGCTCAGCCACCCGATGGGCGAGGCTCTCGGGCGCTTCTTCGCCAGCGGGATGCCCTTCAAGCGCCGCCTGGAGACGCTGGTCTTCGACCTACCAGCGGGCGAGTCCGATGAGCTCATGATGCTCATGAAGGAGAGCCGCGGCGCCTGGGCCATGCTGCTCGGCCGCT
>JAQWJQ010000073.1 GCA_029248265.1 Planctomycetota bacterium
CAGCGGCGTCCGGGGGCGCTCCGCGCAGGAACACACGCCGGGCCACGGCGATCAGGTCCTCGAGCACCACGTAGGCCGCGGGCACGAGGATCAGGATCAGCACCGTCGCGAAGGCGAGCCCGAAGAAGATGCTGATGGCCATGGGCTGGAGGAAGCGCGCCTGGCCCGACACGAAGAAGGTCAGGGGCAGGAGGCCCAGCATGGTGGTCACCGACGTCAGGACAATCGGCCGGAAGCGCAGGCGTCCGGAGTCCTGGACCGCCTGGAGCATGGGTACCCCACGACGACGCCGCTGGCCGATGAAGTCCACCAGGATGAGGCTGTCGTTCACCACGACGCCGGCGAGGGCGAGGAGGCCGATCAACGACATGAGCGTGATGGAGCGGTCCATGAGTGCGTGCCCCAGCACCATGCCCACCCCCGCGAAGGGGATGATGAACATGATCACCATGGGCTGCAGGAAGCTCTGGAAGAGCGTCCCGAGGATCAGGTAGATGAGCAGCCCTGAGAGCAGGGCCGCGGACCACAGCCCCGCCATGGACTTGGCGGTCTCATCCGCCTGGCCCCGGAGCTTGAAGGACTCACCCGGGCCCATGGAGGCGTCCGCTGCGAGCTCACCAGCGAGGGTGCGCAGGATCTGGGCCGAGTTCCCTTCGGTCTCCTCCACGTCAGCGCTCACCACCACGGCGCGCACGCGATCCTCGTGGCCCACCGACGAGGGGCCGCGCCCGACCTCGGCGTCGGCGACCGTGCGCAAGGGGACGCGCTGGGCCGGCCCGCCGCCCCGCGCGGGCAGCGTCACCTCCATGCGTTCGAGGGCCCCGACGACGCTGCGCTCCGACTCGGGGTACTTCAGCACCACCTCGACCTCGTCCGGCCCCCGGCGGAGCGAGGCGACCTCGCGCCCCTCGAAGGCGGCCCGCAGCTCCATGGCGAGCCCGGCCTCGGTGAGCCCCGCGAGCCGGCCCTGCTCGTTCGGTACCAGCTCCACGCGCCCCTTGCCGCTGTCGAGGTCCGTGCGCACGTCGCGCACCCCGGCGAAGCGGCCCAAGCGCACGGCGAGCTCATCGGCGCGGACCCGCAGGCGATCCAGGTCCGGACCGCTCAGGGCGACCTCCACGGCGCGCCCCGCCGGTCCGGTCTGTGGCTGGCCGATCTCGTAGCTCTCCACCAGCGCAGGCAGCGCGGCGAGCTCGACCCGGAGGGCTTCGATGATCTCCGCCGTGGTCCGGGTGCGGCCCTCGCCCTCCCGCAGCTCCACCCAGACCTGGCCCAGGTGCGGGCCGATCTCGAACTCGGAGACCTTGGACGCGGCGACGCCGAGCAGGGTGTGCTTGGAGAGCACCTCCCCGGCGCCGCTCTCGTCCACCATCCCCTCGACCGCCCGGCAGAGTTCCTCGGTGTCGTCGAGGTTGGCGCTCGGGTCGAGGCGCAGAGAGACGAAGAAGAGCTGACTCTCGAACTGGTCGAAGAGCACGAAGGGAATGCGCGTCACGCCGACAGCGCCGACCACCGCGCCCACCGCCAGCGCGAGGCTCAGGGTCGCGTAGCGCCACCGGAGCGCGCCAGCCAGCAGCCGCGTGTACGCGTCCTGCAGCGGGCTGTACCAGCGGCGCACCGAGCCGCCGCCGCTCCTGATCTGAGCCTGCATGCGGGCCACCGCGCGCTTGGAGGTCCAGTGGGCCAGGTGCGAAGGGAGGATCGTGAAGGCCTCCACCAGGGACACCACGAGGCACGCCGTGACCACGATGGGGAGCGGCCGCAGGAACATGCCGGTGGAGCCGGGGAGCAGCAGGATCGGTAGGAAGGCCGCGATGCTGGTCATGATGGTCGCGACCACGGCGCGCCCCACCTCGGCGGTGCCCTCCACCGCCGCCACCTCGGGAGAGTCCCCCTCCTCCATGCGCCGATAGACGTTCTCGCCCACCACGATGGCGTCGTCCACGATCATGCCGAGCACGACGATCAGGGCGAACATGGTGATCATGTTCATGGTGACCCCAACGGCGCCCGAGACGAGGATGCCACCGAGGAAGGCGAGCGGGATCCCGAGCGCGGTGACGAGCGCCACCCGCGGGCTCAGGAAGAGGAGCAGGGCGAGGAGCACCAGCCCCGCGCCCACCATGCCCGACTCGTACATGGTCCGCAGGCGATTGCGGACGTAGATGGAGAGGTCACTGTTGGTGCCGATGGCGACCCCTGGCTGCATGGTGTCCGCTCGACCGCCCACGTGATCCAGCACGACGCGCGCCACGTCAATGGCGTCGGCGTCTTCGTCCTTGTTCACCTGCATGTGCACGCAGGGGTGCCCGTTGAACCGGCCCCGGGACGACCCGCGAGAGGAGGCCTCGCTGAGCCGCGCGATCCGCCCGAGCGTCACCGTGGCCCCCCCTGGAGAGGACGCCACCGGCAGGTCCTCGAGGTCCCGGCCCCACTGCACGTCACCGCCCACCCGCAGAAGTCGCTGGCGCTCGTCCACCTCCAAGCTCCCCAGCGGCGCCTCGGCGAGGCGTCCACGAATCGCGGCCTCCACCACGTCCATGGACAGCCCGTGCCGGTCGAGTTCCTCCGGCACCACCTCGACCCAGATCTGCGGCTCGATCAGGCCCGTGGAGACCACCGAGGACACCCCGGGGAGCGCCTCCAGCGCCCGCGCCTCCTCCTCGGCCACGCGCTTGAGCACGAGGTCGTCCGCCGAGCCGTAGATGAAGACGGCGATCACGGGGAAGCGGTTCTCCACCTCGAACAACAGGGGGTCCTCCACGTCGCCGGGCAGGGTCACGTCCCCGCCCCGGACCCGATCGCGGGCGTCCGACAGCACCTTCGAGATGCTCGCCCCGTCCGCCAGGGTCAGGTTGACCCGCGACACGCCCTCGCGGCTGACCGAGCGCATCTCCTCCACGCCCTCCAGCCCATCGAGGGCGTCCTCGATGGGCGCAGTGACCAGGCGCTCCACGTCCACAGGCGACGCGCCTGGGTACACCGAGAAGACCTCCACGGCGTCGAGCGAGAAGTCGGGGAAGACCTCCCGGGGCATGCCCCGGTAGACCACAAAGCCGCTGGCGATGAGCGCCAACATGGCCAGGTTGGCGCCCACGGGGCCGCGCACGGCCAGGGTGGCCAGCCAACGGATCACTGGTCGCCCCCCTGGAGTGGAGCAGGCGCCTCGACCGGAACCTCGGCACCGCCAGCCGCGATGGGGCGCACGAGCGCGCCGTCTCCCAC
Organism: Planctomycetota bacterium; assembly: GCA_029248265.1. Lineage (GTDB taxonomy): Bacteria > Planctomycetota > UBA1135 > UBA1135 > Saltatorellus. The sequence continues at coordinate 3,226 of JAQWJQ010000073.1, forward strand.
GAGCTGCACCGACGAGCTGACCACGCGCACCCCGGCCTCGAGGCCCGCGCGAACCACACGCCCACCGCCGTAAGCACCGGGCGCCAGCACGAGCCTGCGCTCCTCCACCCGCGAGGTCCCCTCCGGGTAGGCCTCGACGAGGACATATGCCACGGGGCCGCCGCTGCGATAGGCGATGCTCCGCTCCTCCAGCCAGATGGCCTCGTTCAACGGCGCGCCGCAGAGGGTCACCGCGCAGGCGGTCCCAGACGGGAGGCCCACGGCACCCTCGAAAAGCGCCTCGACGACCACCGAGCGCGTGATCTGCCGAACCTCTGCCCCGATCGCAGTGATCCTCCCCTCCAGGACAAGCCCGGGGCGCGAGAGAGGCGCCGCCGAGGCAGGGGCGCCCAACGCCAGGGCCGCCACGTCGTCCTCGTGAACCTCCGCCACGAGCCGCAGGCGCGCCACGTCCACCAGGGCCCCCACCGGGGCGCCCGGCGCCAGGACCTGACCGATCTCCGGTGGCGTCCCCCCCGACACCAGCGGCACAAAACGGCCGTCGAAGGGCGCCCGCACGGCGCAGCGCGCGAGGCGCGACTCTAGGAGAGTGAGCTCCTCGCCCCCCAGCTCCACCTCCAGCCCGGCCCCGGTCACCGAAGCAGCGCCGGCTTCGACCCGGGCGCGGGCCTCCTCCACCGAACCTGCCGCCGCGAGGCTCTGCTTGCGTGCGAGGTCATAGCGCGCCTGCTCCACGCCGCTCCCCTCCACCAGCGCCTTCCAGCGTGCCTCCTCGGAGCGGAGCAGGGTCAAGGACTCTTCGGCCAGGGACAGAGACGCCCCAGCCCGGGCCAGCTCCGCTTCCGCCGCCTCGGCCCGCACCGTGGCCAGAGCGATCGCCGTGCCCTGGGCTTCGATCTGGAGCTCGAGGTCCTCACTCGCGACCCGCAGCAGCAGGGTCCCCTCCGGAATCAGCTGCCCGGGACGGAGGCCGGGGTAGAGCTCAGCGAGCCGTCCGCCCGCCTCACTTGCCACGAGAAAGCGCCGGGAGGCCGCCAGGGTGCCCTGGAGCTCGATGTTCCGTGGGACCGGGCCCCGCCGGACCTCCGAGGACTCCACGGGGACGGGCCTGGGACCGGGCAGGGCCCGCTCGGGGGCGGTAGGGCGGCCCTGGACCACGAGGAGGGCCCCGTAGCCGCCAGCGGCCAGTAATGACGCGGCGATGAGGATCTGAGTGAGGATGCGAAGCATGGGTCGTGTACGGGTTCCTTCGGCGCTACTGGACTCAGCGACGCGCGACGGTTCCAATCTTCGCCCCGATCTTCTTCTCTCGAGCCCCCCTGGGCTCGATCCCACCCGGCGGCCCCTGTGCTGCCCTCAACTCCTGACGCCGCCCCAAAGGGGCCCCGACTGTCTTGCAGCTCGAAGTCGACACCTCCACCCCGACCGTCGCAAAGGTCGCCATCACCGTCCCCTCCGACGAGTTCCAGCAGGAGGTCCAGAGCGGGCTCCGTAACGCCTCGCAGCACGTGAACATGAAGGGGTTCCGGCCGGGCAAGGTCCCCATGGCCGTCCTGGAGAAGAAGTTCGGAGAAGGCATCCGGCGCGAGGTCAAGGAGTCCTTCGTCCAGCGCGGATACGGCCAGGCCATGGAGGAGAACAAGCTCAAGCCCATGGCCCACCCCCGCCTCAACCCCGGCGAGTTGGACCTCGCGGAGGACGGCTCCTTCGTCGTCGAGTTCGAGGTCCCGCTGCGGCCGAGCTTCGACCTGCCCGACTACAAGGGGCTCTCGATCGCCAGCGAGCTGGAGCCCGTCATGGACGAGCAGATCGACACCACGATCGGCGAGATCCGCGAGCAACAGTCCACCCCCGAGGCCGCCGGCGACGACGGCATCGGCGAGAAGGGCTTCGTCATCGCCAACCTCTCCTTCACCGAGGGCGAGGAGAAGGTCTTTGACCGCGAGGGCATGCGCCTCAACGCCATGAGCGTGCCCCCCGGCGTCGACGGCGAGGCCTTTGCCGAGGGACTCAAGGGCGCCAAGGAGGGCGACCAGCTCACCTTCCCCATGACCATCCCGGACTTCGTCGAGAACGAGGAGGCGCGCGGCAAGGACGGCACCTGCCTGGTCGACGTGCAGCAGGCCATGAACCTCACCCCGCCGTCGGACGAGGACCTGTTCGCCATCCTTGGCGACGAGGTCAGCGACATGGACGGTCTCCGCGCCTTCGTCTCGGCCCGCCTCGGTGAGGGCGCCGAGGAGCGCGAGAACAACCGCCAGGAGTCTGCGCTCCTGGACCAGGTCCTCGAGAAGTGCCAGTTCGATCTCCCGGAGGCCATGCTGGAACAGCAGATCCAGGCGCGCCTGAACCAGCTGGCCCAGGAGCTGGCGGGCAACGGCACCTCCGAGGAGGACATCAAGAAGGCCCAGGAGGAGCAGCGCTCCTCCGCCGAGGCCGAGGCCGCCAAGGGCATGCGGGCCCTCCTGGTCGTCGAGGCCATCGGCGAGAAGGAGGAGCTCCTCGTGACCAACCCGGACCTCGAGACCGAGCTGGGGGCCATCGCGGCTCGCAACCAGACCACGATCGAGGAGGTCAAGGAGTACTACGAGCAGAACAACCTCGGCCAGCAGCTCGCGATCGAGATCCTGGAGAAGAAGGTGCGCAGGTTCATCCGCGAGAGCGCCGATATCCAAAGCCCCGCCTGAGCCAGGAGGGCGCCATCTTCGGCGTCCGGGCACAGGCCGACCATCTTCGCTTGAATCTGCGATCCCCAACCTCTAGAGAAGGCGTCATGCAGAACTACTATCCGGTCCCGTTCGTCATCGAGAAGACCGGCCGAGGCGAGCGGCAGTACGACATTTACTCCCGCCTCCTCGAAGATCGAATCATCTTCCTAGGCACCGCGATCGACGACAACGTCGCCAACGCGGTCATGGCCCAATTGCTCTTCCTCGACAAGACGGGCCGGAATCAAGACATCAAGATGTACATCAACTCGCCCGGCGGTTCCGTGACCGCGGGCCTGGCGATCTACGACACGATGCAGCTTGTTGAGCCGAGTATTCAGACCTACTGCCTCGGGCAGGCGGCCTCCATGGGCGCCGTGCTCCTCTCAGGCGGCGCCAAGGGCAAGCGGTTCGCGCTCCCTCACAGCCGGGTGATGATCCACCAGCCCCACGGGGGCATGGGCGGCACCGCGCTCGATATGGAGATTCAGGTCCAGGAGATCCTCAAGATGAAGAAGCAGCTTGAGGGCATCATGGCCCACCACGCCGGTCGGAGCGCCGAGGACCTCTCCGAGGCCTGCGAACGAGACAACTTCATGTCTCCGGAGGAGGCAAAGGACTTCGGCCTCATCGACCACATCG
>JAQWJQ010000132.1 GCA_029248265.1 Planctomycetota bacterium
TGCGGCGCGGGGCCCCAGGTGGCTTCCCCGCAAGAGCGGGTCTTGCGGTCACTCCCGCCAGGAGAGCCCGAGGGCGGCGACCTCAGGCACGAAGCCCGTGCTGCCGTTGCTGATGAAGGACATCTGGACCTGCAGGAAGCGGGCGCCGGTGACGTCGCTGACGTCGTCGCGCCAGGAGTCGTCATTGTTGAGGAAACCTGTCAGGCCGTTCTGGTCGACGACCTCGTAGCTGAAGGAACCGTCCCAGCACGACGCGTTGCCGCGGCGCTCAAGGGTCGGGTCTTCCATGGGGCTCGCCGTGTAGTTGATCGGCTTCGTCTGGTAGAAGTCGCCGTAGGCATCCTGCAGGCTGGCGTCCTCACCTGCGATGGCGATGATCGTGACGGCGCCGCGATACGCGAACTCGACGCTGGTGCCCTGGGGTTGGACCTCAGGGAAGATCACGGGCTCGGAGAAGGTCGGCGCCGAGAAGCTGCCGATTCCGAGGGGGTCGAGCGCCTCGTAGAAGAGCGAGTGGGCTCGGCTCACTCGAACCACGAGGTCGAGCGCTCCGAAGTAGAGGGCGTTGTCCACGCCGGGCAGCACCGCGCCTGCCGGCATGGAGGTCGGATCGAACCCGCCGTTGGCGAGGTTCTCCGAGTCGGGGTTCACGATGTTGAGGGCGCCGGTCTGGTCGCGACCGCCTGCTGAGTAGGCGCGGAAGCCGGGCAGCGTGGAGGTGTGGGCGAGCTGATGGGCGAAGATGTTGCTCGTGGTGGCGTTGCCTGTGGGGTAGCAGCGGAACTCAACCAGAAGCGGGAGGGCGACCGTGCGGACCTCCTCCACGAGGTAGAACGGGTTGGGGTCCCCGGGCTGGTTGCAGTCAGGGCCCATCATGGTCTCGAGCTCTGCCACAGGGCCGAGGCCCGTGATCTGCGACTGTCGGAGCACCGGTGCTCCGCCGCCGCCGAAGCCACCACGGGCTCGGATGGAGGTGTCCCGCCAGGTGTAGAACTCCTTCTGGCCAGCAACGACTCCCTGGTTCATCGGGGTCGGAATCAGCGCCGTGCCGTCAGGGGCGACGGTCTGGTCTCCCGGGTTGATGGTGTACCCCGCCGCGCGCGGGTGCACGATCTTCAGGGGGTCGCCAGCGCTGTCGACACCGTTGGCGTCGAAGGTGTTCTGGAGGCCGGAGTTGGGGAGGACGAGGGCACCGGTGAGGGGGTTGATGACCTCGTCCGGCAGGTTCTGGGCGTGCGCCATCGCCATCTGGAACTCGGGGAAGCTCTCGAAGACGGGGTTGCCGCCGAGGGGGCTCAGTGAGATGCCCTCGATGTCGAGGTTCAGCTGGCCGTAGTTCACATCCTGCGCGACGTCGTTATCACGGTTCAGCGGCAGGTCATCGCCGAAGTCGATGTAGCGCCAGAGGATCTGCGTCCGCGCGCCATAGGGGCTCAGCGGCAGGGTCGTCCCGACCCCGGGCTGCATCGCTGCGACGACCTCGTTGTTCTGACTGCAGACGACCTGCGTCCTCACAAGGGGGCGTCCTCGAACGCGGCCACGCTCGAGGTCGTAGACGATCTGACCGAACCACTCGGGCTTGGCGAAGGTGTCGATGACGTTCGCCGAGAGGGGGTCGCCGAAGGGCGCCTCCTCGTCAGCAGACTCGAAGCGGACCACCCTGCCGCCGGTGGACGCGTCAGGCGCCGTGGCGTCGAGTTGGATCTCGATGAGTGAGAGGAGCCCGGTGACCGAGTTCCCCGCGAGGTCCTTGGGGGCCCGATCGCCGCCCGGGAGGTCCAGGAAGAAGGACTCTGCGTTGCCTTGCTCGTGGGTCAGGGGCAGGTCGGGCTCGAAGCGGAACTCCTGGAGCGAGACGCTGTTCCGGATCACGCCAGGCACGAAGTCCGTGGCAGGAGCGGGCGTGCCCGCGACGGGTTCGGTCCGGAGGAGTCGGAAGGACTCGTACGGCTCGAAGAGGTTGGGGTCGATCGCCTCGCTGAACCGGAAGCGGTACGTCGCCCCGGGGAGCACGCCGCTGGTGGGGTTGTTCGGGTCCGGGGCGGCCGGGGAGACGGTGACGAAGCAGCGCGAGCGGTTCGCGTCCTCGGCCGGCACGAACGGGACGACGTACTGGACGGGGCCCTGGATGGTGGCGAATTGCGCAGGGTCGAAGGCCTGCGGGTAGGCCACCAGGCGAACCTCAACCTGCTGAGCCACTCCGCCCTGTGAGACAGAGGCGGCGCCCGTCACTTCCGCAAAGTAGGGCCCCTGGCTGATCAGGTCCCCAGGCGCCGGCGCCTGGGCGCATTGGACCGAGGTGAACTGGATCCGCGGGATGATGAACTCGAGCGGATCTGCGGTGGGCGTCGGGGCGAGGATCACCGCCGAGAGGCTGCCAACGAGCGTCGGGGAGGTCTCGTCCGGGAGGAACCCGTTTGAAGGGTCGTTGGTGACGGCGGTCTCTCCGCCGGAGCGGAACGCTCGCACGAGGTCGAGGTTGGGTGAGCCAAAGTCGAAGGACCCGTTGCTGCTGCTCGTGAGCGCGTGCGCCGTGGGGTTCTGCAGGAGCGGCAGCTGCTGGCCCGCGACCTCGGCGGTCGGGAAGCGCAGCTCCACGTTGGCGATGTTCACGTCCTGGCTGGCCGGGAAGCCGATCGTGTTGACGGCCACGCTGGGGTCGCTGTTGAAGGACTCCACCTCGGTGACCGCGGGGTCCACGATCAGGCGGGTCGAATAGAACTCCGCGCCGGAAGTCCCGTCGTAATCGGCCAGGCCCCCGTGGTTGGGGTCGGGCAGGAAGCGAGCCTCAAACGGGATGATCGTGGGCTCTCCGACGAGGAGCCGCACGGACTGCTGATTGATGGTCTCGGGGTCGACGAGGTCGTCGAAGGCCACGACGATGACGGAGTTGCGGGGCACCATGGAGTAGGTGCCGGCGCCGACGAACCCGTTGTCCGCGATGGGGCGCACGCCGGATTCCGCGAGGGTAACCAGGCTCTTGAACTGATCGCGACCGCCGCCGAGGGTCTCGTCATTGAAGTTCCGGTAGATGACGAGCGACTGGGTCCCGCTGACGGGGTTGGTCTCGAGCTCGAAGTCCGGCAGGGCCCAGCCACTCTCCGACTTCGGGTTGATCACGAAGTCACGGAAGACCGTGACCCTCTCTTCCAGGGCGGCGTCCGAGAACGCGACGATGTTGACCAAGCGTCCGTAGTATTGCCGGGAGATCCGCAGGTCCTGGGCCGCGCCGTTGAAGTTGTTATCGACGAAGAAGAAGTCGCCACCTGGCTTGGTCTCCAGGGTTCCGGCGGGTGTGGTCTGCTCGTCCGGTGAGGACGACGAGTTGCAGCCAGCGATGGCCAGAACGCCGATCGCGGCGGCCACCTGGGGCAGGTGGAGGGGGGTCGCGAGCCGGGATCGGAGGTGGGGGGTCCGTGCAGTCATCGAAGATCGAGGTCGGATTGAGGGTGGCGTCTGGGCTGACCGCGAAGGCCCCCGGCTGTGGGGATCTGGCGCGTCCCAAGCCTGGAGGCTCGAGGTCAGACACGGGTACCACTCCTCAGCAAACCCTATTCCAGAGTGGAAACGGGGACTGAGGCTACGTGGCGCCGCATGAAAGAGTAGGCGCCGGGGCACCCAGAGGCAACGCCGAGCGGCGCGACTCCGGCGCGGAAGCGGCGGTTCGGCGCTCGGTCCCCATGAATGCCGTGCGGATTCGCACATCTGGGCGCACTGGGCGGGGTCCGCCAGGGGCGCTTCGCGTCGGATGGGCTGGGTCCAGCGGCACCTGAAGCGCAAGATGACGCTCCCATGAGCGCCCCCTCGATCCCTAGCGGCGGTGGCCTCCGCACCGTGGCGACCGCTGGCCTGGTCGGGGTCGCGGGCTTCATCGTCTTGCTGTTGGCTCCGCCTGCTGGGAGCCTGGACGACGTGTTCGTCGTGCTCGCCGATGCCCGCGGGTGGCTCGAGCAGGGGGCGGCCCAGGGCGGCGTCCATGCTCCGGGCTCCGCCGTTTCGGTGGAGTCGAGCACGAGCCCGGTGGATGTGCTCCTCAAGGCGGCCATGCTCCTGGTCTTCCCGGGTGCTGACCCCCTCCGCGGAGCTGGCTGGCTGGCCTTGCTGGAGCTGGCCTCGTTCGTGGTGCTCAGTGTCCTCGCCCTGCGGGCGCTACGGGTCACGGGGGCGGCCGGCGCTTGCTGCGCCCTTGGGATGGTCACCACGCCGGGCTTGATCGAGGGGGCGGCCTATCGCTTGGAGGGGCCGCTGTTTGGCGTGGTCTGGCTCCTCTTGGTCGCCTCCGCGCTGGAGGGGCGCTCCCGGTGGTCCCTCGCCTGGGCCGCGTTGCTGGCGTGGATTCGTCCGGAGGGCATGATCCTGGGCGCCGCTGCGGCCTGGTTGGCGAGGCCCGCGGATCGGAGAGGATCAAGCCGCGCCGCGGCTGCTTGCCTCCTCGTGACGTTCGTGCCGGTCACCCTGTACCGGTGGCTTCGCTACGGCGCCTTGGCCCCGAATACATATTTCGCCAAGCGGTCGGATCTTCCGATGCAGGAGTGGATGGATGGGAGCGTCTACGCGATGGAGGTGCTCCTGTCGGCGGGCGGCGTCGCGCTCGTCGTGCTCGCCGGGTGGACAGGGTGGTGTGCCTCGAGAGGTGGAGGGGCGGAGGGGCTGGTCTCGGGGCGCCCGCTGGGCCCTGTGACCCGGCAGGGAGTGGCCTTGACCCTCGCGGCGCTCGCCCTCCTCGTGCTCGTCGCCTCGGGCGGAGACTCCTACGCCGGCGCAAGGCTCGCGCTCCCCGTTGGTCTCCCGGTCTGGCTCGGTTGGGCGTGCTGCCAGCGAGGCCTTGGGGTGCGGTTCCTCGTCCTCAGTGGCATGGCGGCTGGGCTTCAGATCGCCTCGGCGGTCTCGGGGAGCGGTGCCCCTTCTGGCGATGGCCTCGAGAGGCTAGGTCGAGCGAGGGGCGGGCCCGTGGGTCTTGAGATCTATGCAGCGGAAGTGGAGGCGCTGGAGGCCGCGGTGCGCGCGCTGGACGGAGAGGTCATCGGTCATCGGCACCTGCAGCGCCTGAGGTGGTTCAGTCCGGAGGCGGCCATCCTCGACCTGACGGGCCTGAGGGACCCTGATATCGCGCGGCTCCCCGCGCCTGGGCAGGTGACGTTCGGGAGGGACGCTGTGGGCGAGGCGCTACGGCGCCGTGTGGGCGCACTCCATCTTGACCCGGTGGGTGTACGCCCCGCGCCACTGTGCGAGGTGCCGCTCGTGGGCGCCCTGTCTGATCCCGGGGTGGCCGCGCACTTCGGAGGCGCGCCCTTTCTCGAGAGGGAATTGGCGCGCAGGGTCGCCGCGGGCTACGTGGCGGCGAGTCGCCCGGTTCACGGTGGCTACGTCAACCTCCTGGTTCGCTCTGACCTGGCGCCACGCTTCAGGGCTGAGGGCTTCATCGTGCCCGAGCACTAGGGGCTGGGGCTATCGCTCGCCGTAGATGGCCTCGGCCGCCCACTCCACGGCCTCCTGGAGGCCGGGAAGGGAGATGAACTCGGGGCGCCGCGCGAGCTCCTGAGCCTGACTGAGGGCTCGCCTGGCCGCGCGCTGGCTCCCGGGCGTCTGGTGGAGCGCGATGGCCTGCATGGCGAGCGCCAGGGGATGGACCCCCTGGGCGCCGCTCGCCGCCTCGAACTCGTTCAGGAGCCCGAGCATGGCCGCAAATTCTCCTGTGCGAGTCGCGAGCACGAGGCGAATCTCGAGCAGGTTGCGGTTGCCCGGGAAGTATGGGGTCACGTGCTCCGCCGCCTGTCGCGCTGCGCGATAGGTCTCAACGGGCAGCCCGCCTTGCCGGCGGATGGCGTCCGCGCGGTCGAGGAGCTCCTCGGCCAGGGTGATCCGCGCGCGTTGCGTGGCCTCTGCCAGCTGGTTCTCACCAGTGAGCGCCTCGAAGCGGACGAAGCGTTCGGTCAGTAGCTGGGTGGACCGGCCCAGGGCGCCTCGCCGCTCGAGGTCCTCGGCGCAGCGCGCGAGCGTGTCCAGGTACTCGGTGGCATCCCCGGAGAAGCGCTCGCTGGCCACGAGGACCTCTCGGTTGAGGCTCGCGCGCGCCTCGCTGTCGGTGGTCAGGGAGGGGTCCTGGGCGTAAAGCCGGTTGAGCGCCGAGAGCGTCTCGAACAGCAGGCCGACGGGCGGGGCCGCGGTCCGGTCGAGGGCGTCCAGGGCCAGGTCCATCGGGAGGGAGGCTTCTTCGGTGAGCCCCACGCTGGCGAGCCAGCGTCCGTACTCCACGTACTTGGTGACCAGGAAGGCGCTGTCCTGTGCGTACCGGCGCTCGTACAGCTCGAGGAGCCGGGTGTAGATGCCCCGCGTGGCGGCCGTGTCATCGTTACGGCGGCTGAGGGAGGCGAGGGCCTCGAGGGCCTCAATGCGCCGCGCGCCGTCCCCCGTCTCCACCGATGCCGCGATCTGGTCCGCCTCCTCAAGCAAGACGATGGCGGCTTCACGCTGGCCCGAATCCTCGAGGAGATCGGCGAGCTCGAGGCGCGCGCTGTGGAGGGCAGTGGTGACGGGGCCCGTGAGGAGGCGCTCGGCGGCGAGCGCCGCCCCGAGCTCGAACTCGGCCAGGAGTGGGTCGCCCCGGCGAGCCAGCAGCAAGCCGAGGGCTGCCTGCTGCCGGGTGGCTTGGGCGGACCCGGCGCCGTGGATTTGCCGGGCGGCCGCCAGCGCGGCGGTCTGAGCCTCCACGCCCTCCGCGAGGCGGCCAGAGGTGACCAGTCGATCCGCGAGGGTCTCGAGGGCATCCACGCGGATGGGATCCCGTTCGCCGAAGGCGCCGATGACGAGGCGGTCCAGCTCGTCAGGGGGCGTCTGCTGGTCCGCGGCGGTCGCGTCGTACAGGTCCTCGAAGCGGGCCGTGGAGAAGATCTCTCGGAGGAGCTCAGCTTGGGCCTGCCGGGCGGTCAATGATTGAAAGGCGACCGCGAGGCCGGCGATCAGCGCTACCAGGACCGCGGCGCTGGCGAGGGCGGCCACCCGGTGCCTCCGCAGGAGCTTCGCGGCACGGTAGGCGACCGAGGGCGGCGTGGCCTCAATGGGCCTGTCGCTGAGCAGGCGCTCCAGGTCGCGTGCGAACGCCGCGGCGGACTCGTACCGGCGTTCACGCTCCGGGGCCAGGGCGCAATGGAGGATGTTTTCCAGGTCACCGCGCAGGAGCCGCGCTAGCTCCGCTGGGGTAGTGCGGCGGCATCGCGCCACGTCGGCCGCGTCTTGGTCCCCGACGGAGACCCGCCCGGACAAGGGGGCCGGCGTGGTCTCCGCAAGAAAGGCGGCAATGTCACCGCCGTTCACGTGTTGGCGCAGCTCCTCTGCGTGGAAAGGCGTCTCCCCGACCAGGAGCTCATGGAGCACGACTCCGAGGCTATAGACGTCGGAGCGAATGTCGATGTCCGAGCTGCCGATGGCCTGCTCCGGGCTCATGTAGACGGGAGTCCCGATGACCTGCCCCATCTCGGTGAAGAGGGTCCCCGTCCCGAACTCCGCGCCCGTGGCCTTGGCGATCCCAAAGTCAATGACCTTGGGGAGGGCCCGCCCCCCGGCGTCGGCGACGAGCACGTTGCTGGGTTTGATGTCGCGGTGAATCACGCCCCGCTGGTGGGCGTGCTGCATCGCAGAGCACAGCTCGATGAACACCCGCAGGCGCTCCTTGGTCGTCAGCTGTAGCTCGTCACAGTACTCCGTGATGGGCTGCCCAGGCGCGAGGTCCATCACGAAGTAGGGGCGGCCGCGGTCGGTCGCACCCGCGTCGAGTACGCGCGCGATCGAGGGGTGGTCCAGGAGCGCGAGGGCCCGCCGCTCCGCTTCAAAGCGCGCGATCACCTGGCGAGTGTCCATGCCAAGTTTGATCACCTTGAGCGCCACCTCGCGCCTGATCGGGGTCGACTGGAGGGCCCGGAAGACGACGCCGAATCCGCCCTCTCCGAGCTCCTCGACCAGCGTGTAGGGGCCGACCCCCGATCCCACATGCACGGGCTCCAGCTCCGCCGGCTCAACCGACTGAACGACGGCGCCGCTCTCGAGGAACCCCTCGGCGGCCTGGTGGGCTTCCAGGAGTGAGGCAACCTCCGCGACCAAGGTCTCGTCGTTGCCGGAGGCGTTCTGCAGCCAGCGCTTTCTGGCGCTGCCAGCCGGCCGTTCCAGGGCGCCTGCGAAGAGGCGTTCGAGCAGGCCCAGGCGTGAGGACTTGTGCCTCGGCCCGCTGGGAAGGGCATGTTCAGGTCCGGGGGGCACGCTCAACTCTCGACGTCCGCCGCGGCCCCGCCGCGGGATTCGGGGGAAAGCTCGTGGAAGAGCCACGCGCGCGCGAAGGCCCAGTTGCGGTCGGCCGTGGCCCGGGAGATCCCGAGGACCTCAGCCGCCTCGACGATGGAGAGGCCGGCGAAGAAGCGGAGTTCGACGAGCTTTCCGTGAGCCGGGTCCAGGGCCGTCAGGCGCTGGAGCGCCTCGTCGAGGGCCAGCAGGTCCGTACTGGGGGGGAGCTCCACGAGCGCGTCGGGCTCGAGGTCCACATGCCCGTGGCCGCCGCCGTGCCGGAGGCTTTGCCGGCGCCTGGCTCGCTCGATCAGGATCCGGCGCATGGCCTCCGCTGCGGCACCCAGGAAGTGCGCTCGGTTCTCGAAGCGAAGGCTCGAGCCGTCATCCCCTGTGGGCCCGGCGATCCGCATCCACGCCTCGTGCACGAGCGCGGTGGCCTGCAGCGTCTGGCCGCGCTCCCGCGCGAGCTTCACCGCCGCGAGGCGGCGGAGCTCGCCGTAGACGGCCTCGATCAGCTCGTCGCTGGCGTCGTCGCCGGCCTTGAGCGCTTGCAGCAGTTGCGTGACTTCAGCCATGGTGAACCCGGCGCGGTGCGCCGTGCGTTCCCACTATACGCAAGGCGAGCTCGTCCCTGGATGGGGCGGGCTCGCCTTGTCGCTCAAGTGGGGGGCCTTCCTCCACTTCTCGCTCGTGGGTTACTGAAAGCTGACCTCGAGCCCTCTGCTGAAGTTCGACGTCGTGCCGCCGGTGGGCGTCACGTCGCGGTGCCAGAACTGGAAGTTCCAGGTCTCCCCGGCGAGGGTTCCCTGCGAGCCCGTGGGTTGCGGGATGGCGGTCAGGTCGAGGGCCATGGAGACCTCCCCCGCCGCATCTGCGGAGAGGACGTTCCCGAGGTACCGACCGATGTTGGCGCCGAGGCAAACGTTGCCCGTGCTCCCACCAGGGTTGGGGAAGAAGAACTGCGTCCTCGCCACCGCGAAGTAGCCCACGGAGCTCTGTGGGAGCGAGAGACCATGCAGGGTCACGTCGTTTCGCGTGGCGACGGGGGACCCGATCGCCTCGAGGGTGGAGACCACGCCGGTGCTGTTTGCGACGGTCGTGCAGTAAGACGTGCCGAAGCGCTGCGGTGACTCAGGTGTGTTGACGCTGGTCCCACCCACGGAGGCGGGGTAGATGTGCACGCGGTCCATCTTGAAGCCGTTGGAGCGGCCAGAGAACTCCACCCGGTGGAGCCCAGGGGTCAAGGTGAAGGTGAGTTGTCCGCCCCCCGGTGAGATGCGGGTCTCCCAGGTCCAGTTGCCGACGCTGCTAGGCATGTTGGAGAACGCCTTCTTCCAGGGGCCGCCGTCCATGCGGATCCACGTGTCATTGGCCTCTGTCGGGTCGGGGTCTTCGTGCCGGTTGTAGATATTGACCCTGTGCGTCCCGGACGTCGAGATCTCGAAGTCGAAGCCGAACGTGCCGATGCCCCCGTTGAAGAAGTTGTTGGACCCAGTCCACTCGAAGTAAGCGTCCCCGGTGTACCCCGCGGTGGCGGTGCTGCGTGCCCAGCCGGTGGGCGGCGTCGCCGACTCCATCTGGATGGCCACGATGCTGTTCTGCTGTTGGAGGAAGACTCCTTGCGCCGAGGCGTTGGCAGTGGCGGTGACGAGTGCGGCCGCGGCGAGGCCCGTACGGACAAGCATCGAGGTGGCGTTGAAGAGTTGGGTCATGGTGGGTGACCGGCAGCTAGATCTAGGAAGGCCGGAGGGGCGTGTTTATTGGCACGGCTGTGCCTGGGTACGTCCAGCGGGACGGGTTCAACTGTCGAGAGGACCTCTCTGATAGTTACCAGCGCTCCGCCGGCTTGGTCGTCGGATTTCTGGACCGGGCCTGGTTGGGCTCTCAATTCGAGTCAAGGCTGGCGTCATGGTGCCCTGCGCGGCACCGTGAGCGGCCGAGGCGAGCAGCAGGGATGACCAAGCGCAAGGTGGATTTGGGGGGCGATGCCTCGGAGGGGCTGACCCACAGTCCCTTCGCGGGCCTGCGCCGCACGACCGCGCCCGACGCCCAGGTCGAACGCTCGCAGGGAGCGTCCGACCTCAGCGGGGCGGAGGAGGGCGCGGCGCGGGGGCAGGCCGCGCCTCCCCATTGGCACGTCCGGAAGGAGCGGAAGGGGCGGGGCGGAAAGGTGGTCACGGTGGTCTCGCTCCTGTCCGAGGGGGGAGCCGGTGACCTCGGTCGAGTCGCCAAGACCCTCGGCCAGCGGCTCGGCACCGGGGCCCGCGTCAAGGGCGAGGGGGTCGTGGTCCAGGGCGCGCTCTCGGAGCGCATTCGAGCCCTCCTCGAAGCGGACGGCGCGAGGGTGACCGTTGGCTCCTGAGCGGGAGTCGGAGCCCGGGGTCCCCAGCCCGGGTTCTTGGGGGCCCAGCCGGGAAGAGTGGGTTCGGGCCTACGTCCTTTCCAACTCGGTAGAGGACAAGCTCGCGCCCCCGGCGCCGCCCTCGCAGTGGGGCCCTGCGGCCTCGGCGCGGCTGGCCGGCCCGGGCCGCGACGGCGGCCTGACCATCAGCGAGAGGGCGGACCGGGTGCCCAAGGCGGGGGCCCTTCGGGAGGCCTCGGCCGTGGGGCGCCTCCTCCATGTGTTCACCCATCACGAGATCCAGGCGGCCGAGCTTTGCGGGTGGGCATTGCTCGCGTTCCCCGACACGCCGACCGCCTTCAGGGATGGGCTCTTCGGCATCCTTCAGGACGAGGTCCGTCACGCAGCGTCCTACGCCGAGCGCCTCGTAACCCTCGGCTCGCCTTACGGCACCCACTCCGTTCGCGACTGGTTCTGGGAGCGGACCCTGGCCTGCGAGACACCGCTTCAATACATCGCGCTCATGGGGCTTGGCTTCGAAGGCGGTAACCTCGAGCATGCCCAGCGCTTCGACGGCATGCTCCGGGCGGCTGGCGACCCGGTGAGCGCTGAGCTGGTGGCGCGGGTCGGTCGAGAGGAGGTGGCGCACGTGCGCTTCGCCACCCGCTGGTTCTGCGCGTGGACAGGGGCTTCCCTTGAAGAGGGGCCAGACTACGACCGGTGGGCCGCTGAGTTGCCCGCGCCCCTGACCCCTGCTGTCCTCCGCGGACGGCCCCTCGACCGTACACGTCGCGGCCGGGCGGGCCTGTCTGCGACGTTCCTTGATCGTCTCGAGGCGGCTGGCGACACCCGCCGCCGATCCAAGCGTTGAGCCTCGCCTGGGTCTTCAACCTCGACGCCGAGCGAGAGCTCGCCGGTGAGCGAACCGGGCGCCGCCCGCCGGCCCTGGCGCCGGCGGCGGAGCGCAAGATGCGGGCGGCCGCGTCCCTGCTGAGCCGTCCCCTGGGATAGGGGGGCTGGCTCGGGTCAGGGGACGTGGTCCTCGGAGGCACGGCGCCGCCAGCGTCCGAAGCGCGGCGACCAACTTCGGCGGTCGCTTGGTGTCCGACGCCGCGGGCCCTTGCCATCGCGTCGGCGGCGGGGCTGGAGCTGCTTGGGCCCCCCGTGGAGGTGCTGATCAAGGCGAACGCGAGGGAGACTTTCGCCGGGGTGGACCCTCTGCCAGGCAGCGCGGTCTGCGGCTCGAAGCGCGAGCTTCGAGCCGCGCTCGAAGGACCGCCGCTCGCGCGGAGCGGGGCGGGGCCTGGGCGCTCTCCCGCCTGGGTGCTGCGCCGTTCGCTCGGCTGCGCGGGGAGCGGTCGGCTCCTGACGGAGCGCTGGGACGTACGGACGGAGGCGTGGGCCGACGGGGCGCTCGCTGACGGTCCGATCGAGGTCCAGCCGGCCGTGGACATCGTCGACGAGTACTCGGTGCATGGGCAGGTCCATCGAGCCGGTGCCGTCTCATGCGCCGCGCCGCTCCAGTGGAGGCGCGGTCCGGCTTGGCCCGCAGGTGGGGGCGCGCCCGACCTCTCTGCTGCGGGCCTGCAGCGCCTCCTCAGCTGCGGGGAGGAGGTCGGCCGTGCGCTCGCGCAGCTGGGATACTTCGGTCCCTTCGGCGTGGACGGCTTCCGCTGGTCAGGGCCGGATGGAGACCTCCGGCTGCAGGTCGGGACCGACGTCAACGCACGCCTGACGCTCCACTTCGGGCGGGGAGCGCCAGGCCTGCTCCCGTCCAGTTCAGGGCATCAGGAACATCTCACCTAGGGCTGCGACCATCCAGGCGGGGTCCTTCACGCCGCACAATTCCCGGGCGCTGTGCATGGAGAGCTGGGCGCAGCCTACGTCCACCGTGCGCATGCCGTGGCGCGCCGCGGTGAGGGGCCCGATGGTGGACCCGCACGCCATGTTGGTCTTCATGACCCACTTCTGGAAGGGCACCCCGGCGCGCTCGCACGCGAGCTGGAAGAGCGCCTCGGTCTCGGCCTCTGTGGCGTAGCGCTGGTTCGCGTTGACCTTGATCACGGGCCCGGCGTTGAGGTGGATGTGGTGATCCGGCTCGTGACGGTCGACGTAGTTGGGGTGGACGGCGTGGGCCATGTCGGCGGAGATGCAGATGGAGTTCTGGATGCCGCGCAGGTAGGCATCGCGATCTCCACCCCGGGCGAGGACCAGGCGCTCGGTGACGTCCCCGAGGAGCGGGCCGTCGGCCCCGCCACGGCTGGCGCTGCCCACCTCTTCATGATCAAAGAGCGTGACGGCAAGGGCGTGAGCGGGCCCGCGCTCGGCCGCCTCGATCAGGGCGGTGAGGGCGCAGTACGAGCTGCAGAGGTTGTCTAGGCGCGGCGCGGCGAGCATGTCGTTGTCGGCGCCAAGGAGCCCTGACGGGGTCAGGTCATGGACCATGGCGTCGTAGCTCTTGATGGTCTCCGGTCGGACACCGAGCTCCTGGCCAAGGAACTCGGCAAAGGCTCCCTCCTTGCTCCCACCGACCGCCATCACGGGGGCCATATGGTGCTGCTTGTCGAGCTTCAGCCCCTTCTCGCCGATGGTCCGGTCGAGGTGGATCGCGAGCTGGGGGACTCGGAGGACCGGGCGGTTCACGAGGAAGTGCCTCTCCACCAGGTCAGACCCCTCTGTGACGAAGGCGCGGCCGCTGATCCCGAGGTCGCGGTCCAGCCATGAGTTCAGCAAGACGCCCCCGTAGACCTCGACGCCCAGCTGTCGGAACCCCGCCGCGCCGGTGTCCGGTCGGGGCTTGATCCGAAGGTTCGGGCTGTCCGTGTGGGCGCCGGCGATCCGGAACCCGGTGGCGGGGTCCATACCCGCCGGGAAGAACCAGGCGAAGACCGAGCCTCCGCGGCGAACGAAGCCGCGCTCTGGGACGTCCGTCCAGGCCTCGACCTCGCGCAGTTCCTGGAACCCTGCGCCCGTGAGCCGCGCCGCGGAGGAGTCGCAGGCGTGATAGGGCGACGGGGAGGCGTCGATGTAAGACGCCATATCGAGCGCGACGCGCTCGGGAGAATCGATGGTGGACATGGGGCGTTGGCTCAGGGGGGCTCAGGTCTGCTGGACGCGCGTCACGCCGAGCAGTCGTTCAATGGACTTCATTCGCTTCCCCAGGAAGGGGACATGCTGGATCCGGGCGACCACCTGCCCCTCGCGCTTGATGGCGAGGGTGCCGCCGCCGAAGGTGAGGATGAGCTCAAGGACGTCGGGCACCTCGCGCGTGACGGTGCTGCCGAGTCGCGGGATGCTCTGGTCGCGGCCCCAGGGTTGGACGTAATGGACGAATTCGTTGGGCTCCAGTCGCCAGTAGTTGAGGCGGGGCTGGAGCATCCCGAGGACGAAGAAGAACAACAGGGAGGAGCCGACCACGAGGTAGGCGGCCGTGCTGTAGCTCACCTGGAGGCTCGCGAGCCAATGGCCTACGTCCCCGAGGATGGCCCAGCCCTTGAGTCGGCCGACGTAGAGCCCAGCGCAGGCCAAGAGGACCAGCAGGAGGACGATGGCGAACTTCTTCTGGTCGAGGTCTGTGACGATCACCATGAGGTTGAAGGTCAGGGCGCCGGTGGCCCACCACCCCAGGGTCACTGACTGGGCCTCTGCGCTTCCGATCGACTGCACCAGGCCGCAGACCAGGAAGGCCAGCAGCGTGGGCCAGAAGTAGATGATCATCGGGAACGAGGCCACCGGCACGCCGTCCTTCTCCGCGTCGGAGTTGAAGGGGTAGTAGACCTCCCAGATCGACTCCTTGGCGATCTTCGGGCCCGCCGCGATGGGGGGGGCGGGGGAGTCGGGAGCGTCGTTGGGGGCGTCGGTCATGGCGGCAAGGGGGGAAGGGGCCGGAGCGCAGCACCGGTCAGCGGCGGGCGATGGTACCAACGACTTACTGGGGAACCCCGCCTGCTATTCCACGCGGTCGACCATCTTTGTCCGAGAGGGCTTTCTCGAGGCGGCGCGCGGCTCGCTCGCTCAAGATCTCCGAGGCCGGTTCGCTTGCGACTAGAATGCCGAGCCGCCCCTCTGATCCTCCGTGCCCGACCCCCCGCCCAACGACCCCGCGCTCCCGGACAGGCCTCGGCCCGACGCCTCCGAGTCCGTCGGCCGAGGGGGCCCCGCGCCGCCCGGGGATCAGGCTGCGCTGGCCGAGTTGCAGCGCGCCTGGACCGCCTTGGCGCGGGGAGGGACGGCGGACGGGCCCGCCGCGCAGGCGGCGGAGTTGGCCGCCTTTGAGGAGCGACTCTTCGCCCTCGAGGAGGGGGGCGCGTTCCCCGGAGGCGACCCTGCGACCCATGCGCGGGCGGTGGCCGGGGCGTGGCGCGAGCGCCTGATCCGCAGCGGTCGGAGCGGGGCTGCGCGACGGTTGGGCGTTGCGCTCCGGAACAGCGAGGCCGAGTGGTTGGCGGCGCGTGGTCGCGCAGCGAGCCGGTCTCCCCGCGACGCCTTCGTCGCGCTGATGGAGGTGGAGGAGTGCTCGCTCAGGTGGCTCGGGGGAGGTGTGCCTGGGAAGGGAGCTGAATTGGCAAAGCTGGAGGCGCAAGCGGTCGATGCGCGCGCGGAGCTTCGGCAGGCGCTCGCGAGGCAGGTGGCTGCTGAGGCGGTCGACGGGGAACTGCGTGGGGTCATGACCGGCCGGATGGTGGACCTGGCGGACGACACGATCCTGATGACTGGAGAGTCCACGGCGTCGGAGTGCGCGCAGGCACTCGCCCTCGTGGCAGACGCGTTCGCGTGGCACCTCCAGCAAGTCGAGGTGGGCCCGGGGCAAGACCGCTCCCGCTTGGTTCGTCGGGTGGGGCGAGTCGAGCGAGAGCTCGTGGAGCAGCGCCTTCAAGTCCGGCTCGAGGAGCGCTTCGGCGCCGGCAAGGTGGCGCTCTGGGAGCGCGCGGTCGTGGCCTCGATCCTGGCGGTCCTTGGGCTCCTCGCGGTGGAGGTCCTGCAAGTCCTCGGCCTGATTCGGGTGCCGGAGTTGCCGCTGAAGATCATCGACACCTCGATCTGCGCGTTCCTCCTGGTGGACTTCAGCGTCAAGCTCGGCTTCGTGAGCCGGCGGCGCCTCTGGCTCCGACGTCACTTCTGGACGGATCTGCTGCCCGCGGTGCCCTTCGGCCTCTTCGCTCCCTCCGATGGGCTTGCGGGCGGCGCGGGGCAGGCGAGCCGGCTGCTGCGGCTTCTGCGCCTGGCGCGGCTTGGGGCCTACCTTCGCGCGCTGCGTCCGCTGATCTGGTTGGTGCGAGCCGTGGGCTTTCTCCTCCGCGGGTTGGATCGCGTGGTGAGGCGCCACGCCCGCTCGCTCGAGCGGGAAGTGATCGTCTTCCCGACGCCCGCGGAACAGCGTGAGCCGTGGAGAGGTGCCGCTGACCAACACCGCGGCGTGGTGGCGCTTCGGCGGGCGGTGGATACGGCCTTCATGGAGCGGCATGAGGGCGCAGATCCCGGGGGCCGCGAGGCGCTGGAGGTCTCCCGAGCGGCGGTCCTGGAGCGGGCCCTTGGGCGCAGCGGGTCCCTGGAGCCTCAGGATCGCGGCCGCCCCCGCGGGCAACTCCCCCTCGCAGAGACGCTCCTCCGCCGGCTGTCCAGCGTGACGGGAGAAGAGCTGGAAGAGTCGCTCGGGGAGAGCACCGTCTCCAGGCTCGGCCGCGCCGCCAGGCTCGTCTCCAGGTCACCCCTGCGCTGGGCCCCGGGGCTGGGATCCTGGTCGGCCCCCGACGCCCTCGGGGCGCCGGCAGCGGAGCACGTCGCGCGGTGCTTGCATCGAATCGCAGAGGGCCTACACGGGGCTCTGGGGCGAGTCTTCTGGTGGGCGGACCTCCACGGGACCCTGACGCCGGGCGAGGTGGTCGGGCGGATCGGAGCGGCGCTGGTGGCCCGGACCGCTCGGCCCGCGGTCCGGCTGCTGCTCTTCGGTGTCCCCTTCCTGGGCCTGCAGCTGGCATTCGCCGCGCTCGACTCCGCTGGGGACGCAGAGCTCCGCAGCTTCGCGGTGATCCGGCTGATCAACGGAGTGGTGGGCCAGACCTTCGCGGTCCTCGGCGGGGTGTGCCTGGTCTTGCTCGCGATTGGCGCCTGGCTTCAGCGCATCGCGCGCGACACCACGACCTTCCACGAGAAGGTGGCCCGCGCCCAGTTTCTGCACCTGACGGACAGCCTCAAGGCCCGCAGTCATGTGGACGACGCCGGCTTCCTCTGTGACCGCGTCTTCGCCCCCGAGCGACGGCTTTCGGGAGCGGACTCCACCGTCGTGGAGGCGGACGGCAAGCGCTTCCACGCCACCCTCCACGGGTTCTTGAGGCACGGCGATCCCGTCGTCTCCGAGGGCGGGTCCTTCGACCCGGTGGCGCGGGCGGTTCTCCTTTACAGGGATCAGTTGGACGGCGCGCTCCTCGCGCACAC
Organism: Planctomycetota bacterium; assembly: GCA_029248265.1. Lineage (GTDB taxonomy): Bacteria > Planctomycetota > UBA1135 > UBA1135 > Saltatorellus. The sequence continues at coordinate 17,054 of JAQWJQ010000132.1, forward strand.
GGATACCCGGGCCACCAGCCAGCTGCTGGGCAACATGGCCATCAACCGGCTCTCGGAGGCCTCGGGGAGGGTGTCGGCGCAGCGGCTCCGCTGGATGCAGAGCCTCGACCTCGAGCGGCGTCGCACGCTGGTTAGGGGCCCGTACCTGTGGTTCCACGCGATCAGCCGCTCCCTCGAGAGTCGCGCGGCACGGCTCATTGTCGAGTACAACGCGAAGGCGATTCCGCGGGCGGATTGGAGTCGGGCCAGTGAAGAGGAGCGCGCCGGACACCGCCGCTGGCTCGAGGGAGGCGCCGCCCCTGTTCCGCGTGGGCAGGCGGGAGGGCGTCACGCGGACCGCGGGGGAGGGCCTGCGCAATCCGCGAAGAGTGAGCTGACCACGGCCTTCACCGTGCTCCACTTTCTTGACGACCACGCGCAGCGGGACGAGGAGGTCACGCGCCGCTTCGGGGATGAGGTCGCCGTGAAGATGCGCGCGGATCGTCGCGCCTTGGTGCGCTCGGTCTTTGGTACCTATCCCCTTCACCTCCTCCCGCTCGAGTCACGGGTGCTCAACCTGAGGAGCCTGTACGAGGAATGGCTCCAGGGCGGACGGGTCTTGCTGCTCCCTCTCCGGATCACCGCCTTCGGGGCGCGCATTTTGGTCCGCGGAGCCCGGCGTCTGGTCCGGGCCGTTGGCGCGATCCGAAACCCCGGGGTGGCATTGGAGGCGGGCCCGGAGCACGAGTCTGGCTTCGACGTGGCGGCGCGGAAGATCCAGCGGATGCGCGGCCCCGCCGCGATCGCGGCCCTGGAGCTGCGGGCCATTCTGGATCCGGAATATCACGGTTGGTGCCTGACCGGTGCGGTGGACCTCGCCTGCGCGGAGGTCCGCGGTGGAGGAGCGGCGGGAGATTGGGGCGCCTCCTGGGCGGCTTTGGACGCCGATTACCTGGGAGCGAGCCCGGCGACCGTCCGGCGAGTGGCCTCGCTGACACGGCGGGCAGGCAGGGGCATCGTGCGGCTGAATCGCGCCCTGGAGAACGGGCTCGGCGGTCGCCTGGCCGCCCTCCTCGGTACCGATCCACGCTCGGACCCAGAGGCGTTCAGGGCCCTGCATGTCCTGGTGCATGGGGACCTTCACGGCGTCCGGTCAGCGCTCTTTGGCGAGGCCATCCTCGTGGAATCCGTCGTCGACGGCGCCCTTTATGGTGTACGACGAGCCGCGGCCCGCCCACGCCTTCGGCTGCGGTTGAGCTTCCTCCGATGGTGGAGGAGTGGGGGCGCGCAGCGGGTCTTGCGAGCGGCCCTGGAGGCTGGCGCGGTGGATCGGCGCGACACTGTGGCGGGTGACACGGGGGATCGGCGTTGGCGGCGCCGACAGGCCCGCCGTCGCCTGCGTCGCTCGGCCTGGCGCGTGGTCGCGTCGGATACGGACGGGGCGCGGGCCTGCCTGCGGAGTGCGCTCCTGCGCGGCGAGCATGCAGGGGCAGCGGCCTCGGAGCAGCGGCTGGCGGATGCCCTCCGTCACCCGTCTCGGGTGACGGAACAACTGGTCACCCTCCGAGCCACGCAATCCCTGACGCTCCTGGACCTCCGAAGCTACCGCCGACAGGTCTGGCGCCTCGGCAGGTACGGTGAGGAAGGAGACCCCGAGCCGCCGGCGCGTCCGGGGCTGGGCTAGCGGTTCTCGAAGAGCGAGGCCCCGGACTTGAGGAGGCCGCTCGCCTCCTCGTTGAGGAGCCCCTTGAGGTCTCCAGCGGTCCCGTCGATGAGCTCGTCGAGGCCGATGACAAGGCCCTTTTGCACGGCGTCGACGACCTCATCGGGCACCTCGCCACGGAGCTGCTCGAGCGCGGTCACTTGGAGCTCATCGAGAAGCTGCCCGCCGAGCTCGGCCACCGTGAGGCCGTCCTCGCCGGAGGCTGCCGACCAGTCCCTTTCGATAGGCGGGAGTTCGACGACCTCGTCCACGGCCTGGATCCCCGGAATGCCGTCCACCTTGAGGCGGGCGCGGATCCCCACGATGCGCACCTTGCCCACCTTCAGCCGTGGTCCCGGTTCAGCCCCAGGGACCACCTCCACGTCCGCGGGCGGTCCCGAGCCGTCCTTTCCCGTGCGGTCGCTGAGGCTGCGGACCTGCTTGAGGATCGGGGCGAGGTTGCTGCGAAGCCCATCCT
>JAQWJQ010000084.1 GCA_029248265.1 Planctomycetota bacterium
CCCACCGATAGGCACCGACGCGCAGCGCTCAAGGCCACTGGAGCCCTCCGGCGATCGCTGCTCCATGCTGGATCGATGCGAATCACACACCGCTGGCAACGACCAACGGATGAAGTAGCCATCCCGCTGGCGGTTCCCCAGCGCGCCGGGGGCGGCCGCGCGGTCCGTCGGCGCCGCTTTCTCGCACGCCAGTGTCTCGGGAGGGAGAAGAGGTTCTGCCGGCTCAATGGGGGGGGGCGAGACGACTGGATAGAGCCACCGGTCTGATAGGGAGCCCGACCCGGGCGGTGGGGCAGGGATCAGGCCACGGTGAACTGATTTGGCGGCTTTGTGCCCGGAGCTGCGGCTCAAGAGCCTTCAGCTCTCCTGCACTCGGGAGGACCCCTTGGTCGAGAAGCTGCGAAGAGACTCGGACGTCACTCGAGCAGTCGGCTGATAGGCACAGGCAAGATCGGCAAGGCTGACCCGAGCGCTCTCAGGGATCATTGGCCAGGCCACGAGCAGACGCTGGAGGTCCTGATCAGGGTGGGCGGCGGCATCGGAACGCAAACGGCCACCGGCACTATCCGCCTCCAAGGCCTCGAGGGTGGGGGAAGTGCCGTTGCCGGAACCGGACCCTCCCTTGCGACGCTCAAGAAGTGCTTGCGAGGAACCGGAGTCGCATGACTCCTCGTCCGCAGCGCCGTCGGCCTGTGGCGCGGACCACTGAGCGGACCCGACGCCATCGCGCCCCTCAGCTAGGCCAACGCAAGAGCCGCCTGCGTCGAGCCTTCCGTCGTCACTCGTCTGACCCGGGACGGGGGTTCGACTCCCCCCGCCTCCACCATCCCCACAACACGGAACGCGCCCCACACCCGTGGGGCGCGTTCCGCTGTGATTGGCGAGGCACCGAAGTGCACCCCGCTGCGTCCTGGGACGGACCGCTACGCGGACCATGCCCTGCTGCCACGGTCAATGGAACGTCACCGCCACCGCGTCCGTGGAGTTCGATGTGGTCTGCCCACCAAGGGCGTCGCGGTGTGGCCCCGGGTCAGGGGCGAGGCGCTAGCCGCCGGGGTCTGGCTGCGGGACGAGGGCCAGGATCGACGCGACCGGGCGCTCGCCGGCCGTGTCACTGGGCTGGTTCTGGACCTGGCCTGCGACCCACAGGGTGGTCGAGCCGCCGCCGTCGAGATTGAGGGCCTCTTGGGCGCCGTGGGCCAGGAGGATGGCGGCCGTCTCGTTGAGGGTCGCCCCGCGGCTCGTCTTGCTGCGGCCGTCCAGGACGAGGAGGAGGAGGGCGCCGTCTTCGGCCCAGCCTGCGGCGGTGCGCGGGTGGCGGGAGGTGCTGCCCAGGGACTGGAAGCACTCGGCGATCTCGGTGTTGTGGAGGGCGCCGTTCGCGACGAGCATCGGGCCCGCTCCGAGGAGCTCCTCGACGCCCTCCCATACCCGGCCCTGGTCGCGGGTGGGGGCCTGGGCCGGCTTGCCGGGGGCGTTGTCCACGGGGGCCTCGAGGGCGTAGACGACTCGATCGAAGCACCAGGTCCAGGCGCAGTCCGCCCGGCCCTCGCGGTCGAAGCCGATGGCCGCGCGGGTCACGGGGTAGGGGCGGCCCCCGCGGTTCACGGCGGAGGGGCCACAGCAAACCACCTCGCCCTCGTCCACCACGGTGCTGACCGATCCGGAGGAGGCGAAGAAGCCCGCGTTGACCGCCACCACCGCGCCGAGGGCGGCGGCCTGGACAGAGGTCGTGCGCAGGCCGGCCTCCGGCTGGCTGGCCTCGGGGCGCCAGCGCTCGTCCGGGCGTGCGGTCACCAGCCAGCCGCGGAGGGGGAGCGCGTCGTCGCGGAACTCGCGGACCGTGATCGCCTTGGGGAGCTTGCCTTGGAGGTCCTCGCGCAGGACCCACAGCGCGGGGTCCGTGAAGGTCGGGCGTGGGGTGGGGCCCTGGGTCAGGTCCTGCGCGGAGTCCCGCACCTGGCGGGTGCCGCCCGCAGAAGGGGCCTCACCCGTCGCGGTCCAGGGGCATGCCAGCGAGGCGGCAGCAAGCCAGGGAAGGAGGCGGAGGACCATGGTCGCATCATAGTTCGCCTCGACTCGACGGTCGCAGCCGTCGCGGGCAAAGGAGGGGTCGCCGGGGCTCCGCGGTGGCGTGGCGCGCGACAGGCGGGGGTCACCCCCGCGCCGTGATCACCAGCAGGGGATCGCTGCATGAGGGGCGTGACGGCCCGATGGGTCCGGGAGGTAGGACACACCGTGAACGGCCACTCCTCGGGTCCACGGATGCTCCCAAAGGTGGGGGGGGCTGTCCGTCGGCGCCGATGAGGTCGTCCAGCAGGCCGCCTGAACCCGCGAGGGGATCAGCGACCCAAGCTGCCACTCGGCGGGACGTGGGGTCGTGGGGGGGGGAGGAATTCAGGGACATGCGCCAGGAGCTGGCCCTGATCGGCTCGGACTTCCCCAGGGAGGGACTCGAGCAGCGCCGAACGCGAGGTGGCTCGCCTGGATCCCGCGGACGACGCTGGCCGACGGAGCGACGCGAGGCTCCGGGGAAGCACTGCGGCCGACCTCGATCGGCGCGACACGCTTTCGATGGGGCTCCGGTCCACCGCCCAGGGAATCGTTCTCTATTCGAAACGCTCGCCGCCAGAAACGCAGGGGTCGGGGAGGGTACTAGGTCTTTCCCTATCTCCACAAACAAGCAGGTTGGGTGTGAGACTAAAACTCGGGTCGGTTGCCACCGCCCCGGACTTTCGTCACCGGCGCCGCCCTGGCGCCCTTCCCCATCAATTGCTGCTTGCCATGAAAGCTCTCTATATCGCCACCCTCCCGCTGCTCGCGGCCAACGCATCCGCGCAGGCCACCTTCACGGAACTCGCCACCATCGACCTCGACTCCACCTCCAACCCGGCCAACGCGGAGTACATCGGATCGAACCCGTTCTGCGTCGCCTGGAACGGCGCCGACCTCTACGTCGGGGGTTACAACGGCTCGGGCCAGACGATCGACGTCTCGCTGCTCAAGATCGAGGATGCCCTCACAGCGGCCACCTTCGGGGCCCCCTTCGCGCCCCTCGCAGCGCCCAACCTCCGGGGTTACGTCGGCCTTGACATCACGCCGAATGGCCTCTCGGCCTCCTTCGACGACGGCACCGCCAGCCCGCAGGGCATCGCCCAGCACGACCTCACCGGGAACCTCCTCTGGGCCAAGACCGGCCGTGGGGGGAGCGGAGTCGCCTTCGACCCCGGCTTCCCGGGCGGTGATCCGGCCCTCGGTACGGGCGTGGCGTGGACCACCTTCGGCTCGGGCCGTCGAGCCCTCCAGGACACCGCGAACGGCGCCGACATCTGGTCAAGCGCCAACGGGATGATCATCCTCACCCCTGAAGGCACCTTCTGGCGGGACATGGACTTCGACGACCAGAGCGGAGACATCTACCTCCGCGAGGGCAACAACGTGATCAAGTGGGACCGGAGCGGCGACAACGGCTGCGCCAACTCCGCGATCCTGTTCGATCAGCCCATCGACGCGAACTTCACCTCCGGGCAGAACGTCGCCCACCTCGGCGGCGACTTCGCGGACTACGTGATCTGGAACGACCGGGTGCTCTCGAGCGGCGGTCAGGACTTCTTCACCGTCGTGAACCTCATGACTCCGGACGGCGTCCCGGTCACCGCGGACTGGGGCAACTTCAGCCCGAACACGAGCGTGGCCCTCTATGACTTCAGCTGGGACGCCGCGTCCAGGACCCTCGCGATCCTCGACTTCGGCAACCGGAACGTGCACATCTTCGCCCTCGACGGGTCGATCGGCACGAACTACTGCAGCGCCAACGCCAACTCCACCGGCACCTTCGGCAGCATGAGCGGCGAGGGTTCGGTCCTCGCAGCCGACCTCAACCTGACCCTCGGCGCCAGCGACCTGCCGGCCAACGCGTTCGGCTTCTTCCTCGCCAGCGTCGACAGCGGCTTCACGGCGAACCCCGGGACCAGCCAGGGCAACCTCTGCCTCGGCGGCGCCATCGGCCGCTACGTGGGCCCCGGTCAGATCCAGAACGCCGGGTCCGCCGGCGAGATCTCCCTGGCCCTGGACCTCACCCAGATCCCCCAGCCCACGGGATCCGTCGCGGTGGCCACCGGGGACACCTGGAACTTCCAGTGCTGGTACCGTGACGCCGTGGGCGGCTTGGCCACGTCCAACTTCACGGACGGCCTGTCGGTCGACTTCCAGTAATCCCCAGGGCGGCGTCCCTCGCCGGTGTGTGGCCGTTCCCTTGACGCCCGACCTGGGCCGACCGGGACGCCTCCAAGCCGGCGCTCCCCTCCGCCTTGCCGCGGAGCGGGGCGTCGTCCACGGGTTGGCGCTCGCGTAGCGCTGCGATGACCTGCGAGCGGGCCTTGGGCCGCGACTCGCTCACGACGAGGCTCCGCCATTCGTGCGGAGCCTCGTCGTGTTCGTCGAGCTCGTCGACATCGCCCGTGGAGCGCCAGCGCGCCGAGCGCACCGCGTAATGGCACGGCCCGAACGTTGAGACCGGGGTGTGGAGCCCGGCCCCTGCCGGGTCGTCGAGGCGCGGCGCGAGGATGTGGCCCTCGAGGCCCGCGTCGGGCGAGGGACAGGCGCTCCAAGCGGCGACCTGGCGGAGCGTGAGCGCGCGGTGCTGGGCGGGTTGGAGACGCGCGACGGTGAGCGAGAAGCTCGGCGAGTGAAACCGAGAGCTCGCGGCGTGGAGGCGCGGAGGCGGACCAGCCGCGCCGGGAAGCCGAGGCCGCCGCGGCGCTCGTTGGCCGCCTGGGCAGGTGGGGGCGAGCCCGCGCGGGCGTTGCGCATCGCGGTGTTTCGGGGGATCATGGACGGCCCATGATCACCGGCACCTTCCTCGACGAGATCAGCCACGACATCCCCTCGGCCAACTGGGACCGGGAGGCGTGGGCCCGAGACTTCCGCGCCATGAAGGCGTCGGGCATCGACACGGTCATCCTGATCCGCGCCGGCTACCGCGACCGCTGCGCCTTCCCCTCCGAGGTGCTGAAGCGCCGGCACGGGTACCTGATCGTGCAGGACGACCTGGTGCGGTGGTTTCTCGACCTCGCCAGCGAGCATGGGATGACGTTCTGGTTCGGCACCTACGACTCCGGCGACCACTGGATGAAGGGGGAGCACGCCCAGGAGGTCGAGGTCAACCGCGCCTTCACCGAGGAGTTCGTGGCGCGCTACGGGGACCACGAGGCCTTCGGCGGCTGGTACATCAGCCACGAGATCGACGCCTTCGACGAGTCGGTCATGCGCGTCTACGAGGACCTCGCTGCGCACCTCAAGGGGCTGCGGGACCTGCCGATCCTGATCTCTCCGTACCCCCGCGGCGCGAAGCAGTTCGACCGCCCCTTCACCCTCGAGGAGCACGCGGAGCACTGGGGCCGGATCCTCGACCGGATCCAGGGGCTCGTGGACGTCGTCGCCTTCCAGGACGGGCAGGTGGAGTTCTCCGAGCTCCCCGGCTACCTCGCCACCAACGCGCGCCTGGCCCGCGAGCGCGGGATCACCTGCTGGTCCAACGTGGAGAGCTTCGACCGGGACGTGCACATCAAGTTCCCGCCCATCACCTGGCCCAAGCTGCGCTACAAGATCGACGCGGCCCGCGCCGCCGGCGTCGACAAGCTCATCACCTTCGAGTACAGCCACTTCATGAGCCCGAACTCCATGTTCCCGTCGGCCCACGGGCTGCACCGGCTCTACACGGAGTGGCAGCGCGGCCTCGAGGGCGCGTGACGCGGCACCCCATCGGATGGAGGACCCCAGTGACGCAAGCCACCCCTGACCCCGAGCCCTGGCGGCGCCGGATCGCCGATGACCTTTGGGGGAGCGTCGTCCCCTTCTGGCTCGAGCACTCCCTCGACCGCGAGTACGGCGGGTACCTGAACCAGCTGGACCGGGACGGCTCCTGCTTTGGCGACGACAAGCACGTCTGGCTCCAGGGCCGCCAGGTGTGGATGTTCTCCAAGCTCTTCCTCGACCGCGGGGACGAGCGTTACCTGGAGGCAGCGCGCCTGGGGGCGGAGTTCCTGGCCCGGCACGCGGTGGGATCGGACGGGCGCGCGTTCTTCCAGCTCCGCCGGGACGGGGCGCCCGTGAAGCTCCAGCGGAAGATCTTCTCCGAGTGCTTCCTGGTCATGGCCTACGCCGAGTTCGCCCGGGCGAGCGGGGACGGGAGCTACCGTGCGCGGGCGCTGGAGCTCTTCGACCGCGTCCTCGCCCTCGTGGATGACCCGACGCCCCTCGGCCGCCCGACCCTCTCCGGCGCCCGACCGGCCCGGGATCTGGCGGTCCCGATGATCCTGCTCAACCTCGTAGCGGAGCTGCGGGGGGAGCCCGGGTCGGCGACCTTCGACGACCGGGCCGACTACGACGCCATCGAGCGTCGCTGCGTGGCGGACGTGCTCCTGCACTTCGACCGCGCGCGCGGGATCGTGCGGGAGCAGGTGGGCTTGGACGGGACGCCGATCGACGCCCCCGAGGGGCGCCTCCTGAACCCCGGCCACGTGATCGAGGCGGGCTGGTTCATGGCGGAGCACGCCGCGCGAGCGGGGGACGCGGCGCTGGAGGCCGACGCCTTCGCGATGATGGAGGGGGCGCTCGACATGGGCTGGGACACCGACCACGGGGGGCTCTACTACTTCCTCGACGCGGGCGGCCACAGCCCGACCCAGCTCGAGTGGTCCATGAAGCTCTGGTGGCCCCACTGCGAGGCCATGATCGGCACCCTGATCGCGTGGCGCCGCACCGGCGAGGCGCGCTGGTGGGCGCGCTTCGAGGAGGTGGCGAGCTGGGCCATGGACCGCTTCCCCGACCCCGAGCACGGGGAGTGGTTCGGCTACCTCACCCGGGAGGGCGCGGTCTCCCAGCGCTTCAAGGCCGGCCCCTACAAGGGCTGCTTCCACGTGCCCCGGGCGCTGTGGATGTGCGAGCGGCTGCTGGCCCCGCCCGCGGACTGATCACTGGCGCTCGGCGCGGCGGTCGATGAGGGCCTCCACCGCCAGCACCTCGCCCAGGGGCGCGCGCAGCAGCTCGATGGCGCGCCCGGCGCCGAGGCGCTTGGCGCCGATGGAGCGCCAGCGCGGCGCCGCGGCCTCCGCTCCCTCGGCGCTCCCGGGGCGCTCCTTCACCCAGATGGAGTACAGCCCCTGCACCGCTGGCGTGGCCGTCCACGACGCCTCGCCGTCGACCTCGGCCGCGGCGCCCACGAGGGCCGCAGGGCGCCAGGAGGAGGACTTCCGCCAGGGGAGCCGCGCGCGCTTCAGGTAGGGGCCCGCGCGCAGGTCCTTTCCCCGCGCCCCGTCCTCTCGCACCAGGCCCTTCTCGTAGAACCACACCTCGCCGGCGAAGCCGCGAGCGCGGTTGGCGGCGATGGAGCCGACGGCGACCTCCTCGGAGATGAAGTAGTCCCGGAAGCTCGAGAGCACCCCGGGGGAGACGAGGTCGCGGCGGCGGCCCAGCCACTCGATGGCGAGGGTCGCGTCGGCCATGGAGTGGTAGCCCGCGAGGTCGCGGCTGTAGAGCTGGGGGTGCAGGGCGTCCACGAGCCCGCGCTCGACCCATGTCTTCTGGTCCTGCAGGTAGTCGCGCAGCGCCCAGCTCGGAGCGCCTGGCGCCATGGAGAACACGAGGTCCGGGCTGAGCTCCTTCACCGCGTCCCGCAGCTCCGCGAGGTAGCCCGTGAGCCGGTCGGCGCGCCACTGGGTCCAGGCGGCGTCATGGATGTCCTTTGGCGGGTCGGCGCCGGTGCGCTGGCGATAGAGGAGCGTCGTCGCCCTGTCGTAGCCCGCCTCGGCCGGGAGCGCCGGGAGCCGGTCGTCCCCCTGCACCCCGTCCACGTCGTAGCGGGTGGCGCACTCCACCACGAGGTCGGTGAGGAAGTCCTGGGGGCCCTCTGCCAGGGAGTTCATCCAGGCGAAGCCGTTCTTCACCACAGGCTCGCCGTCGCGCCCGATGGCCGCCCACTCGGGGTGGGTCACGAGGGCCTTGCCGGGGAAGGTCTCGTGGCCCGCGGCGAAGCCGTACTCGAACCACGGGATCACCTCGATCCCGTGGCGGTGGGCCTCGTGCAGCACCTCCGCCAGTGGGTCGCGGTCCCCGTAGCGGGGGTCGGTACGCGCGCCGACCACCTCCTCGGCCACAGCGCTGTCGAAGAGGGTGTACCCCTTGGTC
>JAQWJQ010000134.1 GCA_029248265.1 Planctomycetota bacterium
GATACAGACCTTGGGGGATACAAGACCATGCAGAGCCATGGAGTCGACATCGTTGACAGCCGAGAGCTTCGAAACGAGGTCATCCACCACTTCGAGAGGCGCCTCTCTGGCATGAAGCGGAGGGAAGAGATCCTGTTTGCATTCTCGGACAAGGTGAAGCTAAACGAAGCGCAGGAGAGCTTTGAGTACACCTTTGGTCTGGAGAACTTTGTCCAGGATGGTGAGCCGGTCACGAGCTTTGATGGGACTAGTTTGCGGAGTGTGCCACGTGACTATGAGCAGCTCCGGCGTAGTGACAAGTTCCGCTACCACGTCCGCACCTACATGGAGACGGTCAAGTGGTTCGAGGTGAGCGCGCAGGTTTTTGGGAGCCAAACTGCGGAGCTGGTTGAGAGTATCGACGCCGAGCTCGCCAGACGGTTCTGATCAGGCTGGGTTGAGGCTCGCTCCTCCTGGCTCGACGTGCTGCGCTGCCCCACGTGCGGCGGACGCTGCCACCGCGTCGCCACCCTCACCGCCCCGCTCGTCGCGCGCCGGATCCTCCACCACCTGGGCCTCCGCGCCGAGCCCCCACCCCTCGCGCCCGCCCGACCCGAGCCCCAGCTGCGCTTCGCCTGATCCGCCGCCCCACGGCCACCCCAGCGCGCCCCGATCGACGCCGACGCCCCTCCGCTGAGGGCGCCGGCTGAACTTGGTGGCCCGACCGAGCGGCGCCGAGGTACATGGTGGAGAGTCTTCCCGCGCCACTCCCTGCGGGGCTGGGCCCTCTCCTCAAGTGACGATCCTAGACCGCTTGAGCGGCCCATCCCTGGGCCGGGCCCTCGGCCGGGGCAGTCATCGCCCGTCCCTTAGATTCCCCTTCAACCATCCCCACGATCCGCGGCTCCGCCAAGTGGCAGCTTGGATCGCTTATCCGCCAGCGCCCCATCCCTTGGCCGGACCCTCGGCCGGGGCGGTCCACGCCCCTCCCTTCTGTTCCCCTTCAACCACCCCCCCCCACGATCCGCTGCTCCGCCAAGTGGCAGCTTGGATCGCTTATCCACTCGAGGACATGGTTCGGATCATTGTTGGCTGCGACACGCAATCGCTTCGCAGCGATGCTGCGCGCCGACTGATGCTCATCAGCGAGTTCTCGCCCGCGCTGCTCGCGGGCTACAAGCGCACCCAACCGGATCGCTACGCCCGCCTCGTGGGGGAGCCTGAGATCAGGGCGTACGCCGACGAGAACGGCCTGGATTGAGGCTTGGGGCTCCCCATTCGCTGGAGGGGGGTACCTTTTAGGAACCAATCGGGCGCCCACGGCGTCTGGGGATAGGTAGGCACGCCTCAGAAGGGACCTAGGACGCATTCGGCGTCGTTCTGTCCCGGAACAGGCCGCTTGCCGGTCCCTGGCCCAGCGACCGCTCCGCCCATCCATGCGCAGCCTCTTCCTCGCCCTCTTTGCCTTCGCAACGGTCGTTCCAGCCGCGGCCCAATCAGGGACCGGCTTCACGAACATCGGTGCCCGTCCTGGCCGCACGCCGGTGCGGGCGGGTCAGCCGGTCTCGCAGCTCACGCCGCTCTGGGCTCAGAACGGGCTCGGACCTGTCGAGGCGGATGCGAGCAACGGGGGCGCCGCTGCGGGCGACGGGGGCACCTTGACGATCGGCGGGCAGACCTATGCCAGCGGTATCGGTTGCTCCTCCACCAGCGTCATCGCCTTTGACCTGGATCGTCGCGCATATGCCCTCAGCAGTTGGGTCGGCATCGATGACTCCGTGGGCAGCTCCGGATCCGTGATCTTCGAGGTCCACGGCGACGGCGCCCTCCTCTACAGCTCGGGTCTGCTGACGGGCGCTGACGCGCCGGTCTTCACCGGCCGAGTGGGGCTCCGGGGAGTACGCGAGCTGTTGCTCGTGGTTCGCGACGGGGGCGACGGCTCGCAGGACGACCTCGCGAACTGGGGGGACGCCTTCTTGTCGGCCCCTCGCTTCCAGCCCGGGGACGGAGCGGAGCTGCGCGGCATTCGCGGAGAGTGGCTCCCGGTGCAGGCGTGGCCGCTTGATCCCATTCAGGCGGCGCTCCTGGATACCGGGGAGCTCCTCACCTTCTCCAGCGCCATCGTGGACGGACCGGGGACGCTGTCGCCCGGAGACCCCCACGACTCAACGCTGGGTGACCTCTACGACCCCGTGGCCGGGACCCACTCCTCCGCGGATCACCCCGGGGAGGAACTTTATGGAGCAGGCCTCGCACGCTCGTCCGAGGGCGAGCTGCTCGCGGTTGGCGGCTACGCCGGCCCGCCAAGTGGCAGCTTGGATCGCTTATCCACCTTGTGGGTAGCGATGTCGTCGTGTCTCAGAACGCCTTCCCCTGGATTCGTATGAACCGTTTACTTCACAGTCTTGCCATCGCGATCGCCTCAGGTGGCGTCGCCCTTGCCCAGCAGCCCTCCATCTATGTCGACATCGGCAGCGTGTCGGGCGGCGCAGGAACCCCGGCCACCACGTTTGGGGCAGCCGCTTCAGTGGGTGGCTTCTGGAACAACCTCAACCTCGACAACTTTGGCCCGGTTCTGGTGAGCCCGCCGCTCAGCGACATTGGCGGCAGCGCCACCGCGGTGACATTGACCTGGGACGGACTCGGGTTTGTCCAGGGTTCCGTGTTCCGCGACCAGCTCTGCTCCACGGGCGACGACCAGGCGCTCATGGACGACTGCGGTTTCATCGGCGGCCCCAGCCAGTTCCGCTTCGACGGGCTCCCGGGCGGGACCTACACGGTCCTCACCTACGCCATGGCGCCGGAGGCTTCCTCCTTCCTGACCAACGTCGCCGTGCCTGGGTCCGCGGATCCCGCCCAGGACGTCGGCGGGGATTTCTGCTCCGGCTACCTGGCGGGGATCACCCACGCCGAGCACACGGTCACCGTGGGCGCGGGCCAGGCGCTGGTCATCGACATTGCGGTCACGTCATGGTGGGACAGCCTGAACGGCATCCAGCTCTTCCCCGTCACCGGCCCGAGCTTCGGGACGAGCTTCTGCGGCCCGGCGGTCACGAACTCATCCGGAGCACCGGCCGTGATCAGCGTCACCGGGACGCCGGTCGCGTCGCTGAACGACTTCACCTTGGTCTGCAGCTCCATGCCGGCCAACTCCCTCGGCTTCTTCCTCGTCAGCCAGTCCCAGGGCTTCGTGGCCAACCCGGGCGGTAGCCAGGGCAACCTTTGCCTGGGCGGCGCCATCGGTCGCTACGTCGGCACGGGCCAGATCCTGAACTCCGGAGCCTCGGGTGAGATCATGCTCCCCGCGGACCTGACCATGATCCCCAGCCCGACCGGCTTCATCGCCGCGGCGCCAGGAGACGTGTTCAACTTCTCCACCTGGTTCCGTGACTCCTCCATGGGCAGTGCGGCGTCGAACTTCTCCCAGGGAGTCGAGGTGACGTTCCAGTAGGGCGGACCGGACGGTCTACGAAGGAGGCCCCGCGGCGCATGCCGCGGGGCCTCCTTCTCGATCACGGGCCGCAGCGGGCGGCCAAGAGGGATCAGAGCGTCGCGGAGAAGCGCGTGCCCTCGAAGGCGGCCATGACAGCGGGCGAGCGGTTCGGCAACGTCTGCGTCGTGAATAGGTTGATGATGATCTGATTCCGCGTGGCAACGGGGCCGCCAATGAAATCCTCAAGCTCCATGAGCCGAGCCATCACCTCGACCGACTTCTTGACTTTCTTTACCGCTCGTGGACTGATTCGATTGGCTCCGACGACAAAGCCGCAGAAGCCGCATTCGGTCGGCAGCGACCCGTCGCAGAATTGCGGGCACTCCTCGATCGCCATCGGGCTTGAGCCGGCGGGTGGCCCCGATGTCGCGGCACCAGTCAACGGCCCCGCGATCGAGGCGCCCAAGGCGTTGAGCGCCAGTCCAAGCTCCCTGGTCTCCGTTGCGATTACCACCGGCTCGTAGCCACTATCGCGCACAACTCCGCTGCCGCTTCCTTCCTGGGCCGGCCAGCCCCCGTCCCCTTGATTCTCCTCATCCCCCCAACGAGGCGATGTGGATCATTCGCGGCGACTCCGGTCGCCGGAGTGGAAATCGGTGAACGGGGCCCGAGCGGCGTTACCTTGGGTTGCGGAAGGGCCTACAGAGCCACCGTGCGCCACTCCTTGCGGGGCTGGACCCTCTCCTCAAGGGACGATCCTAGACCGCTTGAGCGGCCCATCCC
>JAQWJQ010000102.1 GCA_029248265.1 Planctomycetota bacterium
ACGACCTGCCGGGCCGCCAGATGGGCCAGGAGATCGGCGAGGAGGCTCACGACCTCGCGCTGCTCTTCTGGAGCGGCAACGCCTGCGATGCGGGCAACTTCGGCGCCACTGTAGACCTCGATGGCAACGGCACCGTCGATCGCTGCGAGGCGCTCGGCGTCACCTACTGCGCACCGGCCACGCCCAACTCCACGGGAGTCCCCGGAGAGGTCTCCATCCTCGGAAGCATCGACGTGGTGACCAACGACTTCAAGGTCAGTGCGCGCAGCCTCCCGCGGAACTCCCTGGGCTACTTCCTGGCGTCGACCACTGCCGGGAGCATTTCCCCGATCCCCGGCAGCGTCGGCACCCTGTGCGTCGCCGGCAACATCGGCCGCGGCGTTGGCGGCGGCGTGCTGTCTGCGGGATCAACGGGCACGATGATCGGCGCGGTGGATCTGCTCACCATGCCCCAGCCCACCGGAGCCGTCGCGGTCCAGGCCGGCGAGACGTGGCGCTTTCAGCTCTGGCACAGAGACGTCCCCCCCCTGAACTCGAACTTCACAGACGCGGTCTCCGTCACGTTCCAGTAGCGACCCGATTGGGGCCTGGGCAGGGGCCACAGAGCCACGACTTCGATCGAATGGGCGCGCCGCGAGCAAGCAGGGGCGACGCAGCGCGCGGGCGCGAAGAGCGCCCTCACGCGGCCTTCTCTCATTTCGATCCACGGAGGGAATCTGGGGTCGAAGCGGGGGCGGTCAGCGCCCCAACAAGCCACGCACTGGATTATCTTCGCGGCATGTCCAGCACGATTCTCCTCCTCGCTCTCGCCCTCCCCTCTCCGGCTCAGGACTGCCTCTGGTCCGCCGGAGCCCCCGTTCCGGTTCCGCGGCTCGAATCCCAGACCGTCGTCCTCGATGGAAGCCTGGTCTTGTTCGGCGGTTGGGAGCAAGGTCTCGTAGCCTCCACGAGGGTCGACGCCTACGACCCGCAGACCGACGCCTGGAGCACTCGCCAGAGCATGCCCACCGCCCTCACGCACGCGGGGATTGCCGTGGACGAGGTGACCCAAGAAGTCTGGTTCGTGGGAGGCACGGTTGGGAACGAACCCGGCGACGTGGTGGACCAGACCTGGACCTACGACATCCTCAACGATTCCTGGGCTCCGGGCCCCCCGCTGCCTGCGCCGAGGGCAAGCGGCGGCGCCTTCAGGATTGGTAGGGAGCTCCACTTCGTGGGCGGGATAGCCGTTGATAGGCAGACCGACGAGGGGGACCATTGGATCCTTGACCTCGACGATCCGGCCGGCAGTTGGATCGCGTCCGACCCCCTGCCGACGCCACGAAACCACTTCGCGACCGCCATGTGCGGCGGCAAGGGCTACATCCTCGGCGGACAGTTCGGGCACGACATCAAGCCGGCCGTGCACAGCAACATCGTGGAGATCTGGGATCCCCAGGCAGGCTGGACGACGGGGGTGAATCTCCCCCTCCCCCGCTCCCACACGGAGCCCGGGACCATCGTGGACGGCGACCGCATCCTCCTCGTAGGGGGCCGCGTGGAGACGCTCACGCAGGACTCCACCGCCAGCATTGATGCTTTCGACACCACGACAGACACGTGGTCCACCCTCCCCGCTCTCCCTCAGCCTCTGCTCGCTCCGGCGGCCAAGATGATCAATGGAGAGATCATCGTCGCCTCTGGTGAGCAGGTCAACGGGACGGTCACACCGGACACCCTCCGCCGCCCCGGCGGGGCGGGCTACCCGACGGGACTGCGCGTCAACGCCGGCGGTCCCTCCCTGAACCTCGGCGAGCCTTGGTGCGCGGACCTCGGGGTCGTCGAGGGCGGCACCTACACCAACCAAAACATCACCGACATTGCGGGTACCGACGACGACCTCCTCTACCTGACCGAGCGCAGCGGGACGAACCAGAACCCCACGCAGATCTCCTACCAGGTTCCCGCGGATGACGGCCTCTACCTCGTCCGGCTCCACTTCGCGGAGATCTACTGGGGCGCTCCGGGCGGCGGAGCCAACCAAGGCGGCGTCGGGAAGCGGGTCTTCGACGTCGAACTCGAAGGACAGCTCGTGCTCAACCGATACGACATCTTCCGCGACGTTGGCGCCGCTGCCGCCAGCATCAAGGAGTTCACCATCGAAGTGACCGGCGGTTCGCTAGACATGAACTTCTTCTCCTACGTCGACCGCCCCAAGCTCTCGGCCTTCGAGCTGCTGCCGTGGAACCCGACAGGTCCGGTGATCGAGAACTACTGCTCCACCGAACTCAACAGCACGGGCGCCGCCTCATCCATCACCGCGTCGAACGTGGATCTCGTCGCGAGGACGATGGACCTCACGGCCAGCAACCTCCCGACCGAGGCCTTCGGCTTCTTCCTGAACTCCCTCACCGAGACGGACTTCCCGGCCTTCGGCGGCGCTCCCGGCTTTGTGTGCGTCGGCGGCGCGATCGGCCGCGGCGCGGCGGGCGGCATCCTGAGCTCCGGCGCGAGCGGTTCGTTCGGGGGCAGCGTTGATCTCGACATGATCCCGACCCCCAATGGCCCCGTCTCGCTGCTGCCGGGACAGACCTGGCACTTCCAGGCCTGGCACCGGGACGTGGGACAAGGACCGGCCGCGTCCTCGAACTTCACGGACGGCGTGCGGGTCCGCTTCCCCTGAGCGAGGCCTGACCCGATGTGGCCTGGGGCGAGAGCCCTGGGACCTCTCTCCAGCGAAGCCTCGCCGAGGCCCTGCGAAGCCTCGCAGGGTCCCGGCGAGGCTTCGCCGGGTTCCAGCAAGGCTTCGACGGGCTCGCTTGCGGCGCCCTGAGGCCCCGCCCCCGGCGCCGCGTCCGCTCAGACACCAGCCCAGGCAAGCGCGCAGGTGGGGCGGCCTGTTGCCTGCGGATCAGGCCCGCAGGGAGAATCAGCGCGCCGCCGGAGCGGATTCAGCCCGCGGTCCCTTGTTCGGTCTGAACGGAGGCCCAAACTCCCCGCGTGACCGATCACCCGACTCTCCAGCCCGCCGAGGGCGGCCACCGTGCCCTCATCGCGCACGGTGCCCCCGACATCACGCGCTTCCTCTTGCGCACCGCGGAGCTCCTGCACGCCTACGGCACGCCGGCGCATCGGCTCGAGCGCGTCATCGTCAAGCTCGCCGCGGGCGCCGGTCAACAGGTGCAGGTGTTCTCCTCACCCACCTCGATCTTCCTCGGCTTCGATGGCGCACAGACGGGGACCGGGGTGCGGCTCCTCCGCGTACAGCCCGGCGGCGTTGACCTCGGGCGGCTCGTCATCATGGACGAGATCCTCGAGGAGGTTGAGGACAAGGACCTGAGCCACGCCGCCGCCCTCGAGCGGATGGAGGCGATGCACGCGGCGCCCACCCGAGGCGGCGGGATCACCTCCCTCATCGGGCACGCCCTCGCGGCCGGCGCGGCGGCCATCTTCTTCGGCGGGTGCCTGGCAGATGCGCTGCTCTCCGCAGCGGTCGGCCTGGTGATCGGCTTGCTCGAGCGAGTCTCCTCGCGTAACGAGGGGACCGCCGGGACCTTCGAGCCCTTTGCGGCGTTCCTGGCCGCGGGCGTGGGCCTCCTCGGCGCTCACTTCCTTCGGGGTGCGGTGGACGACCGGGTGGTCGCGCTCGCATCCGTGATCGTGCTGGTCCCTGGCCTGTCGCTGACGGTTGCGCTCGTGGAACTGGCAACGCGTAACCTCGCCTCGGGCACCGCCCGCCTCGCCGGCTCCATGACGGTCTTCTTGACCATCGCGTTCGGGGCCTACCTTGGTCGCCTCGTCGTACGGACCTTCATCCCCCTCGCTGGACCGTTCGACCCGCCCGAGCCCGAGATCTGGCTCTCGTCGGCCCCGGCCCTGGCCATCCTCCTCACCCTCGCCGCCACCGGGTTCGGGCTCCTCTTCGGCGCTCGGATCCGGGAGCTCCCCTGGATCCTCGGCTCGAGCGCCGCCGGCTTCACCGCCGCGAAGGTCACGGCCTGGCTTGCAGTCCATGGGAACGCCACGGAGGGTCCCGTCCAGGTCTCTGCTGCCGCCGCGTTCGCAGGCGCCCTCGCCGTGGCAGCCTTCTCCAACGCGTACGCCCGGCTCAAGGACCGGCCCGCCACGGTGCCGCTGCTCCCTGGGCTGCTGGTGCTGGTCCCCGGCGCCATCGGTTATCGCGCCCTGAGCGCCTTTGCCGACCAGAACGCACTCAGCGGGGTGGCGTCGGTTTACGAAATGCTCCTGGTGGGCGCGGCCCTGGTCGGCGGGACCTTGACCGCCAACGTGGTCGTCCCGCCCCGAAGGGTCCTCTGAGGGTGGCCCACCGGCGGCGAGGCTGCCGCCCACTCCGCCCGAGGGCGCTCGAGAGAGCCCTCACCGCCCGCCATCGCGCTGTACGCCGTGCGAGCCCTCGCCCCTCCCGGCACTGAGCCCGGGTCGCGCCCGGCGGTGTTAGGCTCTGTAGGACCGCGACGCTCCGAGCGTCCGCTCCTCCACAAGGTCAGTGCCAACCCACCGTCATGAGCAAGGACAAGACCCCGCCCGCGCCCCAGCCCCACAGCCAGGGCGAGGCCAACCTCCGCCCGGGCCCGAGAATGCACCCCCTGAGTGATTGGACGTTCGCAGGGGTCGGACGGCACGTGGTGAAGCTCCCGCTCGCCATCAGCCTCCTCCTCATCCTCCTCTCCCCCTTCGCCGAGAACGGCGGCGAGCAGCTCGGGAGCGGGTTCCTCGTGCTCCTGGCGTCCCTCGTCATCGGCGCGTTCTTCCAGCTCGTGGACGACCGGAGCCGCTAGCCCTCGGGGTCCGGCGCGGCCGCTCCTCGGCCTCGCCTCCGAGCCGGTGACCCGCGCGACGCTCCCGACGCGCCCGCTCGGGGCGCGGCGCTCAGAGGAGCCGCTTGCGCCGAAAGACCTCCCAGAGGCCGAGGGCGACCACGCCCATGAAGACGCAGACGTAGGTGAAGGCCTGCTCGCTCTCCACGCCCGGCATGCCGCCCACGTTGACGCCGAGGAGCCCCGTCAGGAGCCCCAGGGGCAGGAAGATGGCCGTGACGATGGAGAGCACGTACATCGTCCGGTTCATGGACTCCGCGAGCCGCGCGCTCAGCTCCTCCTGGGTGACCGCCGCACGATCGCGGACCGAGTCGAGCTCCTCCACGAAGCGCAGGAGCCTTTCGCCGAGCTCGCGCAGCATGAGCCGCTCCCGGTCCGCGAGCCACTCCACGGGCACCACGTCCAGGTGCCCCATCGCGTCCCGCTGGGGAGCGAGGAATCTTCGGAGCCCGATCGCCCGACGGCGGAGGTCGCTGATCTTGGGTCGAAGCTCGCGTGCCTCCCCGCCGAGGATCTTCTCCTCGATGTCGTCTGCCTCGTCGTCGATGCTGGACACCAGCTCCGAGAGCGGGTCGAAGATGCGGGCGCAGAGTTCAACCAGCAACCCGCCGCCGCAGGAGGGGCCGCGCCCTCCGAGGAGCGCGTCCCTGACCTCTTGTGGCACCTTCAGCTGACGGTGCCGCAGGGACACCGCGCAGCGGCCGTCCAGCCACAGCCGGAAGGCCACCATCTCATCGGGGTCGCCCTTGCTGGCCGGGTTGATGGCGCGGAGGTTGACCAGGAGCCCCTCCCCGCGGCACGACGAACGCGGGCGCGTCGCCTGAGCGCAGAGGGCGTCGATCAGCACGTCATCGAGCCCGGGTCCATCGCGGAGCCACTCCCGAACGCCGGGGGCGCGATAGTCCATGTGGACCCAGAGGAACCCTTGCTCGGGCGCCCAGGCCTGGACTCCGCCCCAGTCCAGCTCTCGTGCGCCGCCCCCTCCGTCGAGGAGGACGGCGAAGAGCAGGCCACCGCCACTGGCAGTCTCAACGCTGACGTCGTGCATGAAGGACCAGCATACGTGCCCCTGCCCGTGATCCTCTCCCCCGTCCCCTCGCACCCCGCCCTTTCGCTCCCCGCCTCCTCGCACCACACGCCACAGCGCCAAGCCGACGGCGCCAGGCCCCGCCACTGGAGCCCGCCACCAGACCCCGCGTCCAGGGACGCCACGCGCTCCCGAGGCCGTATGATCGCACCATGAAGACCGTGATCGTCCTGTCCAGGGACCAGATGGGAGAGGGCGACGCAGACCTCGGCGCCCGCATCCTGAAGACCTTCCTCCAGAAGACCGGCTTGCTCAAGGACCTGGAGGCGCTGCTCTTCTACAACGCCGGCGTGAAGCTGGTGGGCGCCGAGTCCCCGGTGCGCGCCGAGCTCATGCTCCTCGAGGAGAACGGCGTGGACCTCGTCCCCTGCGGGACCTGCCTGCAGCACTACGGGGTCAAGCCCTCCGTCGGCAAGGTCGGCTCCATGGACGAGATCCTGAGCGAGATCGAGCGCGCTGAGAAGGTCCTGACCCTCTGACCCGTCACGCCCACCGGCTTCCGGCCTCCGGAATCGCCAACCCTCTGAGTCTCTGAGGTACCGAGCCGCTGAGGCACCGCGTCTCTGAGCCACCGGCGCCCTCCGTCTCCGGCCCCCTGGACGTTCGAGCTTGAGCTCGAGCCCGCGACCCCATCCGAGCGCCCCACTCCGCAGCGGGCCGATCGCGGTCGACGTGACCCGGTCATCCATTCACCCGACGATCCACATGCCTGCCCCGCATCCGGCCCCGCAGATCCCGCTCCGGGTCGCCACCTCCTGCGCGCTCGTCCCGATGCTCCTCGGATCACTCTCGTTCTTCGGCTGGCTCATGCTCTCGGGCGGCAAGAGTGATGAGGGCGAGGCCTTCGTCATGCTGGGCGCCGGGACGCTCGGCGCCGGGACGCTGCTCTTCCCGCTCGGGCTGGGCGCCCTCCTGGTCGCTCGGCGCCGCGGGGCGCAGCTCCGAGCCGTCGGGACCCGGGCGGCGCTTCTCCTCGGGAACCTCCCGCTCGCGCTCCTCTTCCTCATAGGCACCAACCTCGCAGCGATCCAGCGGGTCGAGGTCGTCAACCACTCCGGCGCGCCCATCGAGGAGCTTGTTCTCGTGGCGTCTCGGGTCGAGAAGGTCATGGCCAGCCCCCTTGGTCCGGAGGCGCGGGACGTCTGGCGCTTCAAGCCTCGGAGCGAGGGCGTCCTCAACTTCACTGGCCGCCAGGGGGACACCCGGGTTCAGGGGGATAACCTCTGTATGTTCTTCATCTTCGACCGCAAGGACGTGGTGCTCGAGTTCACCGGGATCGGGGAGTGGAACGTCACCGAGACTCCGGGCGCCCCCTGGTCCTTCCTCCCCTGGCGCTGACCGAGGACGACCTGTCCGTCGCCCCCACCAGCACCTCGCCCACGGCGAGGCCCGCCCCTTACCATCGACTCCACCGCGCTTCACGATCTCCGCCCCGATGCTCCGCCCCCTTCCGATGCCGCTGCACCTCGTCCCCGCCGCTTCTCGGCCACTCGCCCTCGCAGTGATCCTGCTCGGCTGCACGGACGCCGCGCTGTGCCGCACGATCCAGGGGGAGCCCCCCGCCCTCGAGATCGAAGAGACCCCGGCGGAGTCCGCCTCGCCTGATCAAGAGTCCCCCTGGCTCGTGGCGCCGACCATCAGCATTGACCCGAAGCTCGGCTCGACCCTCGGCGGAGTCGCCGGGTACATCCGCAAGTTCGACCCTGATTCGAACCCGTCCCTGATGACGTTCTTCGGCGGCTACAGCAACACTGACTCGCACTACTTCGGGTTCGCGGCGGACACCTACTTCAAGGCCAACCAGCACAAGCTGGTCTTCGGTGTGATGAGCGGCGAGGTCCGCAACGAGTACGACGACTTCCTGGGCAGCGGGCTCCCCGCTGAGACCCAGGACAACATCAACGCAGTGGGCGCCCGCTACCTCTACCGCCTCAAGGGCGGCTGGTACGGAGGGGTCCAGGGCCTCTCCACCGACTACGTCATCGGCGCCGAGGGCCTCCTCGCGGGGGCCCTGAATCAGATCGGCCTGACCGGCCTGCGCTCGAACGGCCTGGGCCTTGTGGCCGAGTTCGACGATCGCGATCACGTCCGGAATCCCACCCTCGGAGAGCACTTCACCGTGCACAACGTGGCCTACCGCGAGGGGCTCGGCGGCGAGGACTCCTTCGACTCGCTGCACCTGTCCTACGCGAAGTACTTCCCCTTCGGCGAGGGGCACGTCCTCGCGGCCGACATCCGCGGCAGATGGACCAAGGACGCTCCGCAGTCAGGCTTCTCCTCCATCGACATGCGCGGCTACACGAGGGGGAACTACCTGGGCGAGCACTCGACCCAGCTCCAGTTCGACGCCCGCTTCAACCTGGACGGGCCCTGGGGCGCGGCGCTCTTCGGCGGCGTCGGGAGCCTGTACTCGACCCTCTCGGACCTCGACAGCTCCGACGCCCTGTTCCCCATGGGGGGGGCCGGGATCATCTACGACCTCAAGCCCGAAGCGGGCATCGTCCTGCGCCTCGACTACGCGGTCGGCGAGGACGACAACTCCGCCCTCTACCTGAGCTTCGGCCAGCCGTTCTGAGGATCGCGCGAGCGGAGCAGTACGCGGCCGCCTACTGGCGGCGGCGCGGCTCGTAGACCTTGCCCGGGACGACCGGCTCGGCGTACTCGCCTTGGAACGTGGCGTCGAACCAGCGCGCGAGCCGCGCGCCCACCCCGGCCCCCTCGAGGAAGAGGCTGACGTTGCGCGAGGTCGTGAAGTACGACCCCTCCCAGTTGCTGGATCCGATCCACGCCGCGCGCTCGTCGGCGACGCAGAGCTTGGCGTGGACCACCCGTGAGAACTCCACGAACCCCGTGCTCGCCTCGGGGATCACGGCGAAGCGCACGTCGATACCGTCGAGGCTGGTCAGGCTCTGCAGGCCGTCCACGCACCCCTTGCGCTTGCACCAGTCCGCCACCAGCAGCTCCACCCGGACCCCGCGCGCCGCAGCCCGGCGCAGGGCGCTCTCGAGGCGGTCGTAGTAGCCGCCGCCGTAGCCCGTCGCGTCGTAGGTGAGGACCTGAACGCGGAGCCGCGCCTTGGCGCTGTCGATCAGCTCGAGCAGCAGGGGCAGGTCCCACGCGATGCCGCCTGGGAGGTGCCCCTCAGGGCTGCAGGCCAACGTTGCCCTGACCGCCGCGGCGCCGCCGGGCCCCGCCTGCTCCGCCGCGAGCTGGAGCGACACGGGAGCCAGAGCGTCCCCACCAGCGGGCACCGGCTCGCCGCCGGCGAGGGCCCAGTCCATCTCGAAGACCCGCGACAGTCCCGCGGCGATGGACCGGTCCACCAGGTGCGCCCCAAGCTCCTGGATCTGGTCCATGGCCCGGAAGTCGAAGTTCGGACTGCCGAGGAAGGACTGCGCCCCGTCCACGACCATGTACTTGGCGTGCATCACGCCGCCGGCGACCTCCCCGAAGTCGATGAAGCGCACCTCGATGCCCTCCTCGCTCCCCAAGCGCGCCGCGAGCTCGGGGTAGGTCTTGCGGAAGCGCTCGGCGAGCAGGAACCGGACCTGAACCCCGCGCCCCGCCGCGGCCTCGATGGCCGCGATCACATCGTTCAGCGGGCTCGAGGGCGCGGTAGACGCGTAGAAGTGAGAGAGCAGGAGCTCGCTCCTGGCCCCGTCGATCATCCCCTTCCAAACCTCCGCCGTCCCGGGCAGGTCCGGGGCGTCCAGGGTGGTCTCCACAGGTGACGACTCCACCAACGTCAACCGGCTCGCGGCGGCGGGGCCACCGGGCGCCACGGGGTCCTGAGCGGAAAGGAGGAGCACCGTCGAGAGCAGGGGGAGCAGCATGGTCCAACTAGAAGCGATGGGCCCTCCCCGGATGGGCGCCGAGCGCCAAAAACCTGGGGGCGGCGGCCCCGACGCCCTCCCACACATCCGCCGCTCGAGCAGCACGGGTGGCCCCCTGGAGTCACCTCGCGGCGCAGTTACGGTAAATCGCCGTAGCCCTACGGCGATTTACCGTACATGCCCCTGGGGGAGTCGCTATAACCGACGAAGTCATGAACGCCAGCCAGCTGACCAACGCAGAGCTCTCCGTCCTCGAACTCCTCTGGGAGCAACCGGAGCTGACGGCCCGGCAGATCCGCGAGCACCTCTATCCTGACGCCGAGCGGGCGCAGCACGGGACCGTGCAGCGCTTCCTCCAAAGCCTCGAGGAGAAGGGCTGTGTGGCCCGGGATCGCAGCCTTCATGTGCACGTGTTCAAGGCCGCCGTGACCCGGGAGGACTTCGCGGGTGAGCAGCTCGTGGGCCTCGCCGAGCGTCTCACGGGGGGCTCGTTCGCGCCCTTCCTCACCCACCTCCTCCGCTCCAAGAAGATCAGCCGCAAGGAGCTCGATCGCCTGAGGACCCTGCTCGACGGGCACGGCCGGGGGCAGGCGTGACATGAGCGCCTTCTGGCTGGAGCTCACGCTCAGCAACATCTGCGTCTCGGCGGCTCTGGCCCTCGTCGCGTACGCCGTGCACCGCCACGGCCGGCACCCCCTCCTGGCCCACGCGCTGTGGCTCGGGGTCCTGCTCAAGCTCGTGACGCCGCCGGTGTTGACCGTCCCGCTCATCCCGTTCGAGGGCCCTGCCCTGAGCGCCGAACTGGCGCGCGTGGAGGAACAGCTGGCCTCCCTCTCGACGCCGGGCAGCACCAGCGCTGAGATCAGGACCCTCAGCCTCGTCGGCGCCGACGAGGCCGCGACCACCATGAGCGGCGAGGCCCACCACCTCCGCGGCGCCGCCGGCTGGACCTGGCTCTTGGGCTCGGCCTTGGCACTGGCGATCTCCCTCTTCCGCGTCGTCCAGTTCCACGTCGCCATGCGCCGCGCCGCCGCCCCCGCGCCAGCAGAGCTCCAGGGACTGAGCGACCGAGTCAGCCGGTCCCTCGGGCTCCATCGCTCCCCGCCCGTGTTCACGACCACGGCCCGCATCACGCCTTACGTGTGGTGGTTCGGCGGGCCGCCGCGGGTCGTCGTGCCATCCCCCCTGGTCAAGAGCCTCTCTCCCGCGCAGCTGCAGCTCGTCCTCGCCCACGAGCTGGCCCACATCCGGCGCCGTGACCACTGGGTCCGTTGGGTCGAGTGGCTGTCCGGGGTCGCCTTCTGGTGGAACCCCGTCACCTGGTGGGCTCGCCACCACCTGCGCGCCGCCGAGGAGCTGGCCTGCGACGCGGTCGTCCTGTCCACCGTCCAACCCGATCAACGCCGCTACGCCAGCTCGCTCCTGGCCGTCGCGGAGTTCCTGTCCACCGAGGGCGTTCGCCCCCCTCTCGTGGCCAGCACCCTCACGAGCGGCGAAGAGCTTGAAGCCAGAATCCACATGATCCTCTCCGACCGTCTCCCCCGCACCCCTCGCTGGCTCCTGTCCGCCTCCCTCGCACTCGGGGTGTTCTGCCTCCCCATGAGCATCGCCTACGCCCAGGACTTCGAGGCCGTCCAGCGGCGACTCACCAGCGCCGTGGAGGCCGGCGAGCTCACCCAAGCCCAGGCCAGGACCATGATGGAGGCCCTCCGCCGCGCCTCCACCGACAAGCCGGCCCGTGCTGACGTCGACAAGCGCGCCCTGCGTGAGCGCTACGCGACCATGGAGCAGCGCGTCGAGGCCGGGATCAAGGCCGGCAAGATCACGCGGGAGCAAGGCGACGCCCGCCTCGCCGAGGCGCGCAAGTCCATGTTCGGCGACGCGGCCAAGGCGAAGGTCGAGCCTGACATGCGAGCGAAGCGCGAGCGCTACGCCGAATACGAGAAGGGTCTCATGGCCCGCGTCCAGAAGGGCGCGATGACCAAGGCGGAGGCCGACGCCAAGCTCAAGGAGGCACGCGAATCCATGTTCGGTGGCGCCGCCAAGGGGAAGGTCGAGCCGGACATGCGGGCGAAGCGCGAGCGCTATGCGGAGTACGAAAGGGGCCTCATGGCCCGAGTCAAGACGGGTGCAATCACCAAGGAGGAGGCCGACGCCAAGCTCCTCGACGCCCGCGGGAAGATGTTCGGCAGCGACGCGAGGAAGGCGGACGGCGCCGCTGCCACCGATGCCCGGGCCATGCGCGAGCGCTACGCCGAATACGAGAAGGGACTCATGGCCCGCGTCCAGAAGGGCGCGATGACCAAGAAGGAGGCCGACGCCAAGCTCAAGGAGGCGCGCGAGAAGATGTTCGGCGGCGCCGAGCGAGCCAAGGGGAAGTCTCAGGCCGACGAGAAGGCCACGGCTGCCCGCTACGAGGCGCTGGAGACCCGCATCAAGGCCGCGGTCGAATCCGGCAGGCTCACAGAGGAGGAGGGCAAGGCCCGGCTCCGCCAGGCCAAGGAGCGCATGGCCGAAGGCGCCAAGAAGGGCCCGGCGTCCGAAGGCGCCAAGGGTGATCAGCCCGGAGGCGACAAGCCCAAGCGCGACCAGGACGCCCTGCGCGCCCGTTATGCCGAGTACGAGAAGCGCCTCAAGGCCGCCGTGGACAAGGGCGAGATGACCGCCGATGAGGCCGCGACCAAGCTGAAGGAAGCCCGCCAGAGGATGTCCGGCGACCGCCGCTAGGCTCGCCCCACCGAGGACGCACGCGGCGCCCGGCCCTCAATGTCCGGGCGCCGCGGCCCATGAGCGGATCCACGCCCCGCGACTTATCCTCACCCCATGCTCCCCGCCCGCCACTCCACGCCCCTGCTCGCGGCCGCCCTGTGGCTCGGCTCCTGCACGACCCCCTCGCCCGTCGCGCCGAGCTCCGCCGTCGCGGTCCCCCCTCCGAACGTCGTCTTGCTGATGACCGACGATCAAGGCTGGGCGGACC
This sequence comes from Planctomycetota bacterium, assembly GCA_029248265.1. Taxonomy (GTDB): domain Bacteria; phylum Planctomycetota; class UBA1135; order UBA1135; genus Saltatorellus. The sequence goes on from JAQWJQ010000102.1 coordinate 12,715, forward strand.
TCGGGTTCCGCGGGCATCCGCGCCTCAAGACTCCGAACCTCGACGAGATGGCACGGCGCGGCGTCCGCCTCGACCGCTTCTACGCCGCCTCTCCCGTGTGCTCTCCGACGCGCGCGAGCGTCCTGACCGGCCGGCACCCGGAGCGCATGGGGATCGGCGGCGCGAACAGCGGACACCTGCCTGCCCAGGAACACACCCTGGCCGAGGAGCTCCGGGCTGCTGGCTACACCACCGGGCACTTCGGCAAGTGGCACCTGGGGACGATGACCACCGAGGTCAAGGACTCCAACCGCGGCCGCCCCGGTGCGACCCAGCACTTCTCCCCTCCCTGGGAGCACGGGTTCGACGCGTGCTTCTCCACCGAGGCGAAGGTGCCGACCCTCGACCCCATGGTGACCCCCCCCCGCGAGCACGGCGGGGTCGCGCGGGACCTCGTCCCCGGCGGACCGTACGGCACGGCGTACTGGACCGGTCCGGGTGAGCGCGTCACCGAAGGCCTGGAGGGCGACGACTCGGCCCTGATCATGGACCGCGCCCTCGACTTCATGGGCGCGGCCGCCGCCGAGGGGCGGCCCTTCCTCGCCGTCGTCTGGCTCCACGCCCCCCACCTCCCGGTGGTCGCGGACCCGGACCGCGCGCGGCGCTTCGCGGACCTGCCGCTGCAGCAGCGACACTTCCTCGCGTGCCTCGAGGCCGTCGATGACAACGTCGGCCGCCTACGACAGCGGCTCCGCGAGCTCGGCGTCGCGGATGACACCCTGGTCTGGTTCACGAGCGACAACGGCCCTGAGGGGCAGCCCGACAGCGGGCTGGGGTCCACGGGCCCCTTCACCGGCCGCAAGCGCAGCCTCAGAGAGGGCGGCGTTCGGGTCCCCGGGATCGTGGAGTGGCCCGCGCGCCTCGCCCCCGCCGTGACGAGCGTCGTGGCGGGGACCGTCGACACCCTCCCCACCGTGCTCTCGGCGGCGGGCCTCCCCCTCCCGGAAGCCACGCTCGACGGCGTGGACCTTGGCCCGGTGCTCCGGGGCGAGTCGGCGGATCGAGGACGGGGCATGGGGTTCCGCCACAAGGGGGCCGAGGCCTGGACCCGCGGGCGCTGGAAGATCCACCGCAAGGGGGACCGACCCTTCACCCTCCACGACCTTGAAGCGGACCCCGGCGAGGAGCATGACCTCGCGTCCCAGCGCCCCGGACTCGTCACCGAACTGCAGCGCGAGCTGGCGGCTTGGAGCGCGACCTTCGGCGTGCCCTCCGGGCCCGAGGCGCGCTGAACCGCCCCGCTCAGTCCCAGGGCGAGGAGGTCGGGTCACCACGAGTCCCGCCCGCGGCGCCCTCCGAAGCCCAGCCCCGCAGCCCGGCCACCTCGAAGAGGTCGTATCCGCGCACGCGCCCGTAGTCCCGCGTCACACGGAAGCGGCCGAGGACCGTGGACTCCCCGAGCGCCTCGAGGTGCGCAGCGAGCTCGGCGGATGGCTCCCACAGGTGGTGTCCGGGGTGGTCGGTGAAGGAGAGCTCCACGACCACCGTCGACCCAGGGACCTCGGCCCCCTTGGTCCAGGTCAGTCGGTGCTCGATCACCGCGACCTGACCGACGAACGGACCGTACTCGGTCAGGAAGAGCGTGAAGAGCGCGGTCCAGACGGCCGTCGCCGCGACCGCCACGCGGCCCTTGCGCGCTCCCTCGAGGACGACCACAGAGAAGAGCAGGCCCAGGAGGAGCACGAGCGCGAGGCCGCCCAGGTACAGGACGGGGCGAACGTCGATGTAGGCGAGGTACAGCATCTGGACGGGGCCTCGTCTTGGCCCATGGGTGCGCGGCCCTTCGAGTGAGCCTGTCCTCCCCTCTCTGACTCCACAAGCCGCCGGGCACAATTCGAGCCCGCAGGCGGGCCCGAGGTTGGAGATCGGCCGCCGACGGCTGACGGAGACCCGGGTCTCAGGCCGACGCCCCGGCGCCCGGGCCAGTACCTTGCTCCGATGACGACGCCGAAGATCCTCACGCCCTACGAGTTCCCCCGCACCGGCACCCGGGTCCCCAACCGCACGGTGCTCGCGGCGATGACGAACAAGCAGAGCCACGCGGACGGCTCCCTGGGAGACGATGAGCTCGAGTGGCTCGCGGCGCGCGCGCGGGGCGGCTTCGGCATCATCACGACCTGCGCCGCCCACGTGAGCCTCGACGGTCAGGGGTGGGACGGCGAGCTGGGGGTCTTCGACGACGCGCTGCTCCCCGGCCTCTCCCGCCTCGCCGGCGCCCTGCGCGCGGGCGGCGCACTCTCCCTCGTTCAGGTCTTCCACGGTGGCGTCCGCGCCCCCTCGCGCCTGACTGGGCAGCAGCCCTTCAGCGCCAGCGCCTTCGAGCTCGATGCGAAGGACTTCGAGGTGCCCCGCGAGGCCACGGTGGACGACATCGAGCGCACCATCGCCGCCTTCGCGGCTGCCGCCCGCCGCTGCGCCGAGGCGGGCTTCGACGGCGTCGAGATCCACGGCGCCCACGGTTACCTCATCACCCAGTTCCTCGGCACCGTCTCCAACACCCGCGACGACGACTGGGGCGGCCCCCTCGAGCACCGCGCCCGCTTCGTCCGCCGCATCGTGGCCGCCGTGCGGGAGGCCACCCCCGATGCCTTCCTGGTCGGGGTCCGGATCTCGCCCGAGGTACCGGACCAGGGCGTGGACCTCGACGAGTCCCTCACGGTCGCGGGCTGGCTCGCGGAGGACGGCGTTGACTTCGTGCACGTGTCCAACTGGGACAGCTTCAAGCCGCCGGCCAAGTACCCGGCCTCCACCAAGCCCCTCACCACCCGGTTCCGCGAGGCCATCGGCCCGCTGACCCCGATGATCGCCACCGGCGCCGTATGGACCCCGGCGGAGGCAGACCTCGTCCTCGAGCAAGGGGCCGACCTCGTGGGCCTCGGACGCGCGGCGATCGGGAACGTCCGCTGGCCGCGGGATGCAGCTGTCCAGGGGTGGGAGCCCGCCCGGCCCCCCTTCACCCCGGGACACCTGCGGGCCGCGTCCCTCAGCGACACGATGGTGGACTACATGCGACGCTGGCCGGGCTTCGTCACCGACGGGCGCTGACTCGCCCCACGAGCCGGCGCCGCTCACCGGTGTCGATCCAGGTGCGTGCCGGGGGTCCTGCTCCAGGGCAGCCTCGGGACGGCGTCGGCGATCACCACCCCTGCCCAACCCGGGGCGCAAAAAAAAGAGGACCCGGCCGGTTGGGGCCAGATCCTCTCGCGTACGTGGTAGCGGGGGCAGGATTCGAACCTGCGACCTCCGGGTTATGAGCCCGACGAGCTACCAGACTGCTCCACCCCGCGACGCGTGGAGGGGAGAATAGCGCTCAGGGAGAGGGCGTCAAGCTCCGTCCCCGGAACCCGAAGCTTCTTCTTCAGGATTACTGGAGGGCGACTCCGCTGCGGGGCTTGGAGCCACCCCGCCGACGCCACGGGAGTCCGCGGCCGCAGAGCGAACCATGGCCCGCGTCGCCTCGAGGTCCAACTGCAGCCGGGCAAAGGCCTCCGCGTCAGCCGCCGTCAGCGCCGCGCGCCACGCCTCCACGGCGGCAGCCTGGCTCTTCATCCGTCCACCAAGGAAGGCTACAGCCTCGGCCCGCGCCGCCGCGTCCTCGCCCACCTGAACGAGCCGAAGCATGGCGTCGAGGTCCCCGAGCTGGGTCGCGGGGAGCTCACCCGCCCAGCCCTCCTGTCCGATGAGGCCGAGCAGGACCTGCGCCGCGAGGTCCGCCCGAGCCCGCACTTCAGGGTCCACGGCTTGGCCGGACTGGACGACCGGGCTCTGAGTGTCCTCGGTCGCGTCAGGTTCCTGCCCGACGGAGGCCTCAATGGCCTCGAGCGCCTGTGCGACGAGCAAGCGGACGGCGCGGCCCGACCGGCCAGCGACCCCGGCGGAGGGCCCCCGAAAGAGGGACTCCGTCCGGGCGACGGCCGCGTCGTCGCGCCCCATGCGGCGCAGGAGTTCGATGCCCTCGAGCCCCAGCTCCACCCGGTCCCAACCGAAGCGATCGGCGGGCTCGGGCGCCGCGATGGCGTCGTCGAGGTCACCCAACGCACGCTCCGCCCGACGCGCCCGTGCCGCGAGCACGGCCTCATCTGCCGACTCCCCGTCGCGCAATTCAGCGGCGAGGTCATCCGCCTCGAGGAGGGCCCCAGCCAGGGAGATGAGCGGTCCGTCGACACCGACGGACACCTCGGGATCCCCGCGAAGCCGGGCCAGGTGAGTGGTGCGAAGCGTCGCTCGCTCGCTGGCGCCGAGCTGACCGAGCGCGAGCACGGGAGAGGCCCGCCGAAGATCGACGGCGGCAGCGACGACCCACCGGCTGTCCTCCAGCGGGAGCGCGGCCACCTGATCGGTGGCGAGGCCAAGGACGAGCTCGATACTGGCCCTCAACCGTGCGTTGCGCGTCGGGTCGAGGGACTCTGCGCCCCCAATGGGCCCGGCGACCCTGCGGGCGAGTTGGAGCAGCGGCGCGGCATCCGCGCCTCCGTTGAGGGTGAGCGCCGCCTGGCACAGCGCCCCCGCCAGCCCGGGGGCAGGCGCGATGACGCCTTCGACCAGGCCCTCTCGAGCGAGGAGCAGGTCGAGGGTCTCGGAGTGACCGATGCGGGCGAGCAGTGCGAGGAGCTGGAGGCGAAGCTCCTCGGAGGGCTCCGCCTGAAGGCGCAGCACCGTCCAACGGGAGGAGGTCTCCCGAACCTCGTGAGCCAGGAGCGGCGCGAACTCATCCGAGAGCAGGAGCTCCAGGGAGAGTCGACGGCGGTCGAAGTCCGGCTCCGCAACAAACTCGAAGAGCCGGTCGAGGACGGTCTCGGCCGCCTCGCTCCCGGGAGAGAGGCTGCCGGCGACGACCTTGAGCGCCCCGAGGAGTTCGTACCCGAGCGCCTCCCGCGCCTCGGGAGACTGCATCAGGTTGACGAGTTGGAGCGCGTCGCGAGCCGCCGAAGACAGGGTCAGGGAGCTCGCCGCGGCCCGGCGCACCCCGAGAGAGAGCCCTTGGTCCACGACCAGCGCACGGAGGTCCCGCATCAGCAGGCGGACGCCTCGCTCACGGTCGCCAGAGGACGGCACCCCGCGGGCCACGTCTCGGATGGCGAGGACGGCCCCCTGCAACGCGTCCGGATCGATCGGGCGCGAACGCCGCGCCTCGAGGCCTCCGCGGAAGATCCGAACGGCGGCCTCCAGCGCCTCGAGCCGCTCCGCCCCACCCTCCGCACCCTCCGGGTACTGGAGCCGGCGGAGCGCGCCGAGGGAGACCCAGACGAAGTCCGGCCCAGCCCAGAGCGAGGCCTCGGCCACGGACAGGACCGCAGCCCGAGCGCTCCGCGCCGTCTCGCTGAGCGGGTCCGCCCCCTGGACCAGGTCGATCAGGACGCCGAGCCGGGCGTGAAGTTCACCGGGGTCGGCGACGGCGCCGAGCCCCTCCGCGAGGAGCTCTCGTGCCACCTCCGCATCGAGCGCGCCGCCGGCCACGGCGCGGCCGAGAGTACGCGCAGCACTCGCCGCCATCTCGGGGTCGACCCAATCCAGTGGCGCCTCGTCGAATCGGTCCGGCGCCAACTCCAGGAGCGCCAGGGCCCGCTCGTTGCCGGCAGCCAGGGCCTCGCGGAGTTCATCTCGGCCGGTCTGCTCCGGCGATCTCCCCTCCAGCTGCCCCCAGCGCGCCTCGAAGCTCGCGAGGGTTTCGAAGGAGCGGGCATAGAGGCGGTAGAGGGCTGTCCTGGCGCCCTTGCGGACCTCAGCGGACGCGCCCTCATCCAGGAGACGCGCGACGGCGGGCGCTTGCTCGATGAGTTCCAGCTCGGCGACCACAAAGGAGGCCGCGATCTCGAGCTCGGGAATGGAGGGCGCCCCATCTCCACCCGGCGAGAGCGCGAAGGCGATGCAAGCGTCGGTGTGCTTCCGGCCCGCGTCAGATTCCCGCTCACGAACCAGCCAGGCGCGCGCTTCGGTGGCTCGCGCCGCTCGCTGCGCCCGACGCGCCGCGGCGAGCCCCGGCGGGATCGGCCGGCCGGCTCGGAGGATGATGGCCAGGGTCAGGTCTTGGGCTGCGCTGGCCCGGTAGGTGTTAGCCGCGCGGTCGAGGGCCTCCGCGTCGAGCTCGAGGAGCGCCGCCGAGATCTCGGTGATCCGCTGGATCCGCCGGCGATCCAGCGGGTCGAGGCGGACAGGCTTGCCCGACGAAACGGACTCGACGCCAGGCGGGCTGACTGCCGCGGGGAGGGCCGGGGCGGAGGCTGCCGAGGGGAAGGCGAGACAAAGGGCGAGGAGCGGGGCTCTCGAGCGCAACTTTTGACTTCCACCTATCACCAGGAATGAATGTAGCACCGCGGGCCGCTGATCCCAGGGTCGCGTGCTCTCTCCTTTGAGGTTATCGAGCGCGCCCCGCCCCGAGCTTGCCCCGAACGGCCGCCCGCAGGTCGGATCTGCCCCCGGGTCCCCTCGCGAGTCACCTATCCCAGAGACGCTCCAACTCGAGGGCGAGCTCGTCGGGCCCGCGCTCCCCCACCTCGAGGATCTCGTTGGCGAGGGCCGCGAACCAGGGGCCTCGGCGGCGCTCGAGCGAGATGAACTCCTCTTCATCTCTGCCCGTGATCCTCGGGCGCGAGGTCTCCTCGTCCTCCAGCATCCGCCGGCGGAGCACGGCGAGCGGCGCCTTGAGCCAGGCAATGGTCGCGCCCCCCGCGAGGCGTTCTCGGCAGGCGACTCGCTCAACGGTTCCTCCTCCCGTTGCGAGGACCGTGGGCCCCTCCGCCGAATCCAGCACCTGCACCAAGGCCTGCTCCTCCAGGTCTCGGAAGCGCTCGAGCCCCAGGGAGCAGAGGGCCTCCCCCGGTGAATGGACGCCGGCCTTCAGGGCGACCACCTCATCAAGGTCCACGAACCGAGCCCCCGTTCGCGTCGCGAGGGCCCGACCGACCGTGGTCTTCCCCGCACAACGCAGGCCGATGAGGGCGAGGACCGGAGCTTGACCGTCCGCCTTCATCAACGACCCTCTCGCCCCAACCAATGACCCAGCGCCCTCTCCATGGCCGCCATCGCCGCCTCCCGGACCTCGGCGGGGGGTCCTTCCTCACCGAATCGGCGAAGGTACCCGCGCCGGAAGATCTTCAGGTGCTGCAGCCACGCCTGACGAAGGAACCACTGCGCCCCCTCCACGGTCATCGCCCCACGGGACTCCGCCCTCCGGAGGAGCGCCGTCCGGCGGGGACAGTAGACCGCGTCGAGCACCACCACGCCTGGAGCCAGGAGCTCGTCCGGGACCGGCACCACCCCGAGGCCGCCCGTGCCGAGCGGCGTGGCGTGCACGATCACCGAGGGCGCCGGCGCCGCGAGGGTACCGAGCGCCTCGAGCGTGATCGCGTGATCAGGCCCGAGGTCCGCAGCGGCGTCCAGCCGCCGGGCGGCCACCGTGATCGTCGCGCCGGCATCACGCAACGCGTGCACCGCCGCGCGAGCGGCGCCACCCGCCCCGAGCACCAGCGCGACCGCACCCTCCAGGGGCGCGCCCGACGCCTCGAGCGCCGCTCGGATCGCCGGAGCATCCGTGTTGGATCCGCGCTCGGCGCCAAGGTCCCCCACCTCGATCGTATTCAGGGCTCCCAGCGCCCTCGCCGCGGCCGAAGACTCGGAGACCAACCCCATGGCCTCGACCTTGTAGGGCGCCGTGACCGAGAGGCCCCTGAGCCTCGGCGCCAGGGCCAAGGCCGCGGCGGGCGGCGCGAGGGTCGGCGCGAGCACCCCGTCCACCCCAGCCGCCGCGAGCGCAGCGCCGTGGACCACCGGCCCAGCGGAGTGTCCGATCGGAGCGCCGCAGACAAGGGCGAGATCAGTCTCCTGGGTCGGCGCCTGACCCGGCCAGATGGCCCGCACATGATCCACCGTGAGCTGACCAGGGGCCGCGGGGCGCAGGCCCTCGCCTCCGTCCCGGGTGGGCGCTGCGTACGTGAAGACTCCACCGAACGCAGGGGCGAGCAAGCGAGTGAAGGCTCCCGCCTCCCCCGTGGCCAGCGCGATGGTCGAACGGGCCGGCCGCCCTTCGAGCCAGGCCAGCAACGCGATCCCCTGACGCGCGTCTGTCGCCGCAGGCGCGAGCTTCACTAGGTCGCGATCCGGAACCGCCAGCTGGTCCAGCCGCGCGGCGAGCCCCTCCAGCTCCACGACGCTCTCCGCGCCCCGGTGGGTCGAGATGATCCGTGGTGCGCCGACCTCTCCGACGGGGTCAGCGAAGCGCTCGTCCACATCGACGTACGCCGCTCCTGCCGCCGCCGCCGAGACCAGCAGCTCACGGCGCGCGGCCGCGTCGCCGCGGAAGCCTCCGAAGCCCTCTTCTCCGTGAACCGCCGCGATCACCGGGCACGCGGCGCGCTCGGTGAGGGCACGCAGCCCCGCGGGGTCCCGCTGCACCTCCCCGGCGAGATGGTCGAGGCGAAACTCCACGACCTCGGCGCCTTCCGCAGCACCTCCCGCGAGGGCACGACCGAGCGACTCGTAGCTCTCCGCGAGCAAGGAGACCACCAGCGGCGCCGCGTTCATCGCTCGCCCCCGCCGTCCCCCTCGCCAGGCGCGCCCGCGCCCTCCTCGGTCGCCTCCCCGCGCGCCGCCTCCTCCCGCATCATGCCCAGCGCCGCGCGCCTGATGGCGGCATAGAGTTCGGCCACCGGCAGCTCCGTGAGGGCCCGGTCATGCCGTTCCAAGGTCGAGTGGTCTCGGCGCGCCACGGGGCCGGTGAGGACCTCTGCCCCGGCCCCCTCGCTCGCATTGCTGGCGGCGGTCAGCGCGAGGCGCCCGAAGGCTTCCCGGAAGGCCGCTCGCTCCCCCTCGCTCTGCCCCATGGCCACCGCGGCCCGATCCACGAGAGCCACGGTCCCTGTGGCCACCATGGTCGCCATGGCGTGGTACCTCGCCTTGGTGCCCTCGGAGCTATCAGGGAGTTCGATGGGCACGCCTCCCAGGCTCGAGACGAGCGAACGCGCAAGCGAGAGCGCCAACGGGCCGCCGGCCTCGAGGACGAAGGGCGCGCGACGAAAGAAGCCCGGCGCCGCCGCGACCGGTACCGCGAGCAGCGGGTGGACGGAACCCACCTGGACGCCTGCGACCTCGAGCAGCGGCCCGAGGGACCGCGCCCCTGTGGTCGCGCCGCTCGTGTGGAGGACCACCGTCTCGCCGTGTCCTGAGAGCTGACCCGCGAGCTCCTTGGCCACCGACTCGATGGCGTCATCACGCACCGCCACAATGATCAAGGGCCGCGACGCCACGTCCGCCCACTCCGAGGAGCACCCCACACCTGGGGCCTGCGTGGAGAGCCGAACGTCCCCCGGGCGACGCGCCCAGAGCGCCACGTCGTGGGCGGCCCCCAGGCTCGCAGCGAAGGCCGACGCCACGCGTCCGCCTCCGATGATTCCGATCCGCAGTCGCGGCGCGCCGCCATCGACCCTGTCAGGCGCCATGGGCTGCTCAGCCAAGGTCATCCCCCGCCAAGCTGGTGAGGGCCGAGCCCGCGGGGCGGGCGACCGTCGAGAGCCGGACTCCGAGCCCGCGGCCCGCCGCCCGTCGCTCGAGGAGCCCGAGGGTCTCGGCCGCCGAGCTGGCATCCGGGAAGAGCCCGAAGAAGCTCGAACCGCTCCCTGCCAGGCGGAAGTGCGACTCGCCGGCCTCGTCGAGGAGCGTGAACCACGGCTCCAGTCCTGGGATGGCCCGCCGCGCGGGCGCCTCGAGGTCATTGACCAGCGCAGCCCGAGCCTCGAGGGCCGAGAGGTGGAACAGGTCGCGCGCGTCCGACTCGGCACGCGACCGATGGACCTGGAGGTCCGTGACCGGTCCGGCCTCGAGGGCCCCGTACACGACCGGCGTGGAGCACTCCACTTCAGGCGTGATGAGCGCCACCCACCAGTCCGCTGGGCCATCGAGGGGCACCAGCTCCACCCCGGTCCCCAGGGCCAACGCGGCGCCGGTCTCGCGAGCGGCGTGGAAGAAGGCGCAGTCAGCGCCCAGCTCACCGAGTCCGTCACCGAGTCCGTCACCGAGCCCCGCTCCTGGCTCCAGGGCGGCTCCGGAGCACTCAAGGAACGCGGCACGCGCTGCGGCCGCCGCGTCGGCGCTCCCGCCGCCGAGGCCCGCGCGGCTCGGGACGTTCTTGATGAGGTCCACCGCAAGCCCACGCGTCGCCCCGGCCGCACCACGACCGAGCATCGCGCCGCGCACCGCGAGGTTCCCGCCGTCCGTCGGGATGTCCGGCGAGGCGAAGTCGCCGGAGACGCGGGCGGCGACCTCCAGGGAGGCCAGTCCCCCCTCTGCCTCCGGTCCGCCGGCGCTCGATGAGACGGTCACGGCGTCGCCGAGGTCCAGGGCGAGCATGGTCATGACCAGCTCGTGCAACCCGTCCGTCCGTCGACCCAGCACGCGCAGGGTCGGATTGATCTTGGCGTTCGCGAGGAGCGAGATGCTCACCGGGTGCCCTCGTCAAACTCCATGTTGTCGATCAGGCGCACCCCGCCGACGTTGACCGCCACGAGCCCGACCGCGCGCTCCATCACCCCCTCCGGCGCGTTGGCGGTCCAGACCTCTGGATCGCGCACCTCGGCGTACTCGACTTCGATTCCGGGCATGGAGACCCCTTCACGCAGCAACCGGGACAACGCGGCGGCGTCCCGCTCGCCCGCGGCCCACGCGGCCTTGGTGGCGAAGAGCGCCCGCGAGAGGACCTCGGCCCTGCTCCTCGAGGCCCCATCTAGCAGAGCATTGCGGGAGGACATGGCGACCCCCGCGGCCTCCCGCACCGTCGGGCAACGGACGATCTCTGGCTGCCCACCCCGACGCGCCGCCACATGCTGTACGACCAGGCACTGCTGGAAGTCCTTGGCTCCGAAGTAGGCGCGGTTCGGCTCGACGACGTCGAAGAGGCGGTCCACGATCGTGGCCACCCCGTCGAAGTGGCCGGGGCGGAAGTCTCCCTCGAGCCCCGCCGCGCTGGGCCCCGGCGCGACGTGCGACGCGGCCGGAAGCTCTCCCTCCACGAGCTCCCCTGGGAAGAACGCCTCCAGGCTCCCCGTGAAGACCATCGCGCAGCCCACCTGCGCGAGGAGCGCCGCGTCACCGGCGAAGTCTCGCGGGTACTTCTCCAGATCCGTCGCGTCGTTGAACTGGAGCGGGTTCACGAAGACCGAGACGCAGGCGAGGTCATTCTCCATCGCTGCGCGCCGGACCAGCTCGAGGTGCCCCTCGTGAAGCGCCCCCATGGTCGGCACGAACCCAATGGAGGCTCCCGCCGCTCGCGCCGCGTCGCACCACGCGCGCGCCTCCGCGGGCGAGTCCAGCCGGGCGAGCCCGCCGCCCTCCTCCAGGAAGGCCAGCTGCTCCGTGACGGTCCGCCCCGAGCGCGGCAAGCGCTGGTCAGCGGCGATCTCCTTCAGTGGCCCGAGCACGAAAGGTCGCTCCTCCATACGCGGGTGCGGCAACCGCAGCTCCGGCCCCCCCTCGGTGATCGCGGCCCCCTCCTCATCGAGGGCGTAGAGCAGGTCCAGGTCGAGGACGCGGGGCCCACGCGGCTCCTCGCGCGCCCGGTCTCGTCCGAGGTGCGCCTCGATACCGTGCAGTCGCTCGAGCAGCGCAGCCGTCGCGATGGTCGTCTCCACGAGCACAGCGCCGTTGGTGTAGTCCGGCTGCTCCGCGGGCCCCCCCACGGCACCGGTCCCGTGCCAGCGCGACCTGCGGAGGATCTGGATGTCCCCGTCTCGTTCCAGCAGCGACAGGGCTCGCTTGAACGTGCGCTCCGGCACCCCGACGTTGGCGCCGAGGGCGATGGCCGCCGTGATTCTCGACCTCACCATGTTCGCTCGCGCCCTCAGGCGGCCTCCTGCTCGGCGCCGGCTCGCTGGGCGGCGCTGCTTGACCGGAGGCCGGAAACGAGCCCCCAGCCCACGTACCAGATGCCGAAACAGAACAGGAAGAGCACCGGAGCCAGGTACAGCCCGAGCACGAAGAAGACGATGGGGACCAGCGCCCGGCGGCTCTGCATTCCTCCGAGGCGTGTCGCCAGGTGCACATAGCGAACCCGGCTGACCATCAGGAGCGCCAGCGCCGGCAGCATGAGCAGGATCGTCGGCAGCAGGAGGTACTGCGTCATCGCGTCGCGCCAGGGCTCAGGGAGAATCGAGAGCCCCCGCCCCAGCGGAGTGGGCTGAGCCCCCGAGCTCTCGATGGCGCCGCCGAGCGAGAGGAACATCAGCACGGTGACGATCAGCATGCCGGCAGCAGCAGGCGACGGAAGCCCGGAGAACTCCGAGTGTTCGTCGTCTCCCTCCGCATTGAAGCGCGCCAGGCGGAGGACCACCATGAGCGCAAATGCCGCAGCGCAGATGAAGTGCACCCGGGGATGGAGCAGCCCCTCATGCTCGAGGAGCACCTTCGCGACCATGGCGGGCGCGACCCCGAAGGTGACCGCGTCCGCGAGCGAATCCAGCTGCGCCCCGAGATCACTGAAGCTGTTGGTCAGCCGCGCAACCTTGCCGTCGAGGATGTCGAAGATGCCGGCGGCCAAGATGAGCCAGCAGGCGGTCTCGAGGTTCTGCTCGAAGACGGCTTGGTCCGCGCCGCGCGCGAGCGCGTCGATGGCCTTGGAGATCGCGAGGAGCCCCAGACCGGCGTTCGCGAGAGTGAGTGCATTCGGCAGCAGGGAGATCGGCCGCCGGGGAATCTTCGGTGAAGGTGACATCTCGCGCACGAGATTACCCGCCAGGGGTGCCGCGCGGCCCCCGTGACCTTAGGATCCGCGGTATGAGCGAAATCGTCAGCATTCACGGACGCGAGATCCTGGACTCGCGCGGCAACCCGACCCTCGAAGCGGAGGTCCTTCTTTCCTCCGGCGCCTATGGCCGCGCGGCGGTGCCCTCGGGCGCGAGCACAGGGATCTACGAGGCCCACGAGCTCCGTGATGGAGAGGGCCGATACGGCGGCAAGGGGGTGCTCAAGGCCGTCGAGAACGTCAATACGGAGATCGCCGACCGCCTGACCGGGGAGGACTCCCTGGACCAGGGCGCCGTGGACCGCGCGATGATCGACCTCGACGGTACGGAGAACAAGAACCGCCTGGGCGCCAACGCCATCCTCGCGGTCTCCCTCGCCAACGCCCACGCGGCCGCCGACGAGTGCGGCCTCCCGCTCTACCGGTACCTGGGCGGCGCGGCCGCCCACGTGCTGCCGGTGCCGATGATGAACATCCTCAACGGCGGTGAGCACGCGGACAACAACGTGGACCTCCAGGAGTTCATGGTCATGCCGATGGGTGCGACCTCCTTCACCGAGGGGCTCCGCATGGGCGTCGAGGTCTTCCACGCGCTCAAGGGAGTCTGCAAGAGCCGCGGGCTCAACACCGCCGTCGGAGACGAAGGCGGGTTCGCGCCGAACCTCGAGTCCAACGAGAAGGCACTCGAGCTGATCGTTGAGGCGGTCGAGTCCACCGGCCTCCAGCCCGGCCGCGACATCAAGCTCGCGATCGACGCCGCGGCGAGCGAGTTCTACCGCGACGGCAAGTACCACGTCGACGGGCAGGCGCTGAGCAGCGACCAGCTCACCGGCTACTACAAGGACCTCTGCGACCGTTACCCCATCTTCTCCATCGAGGACAGCCACGACCAGGACGACTGGGACGGGTGGACCGGAATGACGAAGGTCACCGGCGACACCGTCCAGATCGTCGGCGACGACCTCTTCGTGACCAGCGTCAAGCGCCTTCGTGAGGGCATGGAAAAGGGCGCAGGCAACGCCATCCTGATCAAGGTCAACCAGATCGGGACCCTCTCGGAGACCCTCGCGACCATCGCCCTCGCGCACCGTCACCGGCTGCGCTGCGTGATCTCCCACCGCTCTGGCGAGACCGAGGACACGACCATCGCGGACCTTGCCGTGGCGACCAACGCCGGGCAGATCAAGACCGGCGCACCCTGCCGAAGCGACCGCGTGGCGAAGTACAACCGCCTCCTCCGTATCTCGGAGGAGCTCGGCGCCAGCGGCCGATACGGGCCGAGGGACCTCACGACCGCTCCCTGACGCAACGCGCTAAACCCGCTGCCTGCAACACACCAGCCATTCAGCCTCGCAACTCGGGCGGGTCGCCCTCCAGGGAGACCCGCCTTCGTCGTTTGAAAAGGGGGGCGTGCGTTATCATGCTGAGGCACATGGCGACCGTCCGCCCGATCCCCTCCCCGATGCTCATTCGGTTCATCAGGAACGCCATCGCGTGGTCCCCTGTTTGGGTCCCCGCGTTGCTGATCTGGCAGATCTCCGTCGGGGGGCTCCGGCCCGCGCTCGCGGAGCAGAAGCGCCTGGACGAGGAGCGCCCCGCCGTCAAGGAGCGGCACCGCGCCACATCGTCCGACTTCGAGGAGATGTCTGCGGAGCACCGCGCCTGGGAAGATCCGGTCTACCGCGAGCGGCTGCGTCGCGCGAACCGCGCTGAGGACGAGGCTGGCCCGCGATAAGGGCCCCCTCTTCCGCGAGGCTCGGCACCAGTGAGTTCCTGGGAAGGCCAAAGCTCGAGGCGCGGCCACGACCAGCGCTCGCGACGGCGACCCGTTCTTGGCATCGTCTGCGTCATGGGCGCTATTCAAAACGCTTGGACGTGGCCGACCCTCATGTCGACGAGGATGCCGTGGACCTCCCTCGGCCTGGCCATCGCCGCGGCCGCGCTCGTGCCGGTGGCTGCGGCCGATGAGGGCCCCCTGAGGAACAGCACCCCCCTCCCCGACCAACAGGTCGCATCGGCCGCGCTCCGCGGCGGTGACGACGCCTGGGACGCAGCGCTCGCCGCCGCCGCTGCCGACCTTGACTCCGCGCGGGTGCGCGCCTTTGATGGTTGGCGTAACGCGCTGCTGCTCTCCGCTCCCGGCGAGGGGCTCCGGCTGCTCGCCGATCCCGACGCGCGGCGGGCCTGGCTCCCCGATCCAGACGAGAGCCACAGTCGCCGCTCAGAGGACGCCTCCGCCGCCGTCCAGCGCCGGCTCATGGCCATCCCCCCCGCCGCCCGAGAGGCGTGGGTCCGGCGCTTCTCTGGCGGGGCGGACGCCGCGCTGCAACGGGAGCTCGGGCGTGACTCCGCGTCGCCCGCCGGCCTCGGAGAAGTCGAACGGACCTTCCCCGGAACGGTCGCTGCCGGCCGGGCCGCCCTCGCAGCAGCGGACCTTGAGCTGGAGCGAGGGCACCCCTTCGCCGCCACGGTCTGGGCCGACCGTGCGGTCCGGCACACGGAGCTGGGCGGCGCGGCCTGGGGAGCCCCGCTCAAGGAGGCCTTGGCCGCCGCGACCTCACGCCGGCTTGAGGCGATCCAACGCCTGCGAGCGAGCACCTTCGTTGGGGACCACACACGCCCGCAAGGCCGCCTGAGCCTTGCTCCCCGCCGCGATCCCGCCGAGGCGCCCTCCGCCAGCCGGCTCCCCTCCCTCCGCCTCCAGAGCACCTCCCGGATCTCCGGGATCTCGAGGGGCACGGAGGAGCCGTTCGGGCGAGGACTGGGCTCTGGCGCGGCGTTCTTCCGGGACGGCGCGATCCTGACCCAGGGAGCCTACGGCGTCATCCTCACCGACCACACCGAGGGCGGCAGCGTACGGGCGAGCCTCGACGAGATCTTCGGAACCAACCGGACCGTGGTCAGGGCGTCCGCCTCAGCGGCGGGATGGAAGTCATACCCAGCCTGCGACGGCGACCGCGCGGCACTCGTCTTCGGCCGCGCACAGCGGCGGCGCCCCTTCCTCGATATCGAGGTCCCCCCCGCAGGCAACATGCTGGGAGTCCTCGAACATGCGCCCGGTGAGGACGCGCTCCACCCGCTCTGGGTGATGCGCGATGGATACCTGGTTCAACGCCCGACGACGAGGGCCAAGCAGGAAGACCCCGCAGCTCCCCCGACCGCGGGGGCCAGCGGGCGCATTGTGGAGGGGTGGGACCTCGGGCGCGGGTGGGAATTCCAGCCGGGACCGGTGATGCTCGACGGCGCGATCTTCGCGCTCGTCAGAGGTGTGGGAGACGCCACCCATGAGGCCTCCGACCACGCCGACGAGGTGCGCCTCCTCGCGCTCGACGCCGCCTCCGGCGCCCTCCGCTGGTCGCGCGAGGTCACGAGAGAGCGCGGCCTCATTGACCCGGCGCTACGCGGCCGGGCGGGTTCCTTCGCCACCACTACCATGCCCCTCTCGGTGGATCGAGCCACGGGGCACCTGCTCGTCGGCACCAACGTCGGCCTCATCAGCGCCTACGACGTCGCGGACGGCCGCCTCGCCTGGGCCCTTCAGACGCAGCGTCGGCGGGCCACGGACGGCGGGTGGCCCGGATCGAGACCTCCGCTCCTGGTCGACCAAACGGCCTGGTTTGCGCCCTTCGACTCGGAGTTCGCGTACCCGCTCCCGGCGGGCTCTGCCCCCTTGGACGGGAGCTTGTTCGCCGAGGCGCCCCGAGCGCGGCGGGGGGCGATCGACCTTGCGGCGGTAGAGCAGGGGGCCCCTGGAGAGCCGTCGACCCTGGTCCTCTTTGGCCGTGACGGCCGCTTCAGCGCCGTCCTCGTCGAGGGACCCGACGGCACCCGCCACCCGGCCACCTACCTGGCCCCAGACGAGCAATTTGCTGGGCGGCCAGCGCTGGGGCTCGACGGGATGTTCTTCTCCGGGACCCGAGAGGTCGCCCTGCTGAGTCCAACGGCCGAGCTGCGACTCGTCGCCGCTGCACCGCTTCCCAGCCGGGGCGCCGGCCGTGGTGGCGACGTGCTGCTCTTCGACGGCCGCGTCTACGTCATCGGCCGAGACACCATCTGGGTTTGGGCTCTGGAGTGACTTGGGCCGCGGGACCGAGCCTGCCCGGATCACCTGGATCAGAGGTGGAGCGGCCCCGGATCCTGTGGCGCGGGTTGTAAAGCTCTAGTGGTCGTTCGGGGTAAAGCCCGCTCCCGGCTACCTTAGGGGACCGCGTCGGCCTGCCTTCCGAGCGCGCCCAGGCGGTCCCATAGCAGCGTGGACCCACCTCGGCGCCCCCGCCAGCTCGTCGGCGCGCTGTTCGCCACCGGAACCTGCCGGAGCCGCGCTCACCCCGGACGCGCCGACACGTATCCAGTACTTCTCGAATCCGATCCGCACCCCGGGACGACTTCCCAGCATGCTCGCATCCAAGCTAGAACGCCTCCGCACGGTCCACTCGTCCATGAAGGGCGAACTTCAGCGAGTGATCGTCGGCCAAGAAGACGTCCTCGATGAGCTCCTCCTGGCCATCCTGACCCGTGGCCACTGCCTGCTGGTCGGCGTCCCCGGACTCGCCAAGACGCTCATGATCTCGAGCCTGGCGAAGACCATGGACCTGACCTTCAACAGGATCCAGTTCACGCCCGACCTGATGCCTTCGGACATCACAGGAACCGAGCTGCTGCACATCGACCCCGAGACCAGCGCGAGATCATTCCGCTTCGAGGCCGGGCCGCTGTTCGCGAGCGTCGTCCTCGCCGACGAGATCAACCGGACCCCGCCCAAGACCCAGGCCGCGCTCCTCGAGGCCATGCAGGAGCAGCACGTCACCTCGGGCGGTACGACCCACGCGCTGCCGGATCCGTTCTTCGTGCTGGCCACCCAGAACCCCATCGAGCAGGAGGGCACCTACCCCCTGCCCGAAGCGCAACTCGACCGCTTCATGTTCATGGTTCAAGTCGGCTACCCGGACGCCGCGGAGGAGCGGGAGATCCTCAAGCGCACCACCGGGGGAGGCGGCGCGGAGGTCAAGAGCGTGGTCTCTGCCGAGGAGCTGAAGGAGTTACAGGACACGATCCGCGAGCTGCCCGTCGCCGACGCCGTCCTCGACTACGCCCTCGGCCTGGCACGGGCGACCCGCGTGCGAGCCGGTGACCCGCTGCCCTTCATCAAGGAGAGCGTCTCCTGGGGTGCGGGACCGCGCGCCAGCCAGTTCTTAATCCTCGGCGCCAAGGCCCACGCCGCGCTCGCAGGCAGAGCCCATGTCGCGATCGAGGATGTGCGCGCCGTCGCGAAGCCGGTGCTCCGCCACCGGATCGTCACCAACTTCACCGCTCAGGCAGAGGGGATCACCTCCGACCACCTGATCGACCGCCTGATCGAAGAGATCGATCCGGCTGAGGCCGTCGGCGCCGGGCTCCCCGGTGTCCGTGAGCAGTCCGCCAGCTGAGGCCAGGCGCGATCTCTTCCGTGGCCCGTCCAAACGGCACCATTGACCCCGCCGTCCTCGACAAGTTGTCGGGGCTAGAACTCGTCGCGAGGCGAGCGGTGGAGGGCTTCATGGCAGGCGTTCACGCCTCGCCCCAGCGCGGGAGCTCGGTTGAGTTCGCGCAGCACCGTGCGTACGCCCCGGGAGACGAGGTGCGGAAGATCGACTGGAAGGTCTTCGCGCGCTCCGAACGCCTCGTGGTCAAGGAGTACGTCGAGGAGACCAACCTCTCCCTCAACCTCCTCGTGGACGCCTCCGAGTCGATGGGCTTCGGCTCCACGGGCTGGACCAAATTTGACTACGCGCGCTGGGGAGCGGCGGCCCTCGCGCACCTCGTCCTCGGCAAGCGGGACACCGCCGGCCTCGTCGTCTTTGACGACAGCATCCGCGCGAAGGTCCCTCCCGGGAACGGGGCGCCCCAAGAGGCGGCCATCCTGCGATCTCTGAAGGATGCGAGCCCCGGCGGACCGACCGCCGTCGGCGAGGTGCTCAGGACCCTGGTCCCCCGCATCCGCCGAAGGGGCATCACCGCCGTCTTCTCCGACTTCTTCGATGACCTCGACGGCATCATGGAGGGGGTCAAGCGCCTCGTCCATGAGGGGCACGAGCCCATCCTCTTCCAGATCGTCGACCCACTGGAGACGTCCTTCGACCTGGACGCTCTGGTGAAGCTCGAGGGACTCGAGGGAGCCGGTAACCTGAAGGTCGACCCGAAGGCTATCCGCGAGGCGTACCTCGAGGAGATCCGCGGCCACACCCGCGAGCTCGCCCAGAGGGCGCGCGCCCTCTCCGTTGACTTCGTCCACGTGGCGACGAACGAGCCGTTGGACGCGGTCCTCGCGGCGTACCTCTCGCGACGCCTCGCGCGCGCCCGCTCCGGAGGGTGACCGGCCGCCGCTGATCGAGTCGTCCGCCCCCCCCTTTCCCCCACACCGCCACTCCGCACCGCCCTCAGAGGCACCCTTGATCGAAGGCTTCCTGAACCCAGGACTCGCGATCGGCGCGACGCTCGCCGCCGTCCCGCTCGTGATCCACCTGCTGAACCGTCAGCGCCACCGGCCGCAGCGCTGGGCGGCGATGCGGTTCGTGCTGGCTGCCCACAGGAAGACCCGGCGGCGGGTCCAGCTGGAGAACCTGTTGCTGCTGCTCCTGCGGATGCTCGCGGTGGCCGCCCTCGCCTTCGCGGTGGCGCGGCCCTTCGCGGCCGGTGACAGCCCCCTCGCCGGGCTTCAGGAGGAGCGGCGCGACCTCGTGCTCGTGATCGATGGCTCGGCCTCCACCGGGTACCGCGCCGAGGTGGAGAGCGTCTTCGATCGCATCCAGGAGCGCGCGGCCGCCCTCCTGGAGGGGCTCGATGAGGGGCGCGGCGACCGCGTGCGCGTGATCCTCGCCGGCGCCCGCCCCCGCGTGTTCCCCTGGACGGACCCCAAGGACGCACGCTCGATCTTACAGTCCATCGAGGAGCCGCTTGATGAGGCCCTCGACCTCGCCCTCGCCCTCGGTGAGGTGGCGAACCTCGCGGAGGAGAGCGCCCGACGGGGGGTCGGTGGCGGCGCCGAAATTCGCCTGCTCAGCGACCTCCAAGAGAGCTCCTTCCTGGCCCTCGCGGTCGCCGATGAGGCCGCCGCCGGCGGAGCGCGGCCGGCCCTCGCGGAGCAGCTCTCGCGCATCGACGCCCTCGACCTCCAGGTCCTCGTGGAGGACCTGGGCCCCCGTGACCTCACGCCGCCCAACCTCTCCGTCGAGTCAATCCTCGTCCTCGGCGAGGGACCGCGCGCAGGATCTCCGTTCGAGGTCGCGGTCGGAGTCAGCAACCACGGTGAGCGCGAATTGCTGGCCGAGCGCGTGGCGCTTCAGGTGGGCGGAGAGCGCCTGCCGAGCCTTCGCGTGGACGTGCCCGCGCGCGGCACGGCCGAGGCCGTGTTCACCCTCACGCTCGACGAGCCCGGGTACCACGACATCGTCGTCAGCCTCGAAGGCGACCGGCTCAAGGTGGACGACCGCCGCGCGCGGGTCGTCCTCGCGCCGCCGCCGCTCGAGGTCCTCGTCGTCAACGGAGCCCCGGCAGACCGGGTCGAGGAGGACGAGGCCGGATACCTGCTCGCCGTCCTTGAGCCGCCCACTGACGAGCTCGACGTCGATGGCGTGTCGGGGAGCCCCTTCCGTGTCAGGACCATCAGCCCCACCGAGCTCGAGGACGCCGACTCCCCCATCGAGGAGGCAGACCTGATCGTCCTCGCCAACGTCCCTGCCCTCCCGCGGGGCGCGATCACCCGCCTCGAGGAACAGGTCGCCGCTGGCTCAGGCCTGCTGATCTCCGTCGGCGACCGCATCGGGGACCTGGCGGGCTGGAGCGAGAACCTGTTCCAGGAAGACGGCACCGGGCTCCTGCCGGGCGAGCCTGTCCGTCGCGTGTCCGCAGCGGACCGCACCCGCTATTACCGGGTCAACGAGTTCGATGACCAGCACCCCGCGCTGACGTTCTTTGGCGACGAGCGCTGGCGCCCCCTGCTGACCGAGACGCCCTTCTACGACTTCGTGGCGTTCACCCCATCCCCCACGGCGCGAGTCCTCGCGACCTTCGACGACACGGCGCGGAGCCCGTTCCTCATGGAGCGCGCCTACGGCGACGGCAAGGTGGTGCTCTGGACCAGCAGCGTGGACCGAGCCTGGAACCGCGTCCCGGACTCGCCGGGGACCTTCGTCCCCCTCGTGCTTGAGCTCGTCCAGGACCTCGGCTCACGCTTCCAACAGGAGCGCAACCTCTCCGTGGGGAGCGGGATCGAGCTGGTCGTGGAGAGCTTCCCACGGGCGGCCTCCCTCATCTCCCCATCAGGCGCCCAGCGCCCCATCGAGGGCGACTCAACCGAGCGCCCTGACCGCCGCTGGTCCCTCCCCATGCTCGACGGAAGCTGGATGGAGTCCGTCGGCGTATACTCCGTCCGCGCCGAGGGGGCCCGAGCGGAACCCGTGGCCGTCCAGTTCGACGCGCGCGAGGGCGACCTCAAGCGGGCCACTGCCCTCGAGGTCGAGGCCATCCACCCGGCGCTGCGCGTCGCGACCATCTCGAACGACGACGGCGCCGCGGCCCCGGCGGCCGCCCCCAAGCGGGGTGAACTCTGGCGCTGGCTCGCCCTGGCCACGCTCCTCTTCCTCGTGGCCGAATCCCTCTGGGGAGCCTGGATCGGCTCCCGGCGGAGGTACGACTCATGAACGCCTTCCTCGCGCTCCTCCAGGGCCCCGACACCACCCCCGCAGCCCCCCTCGCCGAAGCCGCAGGCGACGCGGTCCAGGAGACCTGGCGGCTCATGGACCTGCCCGCCATGTGGGTGGTCGTGCTCATCCTGATTCCCGGCGCCTTCGGAGTCGCGTACCTCGCCTACTGGCGAGAGTCCATCTCCAACCGAGCACGCTGGTCGATGGTCACCCTGCGGGCTCTGAGCTTCCTGCTCCTCATCACGGTCCTCGCTCGCCCCGTTCATGTCCGCCAGCAGCAGAACGTGATCTCTCCCGAGGTCTTGCTCCTGTTTGACGACTCAGGCTCGATGTCACGGGAGGACGCCTACACCGGAGATCCCGAGGCCCGCGCCGCGCTCCAAGCTCTCACCGGCAAGCCCCCCGAGACGATCACCCGCGCGGAGATCGCGCTCGCGGTGCGCGACGAGCTCGAGCAGTACGCAGAGGCCACGGGCTACATCCCGCGGACCTTCCGGTTCTCCGATGACCTCGAGCCCCTCGCTGCGGGGAGTTCGCTGGAAGGAAGGGGGGCCGCCACCGCCATCGGAGACGCCGTCCGAGCCGCGCTCGCTGGCCACCGCGGGCGCTACATCACCGACATGGTCATCGTCAGCGACGGGCGCTCCAACACAGGGGCGGCCATCGAGGAGGCCGTCGGTGCCGCTGGAGTCTCGGGGGTCGCGGTGAACACCGTACTCGTCGGCGACAACCGCACCGAGATCAACCTGGCCGTTGAGCTCGTCGACTCCCCCGACGCGGTGCTGGAGGGAGACCAGGTTGAGATCTCTGCGCGAGTGTCCGCTCGAGGCACCGAGGGCGGCAGCGTGACCCTCCTGCTCGAGGAGCTCTCCACTTCGGGGTCCGAGGAGGTCCGGACGGTGACCTCGCAGGAGGTCCCCCTCGTGGATTCCGGCGACCGGGTCGTGCTCGTGGCCGGTCGGGACGCCCTGGACTACGGCTCCAGCGAGCGGCGCTTTCGCCTCCGCGTCGAGCCGCTCGAGGGCGAGCGGGTCACCGACGACAATCAGCTCACCCTCTCGGTCACCGTGACCCGCGAGAAGGTCCGAGTGCTCTATGTGGAGGGCTACCCCCGCTACGAGTACCGCTTCCTGAACACAGAGCTCCGGCGGATCGACGACCGGATCGACGTCCAGCTCTTCCTGCTCTCTGCCACGCCTGACTTCCAACAAGATCGGACGCGTGGGCTCGCCTCGCTGACCTCGGTGCCGACCTCGCGGGAGGAGCTGCTGGAGAACTACGACGTCATCATTCTCGGCGACATCAACCCGTACGACATCTCGCCGGATCCGGCCCGCGGCGAGGAATTTGTTCGGTCGCTCTTCGAGTTCGTGGAGCGGGGCGGGGGGCTCTGCATCATCGCCGGCCAGTACGACATGCCGCGCTCCATCGCGGGCACGGAGTTCGCCGACCTCCTGCCCGTGGAGTTCGACCGCGCGGGCGTCTCGATGCTCGACGTCCCGACGTCCAAGGAGCACCGCTACACGCTGGAAGACCCTGGCGCGCCCCATGAGATCGTGCGGCTCGAGCAGGACACCGAGACCAACCGCGCGCTCTGGGAGGACGAGCGCGGGCTCCGGGGCTTCTATTGGCACTACCCCGTCCGCGGGGCCAAGGCTGGCTCCCAGGTGCTCCTCCGCCACCCCGTGGCCTCCATCGCGGGCGGCGGCGACCGCGACCCGCTCCTGGTGACGGGCTACTTCCCCTCTGGCCGGACCCTCTTCCTCGCGGTCGAGGCCACCAACCGCTGGCGCTTCCGCTTCGGCTATCGCTACTACGAGGCCTTCTGGAGGAACGCGCTCCGCTGGCTCGCCCTCGGCCGCATGCGGAGCGGTGACCGTCGCTTCGAGCTCGAATCCCTTCGCACCGAGTACGACATCTCGGACCGGGTGACCCTGGAGGCCAGGGTGCTGGACGAGGACTATCGCCCCAGCGAAGCGCCCGCTCAGAAGGTCATCTTGCGGACTCCAGACGGTGAAGAGACGTACCTTGTCCTGGCTGGCGTCGAAGGACGTCCGGGCCTGTACCGCGGCACCTATCAACCCGAGCGTCCAGGCCGGTACGTCTCCCTCGTGGAGTCCGAGACCGGCGGCGAACGCGTCAGGACCGAGTTCGAGGTCCTCCTGCCTTCCCGCGAGAACGCTGACCCGAGCCCGGACCCGCTGCTCATGGAGCGCCTCGCCTCCCTGACAGGTGGAGTCGCGGCCTCGGCCTCGGAGCTCGCGCTGGTCCAGGAGGCGTTCCCCCCCGATCAGGAGCGACGGGAGCCCGTCTCGAGTCAGCTGGAGGACGCCTGGGACCGCTGGGCGACCCTCCTGCTGGCCCTCGCCCTGCTCGGTTCCGAATGGCTCCTTCGAAAACGGATGGAGCTCATCTAAGAGAGTCATGGTGGAACAAGCGGCAGTCACACAGCTTCAGCCTCACGGCGCGTGCAGGACCTTCCTGATCGCAGCCGCGGCGAGCTTGTGCCTCTCCCTCACCGCGACGGCGGCTCCGCTCGCGGCGCCGCAGGACGAGCCGGAAGACAACTTCCGCCCCCGCCCATTCCAGCTGTACGACACACAGGCGGCCCGCGCCCTCGCGGACCGGGCCGCGGATCACATCACCGCAGGACGCTGGTCCGAGGCCATCGAGGGCCTGCAGACCCTCGTCGTCGACCACCGGGGAGAGGTCCTTGGAGCCGAACGACCCCGCGCCCGGGGCGCACTCCAGCCGTCCCAGACGAACGTTCACCCGGGCGCGTCCAGCTGGGCCGCGCAGCAGCTGTTCAATCTCCCGGAGCCCGGCAAGGCCCTCTACCGTGAGCGCTTCGGGCGCCGGGCCCGCCTCGCCCTCGAACGCGCCATCGCCGCGGGTGACCGCGGCGGACTCTCCGACGTCGCGCGCCGTTGGCCGCTCACCGGCTCAGCGGAGCGAGCCTGGTGGGCCCTCGGTGACCTGGAACTCGAGCTCGGGCACGCCGGCGATGGCCTGCGGGCGTGGGCTCGAGCCGCCGCACTCCGGGTTGGAGATCCCCTCCGTGTCACCGTGACCCAGGGGGACTGGATCTCGCTCCGCGCAGACCTCGGCGAGGAGGCGCCGGGCGCCCTCGCCCGGGCCAACCTCGCCGTGACCCTGCTGGAAGAGACCGGCGCAGAGGGCGGCTCCCGCGCCTCGCGCGAGGCCAGCTTCTCCAGGGGCCCTGCGACCTCCATCGCCGCGGCGTCGATCACCTCCGCCACCCGAGAAGGAGAGGACGGGTCCGCCGACTGGCCGGCACCGTTCGCGTTGCCCCGCAGCCCCTTCTCGAACCTCAACGGAGCGAGTCGGCTCTTCCCGCAGCGCATCGGCGACGTCGTCCTCGTCAACACGACGCGCAGCGTTCACGCCATCGACGCCTTCGACGGCTCGGCCATCTGGAGCCTCTCCCCCGACCAACTCGGCTGGAACAACGCCAGGACCCAGAGCGACTTCGACGACGCGGTCGACACCTCAGAGCGCATCGTCACCGTCGCCGGGGGTCGCGGCATCGTGGTCGCCCCCGTACAGATCCCCTGGTCCTTCGAGCAACGAGACCAGTACAACGAGATGTCCATCATCGAGGAGATCCCCGAGCGGCGCCTCGTAGCCCTCGACCTCGAGACCGGCGAGCCCGTGTGGAACACGCTACCGCCTCCGGGGTGGGACGGTGACTCGGGGTCGTTCGCCGAGCGAATGACCGTGGTCGGCCCCCCCACCGTGGTCGGCGCTCGTGTCCTGGTCCCGATGGCGCGCCTCCGCGGCAGGATCGAGCTCCACCTGGGGTGCTTCGACCTGGCCACGGGCGAGGTCATGTGGTCCGCCCCCGTGGTCACCGGCCAGCGGACGTTGAACATGTTCGGCCGCGCCAACGTGGAGTTCTCCGCGCCGCCGCCGGTCGTGCTGGGCGACACCGTCATCGTCGCCACACAGCTCGGCCTCGTCGCAGCCCTCGACCTCTTCACCGGAGAGACCCGGTGGGACGCGCTCTACGAGCAGGTGCCCATCCAGCCCCCCCAGTACTACGCTGCGGGGTGGATCGCGAACAGGTGGCGCAACGCGCCCCCCATCATCGTGGAGGACACCGTGCTCGTCGCTCCATTCGACGGCGAGGCCCTCTTCGCGTTGGACGCAGAGACTGGCGCCACCCTCTGGTCCCTCGACCAGCGGGTGCTGACCCGTCACCTGGGCATCCGATCCACAACGAGCCGGCGCCGCCCCGGCGCCGGACTGGAGCTGCTCCTCGGCGCAGACGAACGGAGCATCCTGCTCGGGGGCACTTCGGTCGTGGCCATCGACCTCGCCCGCGGGACGCGGCTCGGCCCCCCCTTCGAGCGACGCTGGGCCTGGCCCCTTGAGGGCGTGCTGCGCAGCGACTCGGGGTTCCCCGCCGTGGATTCGGACAGCGTCTTCGTGCCGACGCCGAAGGGCGTGATCGTCCTCGACCGGAGCAGCGGGCGCGTCCGCGAGGAGGTGACCGGTGGCCGCCTAGGCGACGGGCAACTCCTCGTCGCGGACGGGATGCTGTTCTCCACCGACGGCAACTTCCTGAACGCGCGCTTCGAGTGGGCCGCCATGGTCGCGCGCGCCCGCGCGTCGGTCGCTCTCCCCGAGGCCTCCGACGCCGCGCGGGACGGGCTGGTGCGGCTGCTCCTCGAGAGAGCCGAGTCGCTCATGGTTCGCGGCGCGCTGGTGAATGAGTCCCTCGCCCTTGTGGGAGAGGCAGAGGCGGCCATGGCTGACGTCGCAACGGGGCCGGCAGAGCAGCGAGAGCAGCCCCGGTGGACGGCCACCCGGCGCTACCAAGCGCACCGCGCCTTCATGCTCCGCGCACGCGGAGAGCGGCTCAGAGGAGACGCCGACGCGGCCCGCGCCGCCGCTCAGGGCGCCCTGGAATTCAGCGCGTCACGCCCCCTGCGGTTGGAGGCGCTGCTGACGCTCCAGGAGATCGAGCGCGCGCGAGACCTCACGGCGCGCGCGGCGATCCTGGACCGGATCGTCGAGCAACACGCCGAGACCGCAGTCACCGTGGAGGCTCAGCCCCTGGGCGCCCAATGGAGCGCCGAGGCCGCGCTCGGCCGCGTGATGGAGAGCGCCCGGACTCCCGGGGCGCCCGCGGACCGCCTCATGGCTTCCACGCTCTGGGTGGACCCGTGGGCTGGCCCCCTCACCCCGCGCGTCGCGTCCCTCCGTCTGGACAGTGAGAGCTCGCGGAGCGTGGTCAGCGCGGAGCTCCCCGCTGGCCTCTTCGCGCGCGTCTGCCAGATTGAGATGGCGCGGGCGATGCCCGACCTCCGTGCCGCGCTCACCGCCGAGCTGGCTGGGCTCCACGCGGTCCTGCGCGAGTTCCCTGAGGAGGGCCTCTTCCAGACGACCAGCGCCCAGTGGGCCGCGGCACGGATCTTCGCCATCCGCATGCTGCACGCGGACTCCCCCGCGATCGCGGCGCTCGAGGCCGAGGCCGACGAGGCCCTCACCAGAGCTCGCACGGCCTACGCTAACAGCGGTTCCGACGAGCTCCTCGATCAGCTCCCCCAGCTATATCCCGGCTCAATGGCTGCCAGCCAGGCGGCGGAGGATCGCGTGGAGTTCGCCATCGAGCGTGGCGACCCCGAAGAGGTGGCCCAGCTGGTCATCTCCTCACTGTCCTTCGACTGGCACCCGGCCCGCTGTACCGCGCGAGAGGCCACGCAGCTGGCGCGGCTCGCGGAGGTCATGGGCGACGCGGGGAACCTCGAGCTCCGAGCAGGGATCGTCGAGAGCCTCGCTCGCTATCGCCCGGACCAGCAGATCGAGCTCCCCTCTGTCGGGTCGCTCCGGCTGGAGGACCTCGCCGCCCGTTGGCGCGCTGCGATCCCGACCCTGGCCCCTGTGACGTCCAGCTTCGACCAGCAGGTCACCGCCGACGAGTCGGTGGACGGTGACTTCACTCCCGTGGGCTCCCTGCGCCTTGCAGGCGACCCCGAACAGGACGTCGCCCCCGGCACGCAGGTCCTCTTCGCGGCGTCCAGAGACCGCATCGCGGCCATCTCCCCGACGATCGGGCTCCGCTGGGCCTACTCCGCGAATCTCGGCCTCGGGCGGCGGGAACGCGCACCCCGTGTCTGCCCCACGGGGGACGGCGTGATCATTGCCGAGCGTGAGCGCGTCATCCGCCGCGACGCCGCCACCGGGGTGAAGCGGTGGACCTTCACGCTCCCGGACCGCGGCATCTCCTCGGCGACCGTCTCCGGTGGCGTGGCCGTGATCGTCTCTCGCTTCCTCGACACGGGGAAGCCCGCCGAGGTCTACGGGCTCGACGCGGTCCTCGGGGTCCAGCTCTGGAAGCTCGGGGTGATCGGCGACCGGTTCCACCCCGAGATCAAGGTCTCGGACGGGCGCTTCGTGCTTCTCCCCCTGCGCGGCACCCAGGCGGGCGTCCACGACCTCGCCACCGGTCAGCCGCTCGCCGCGCCGCAGACGGGCCAACTCAACGCCCGTGAGGCCCAGTCCGCCTGGGCCGACGGTGGGCAACTCGTCCTGGCCACGATCGAGGGTGGGTACAACACGCGCGCGGCAAATCGCGTCGTGGCGTACGGGCTGGACGACGGCCAAGAGACCTGGCGGGTCGACCTCGACCGCCTCGACGGCGACGTCCACAACCTGGTCGGGCTCGTGGACCTCCCCGTTGAAGAGGGCAGCACCGAGCGCGTGCGGCTGGCCATGCTGGAGCGCGTCGTCGACTCCGGCGCGCGGCGCAGCAACCTCACCCGCCCCCAGCTGGGACTGCACACGATTGACGAGCGCAACGGGATCATCCGGAGCACTCCGCTCGCGACGCTCGACAGCGCGACCCACCTCGTAGGGGTGAACATTCGCTCCCGCGTCGTCCTCGACCACCCCCTGATCGTGGGCATCACGGAGACGGAGAGCGGCCCTCCCCTCATCGAGGGGATCCACGCGCGCCGCGGCGTCCTCTGGCGTCAGGGTGCGGCGAGGCCGCTACAGGCCTCCGGCGTGGAGAGCTTGGCCGCCCCCGCCATCGGGGACGGGGTGATCGCGATGCTGGTCCGCCAGTCCGCTGGGGAACTTCGATCGGCTCGACCGGAGATGCGGCTGATGTTCCTGGACAGCGCCACAGGGCGCCATGTCGAGACCCGCAACGTCGAGTTCGGTGGCATCTCTGCCCGCTGGCGGAATCTAAGCGGGATCGGCGAGTCCCTGGTCATGATGGGCGCGAGACGAATGGACGTGATGAAACGATGAAGGCCACACCGAGACGACTCAGAGCACTCGCTGCCATCTCGGGCGCGGTCATCGCCCTCGGCGCTGGCTCGGCCGCACTTTCAGGCCATGCGGCACCGGCTGGCAACCTAGCCGGGGCCAGCAGCCCCAACGTCGCGGCCCTCGGCGACGGCAGCGACGGCGGCGACCGGCGGGGCACGGCCAGGGGCTTGAAGATCACCCCCGAGCAAGAGCGGGCCACGGAACGCGGGCTGGCCTGGCTCGCCAGGGAACAGAACGAGGACGGCTCCTGGACCGCGGCTGTGGGCTTCAAGCTCAACAACTCCTACCGCTCCACCAGCGGCTCAGCCGCCCACGTGGGCGTCACGTCCCTGGCGGGGATCGCCTTCCTCGCGGGAGGGCACCTCCCGGGCCGGGGGGAGTACGGCGGAGCGCTCGACCGAGCCGTCGACTTCGTGCTGGGTTGTGTCCAGGAGGATGGATACATCACCTTCGCGGGCACCCGGATGTACAGCCACGCCTTCGCCACGCTCTTCCTGGCGGAGATCTACGGCATGACGCACAGAGAGGATGTGCGGCTCCGCCTCCAGAAGGCGGTCGACTTCATCGTGAAGTGCCAGAACGAGGAGGGTGGATGGCGCTACGTCCCCCTCGCTCGGGAGTCGGACATGTCCATCGTGGTCTGCCAGGTCCTCGCCCTCCGCGCGGCACGCAACATCGGCATCCGGGTCCCCAAGTCGACGGTCGACCGCGCCATCCGCTACGTCGTCGACTCCGCGGTCACGGGCAACCAACGTCGGTCCACGCGCTACAGCGGGCTCGGCACCTTCAGCTACCAACGCCAGGCGCAGTCGCGCTCCACCTTCCCCCTCACCTCCGCGGGGGTCACGGCACTCAACGGCCTGGGGATCTACTCCGACGAGCTGATCGACCGGGGTGTGGACTACCTCAACTCCCAGTTCGACAGCTTCAACCGGCGGTATGGGGCTCGTGGGCACTACTTCTTCTGGTACGGCCACTACTACGGCGTGCAGGCCATGTACACGAAGGGAGGGCACGACTGGGTCAACTACTTCACCCGGCTGCGAGAGCTGCTGATCCGCGAGCAGCGGGCGGGCGGGTACTGGCTCAACGAGACCGGGCCAGGCCAAGCCTTCAGCACGGCCATGGCGTGCCTGATCCTCGAGATCCCCTACGACTTCCTCCCCATCTTCCACCGTTGACCCACGGATGAGCGCACAGGAAACCAGCAGCGCGCCGGCTGACCGCCGCGGACGCGCCACGGCCCGGGCCAAGGTGGAGACGCCGAGCCTCGACGCCCTGCTCCGTCGCCTTCGAGCCTCGCTCTCACGCGGGGTCCTGCTGCATGGCGTGGGGACCGTCGTCGCCGCGGCGGCCGCCTGGCTCCTCTTCATGTACGCGGCAGACCGCGCGCTCCGACTCCCAGCGCCCGTCCGGCTGCTCCACTTCGCCGTGCTCTCCGCCGGCACCCTGTACCTCCTGCGGCGGAGCTTGCTCCAGCACATGCGGGCTTTGCCCAACCGCGCAGAGCTCGCCATGCTCGCGGAGCGCGCCGTGGACGAGGGGGACCGCGAGGACCTCTTCGTGAGCGCGATTCAGCTCGATGGCTCGGTCGCGGCAGAGTCCCCCGCCGCTGAGCTCTTGCAGGTCGTCGCATCGCGTGCCGAGTCACTTGCCCAGCAGGCAGACCTACGCCGGGTCACAGACCGCCGGGGGCCGCGTCGTCGCATGGCCACCGCCCTCATGGCCCTCGCCGCCGCCGCCGCGAGCTTCTCTGCCGAGCCGGCGATGGCCCGGATCTTTGCCGCCCGCATGCTGGGCGCAGGCGTCGCGTGGCCACGGGCCACGACGCTCACGGTCTCCGTGCCGGATGACGCGCCGGGCCTGGAGGTGACCCGGACCGATCCGGGCTCCATCCTCGTCCGCACCGCTCGTGGGAGCGATGTGCCCCTCTTCGTGGAAGCCGAGGGGGAGGCCCCAGAGCTCGTCACCGTGACGTTCGAGAGCGGGGCCTCCATCGAGGTCGGCCCGAGCGGCCCCGGGCAGTACCGGACCTTGCTCCCCTCCCTTCAGGAGTCCACGTCCCTCACGATCACAGGAGGCGACGACAACCGCGGCGTCCCTGAGATCCGCATCGAGGTCCTCCAGCCCCCGGACATTTCCGGCCTCGCCTTCGTGGTCGAGCCCCCGGCTTACACCGGCCTCCCCGCCCGGGTCGAGTCCGAGACCAAGGTCTCCGTCCTCGCCGGCTCCCGGGTGACCGTCCACGTGAAGACGGATCCCGAGGATGCGACGGGAGTCGTCCGGACGTTCCCTGACGACCTCACCAGGGACATGGACCGCGCCCCCTTCCCCGACCTTGCGAGCAACACGGCTGCCGCGGCCGGGCCCCCGCCCACCGGGCTGCGCTTCGCCGAGGTGATGGTTCAATCCTTGCGGTTTCGGGTCGAGCTCACGGATCGAGCCGGGCTCGGGAACCCTGATCCAGCCCTGTTCGGGATCGAGGTCGTCCCCGACCGGCGACCTGAGCTGCTGCTGCTCGCCCCCGGACGGAGCGAGACCGAGGTCGTGGAGAGCGGCGCGATCCCCCTCCGACTCCTCGTCCGAGACGACTTTGGCATCGGCGCCGTCCGCCTTGAAGGGCGCGATGCCACTACTGATGAGGTCCTCCAGACAAGGCCCTTGGGGCTCACCGTGACCACGGACAGCGCGACGACCTCCGACGGACGCTCGCGCGTCGCCGCGCTCGCCTCCACGCCCCTGGAGGTCCGCGAGCTCTTCCCAGCGGCGGACTCTCTTGTGGGGAGCGTGACCGCCCTCTTCCTTGAAGCAGAGGACACCCGGGAACCCGAGCCCAACCTCTCGCGCACGAGCGCGCTCCTCATCCGCGTGGTCAGCGCCGATGAGTTCATGCGCGGTCAACGGGACGGGCTCAGCGCAGCCGCAGAGGCGGTAGAGCGTCTCGACCGCACGATGGAGCCGTCCAGCCGTGACCTCCAGGCTCTGCTCGCCTCCGTCACCGGGGACAGCGCGGAGCTGCCGGACCCTGGCCGGCTCACCGCCACGGCCAACGAGGCCCGCCGACACCGCGGCGATCTGCGCTCGATCGCCCGTGACCTCTCGGCCCTCGCCGAGGCCATGATCTATTCGCGGCTCGATGAGCGCTCGGGAGCCCTCGAGCGCCGCCTCGAGGAGCTCACCTCAAGCTCCACGGAGCGGAGCTTCGACGATGAGGCCTGGGCGGAGATCTCCAGTGAGCTGGAGGCTGGACAACTGGGCAGCCCCGAGCGCGCCGGCGACCTGGTGAAGATCGTCGGACTCGCGCTCGAGGCCACCGGCCCCCGAATGGAAGCCTGGATCACGTCCCTCGAGGCCGTCCGAGGCACCGGTGACCTCGCGACCGCCCGCGCCGCGCTCGGCGAGGCCGAGGCGCGCCTGACGGAGCTACGCGAGACGATGGACCGCCTCACCGGCGCACTGGGCGAGTGGGACAGCCTGCAGTCCGTTCTCTCCCTGACGCGGGACATCCTCAGCCGTCAGAAGAACCTGAAGGAGCGGACACGCAAGTCCGCGGAGAATGACCGATGAAGCGAAGCCTTCTCTTGATGATGGTCCTCGCCGTTGGCGCGACGAGCGCCGCGGCGCCGGCCACGAGCGCGCCACAGGACGACCGTTCGAGGGATCGGCGCGCCCTCGCGGACGAGCAGCTCAGCCTGCAACGGCAGATCAAGCGCCTGCGAGACAAGATCGTCAAGCTGACCCCCCGCTACGAGGCGGAGCAGCGCCCCGGCGCCGCGGCGCTCCTGCGCCAGGCGCTCGAGTTTCTGGATGAGCGGCCCGTCGACGCCGACGGCCGGACGATTGAGGAGCTCATGAATAACTCGAGTGAGGACCTGGAGGGCAACCGGGTCCTCGCGGCGCTCGAGCGCCAGGAGCGCATCATCGGGCGCGTCGCGCGCCTGTTGGACATCCTCACGGAGCGGGACCGGCAAGAGTCGATCGAGGAAGACCTCGAGGCCATCAAGGAGATCCGCGCGGAGCTCAATGCGATCGCCGACGAAGAGCAGGCGATTCGCGAGGACACAGAAGCGCTTCGACAAGACGCCACCACGCCGGAGCAGCGAGAGGTCGTGGACCGGCTCGAGAGCGCCATCGAGGAGCAACAGCGGCTCCTCCGCGAGAACGAGGAGCGCTCCCGTGAGTCTGGACTGCTGGACGCTGAGCGTCTCCTCTCCGAGCTCAGAGCCCTTGAAGCCGAGCAACGGGCGCGTGCGGAGGACCTGCAGTCCGCCAACGCGGCGGACCGCGCGATGCTGCAGTCCATGCGACCGTCTCTGGCGAGCGCCCGCTCGGACGAGGCTCGCGCGTCCGACCTCGACCGCGCAGCCGCCGCACTCGAAGACGCCGCGAGGAACTCATCCCCCACCGCCGCGTCCCCCGAGGCCGCTCTGGAGAGTGCCGCGGAGCTCGATCGTGTGGCGGATGATCTGGAGCGCCGCGGGGACCTCACCGGCGATGAGCAGCTCACCGAGACCGCCGCAGGCCTCCGTGAGGCCGCCCAGGCGCTAGCCCAAAGCGCCGCCGAAGGCGCGGAGCCGACCGCCCGCGCAGAGGCTGCGGAGGCGACCGCTCAACGGGCCGCTGAAGCCAGGGCATCCGCGGACGCCCGCAGGGATCAAGCAGCCTCCTCCAGGCGTCGCGCCGCCGACGCCGCCCAGTCCCTCATGGAATCCGCTGGCGAGGGCGAGCGGCCCTCGACCGTCGCCCAGGCGGCACGGATCGCCGAAGCCCTGGAGCGTGCTCAGGCAGCGAGTGCCGCCCGGGCCGAGGCGGAGCGTGAGGCAGCAAGCGCGCCGAGGCCCTCGGACGCGAGCGCCGTGGCGGCGCAGCAGGCGCGAGAGGCCCGTGAGGCGACCGCCGAGGCCCTCGCGGCGTTGGACCGGGCTCTGGGCCGCGCCGCTGGCGAGGCCGACCGTGCGCGCGAGCGCCAGGAGGCGGCGGCCGCCACCGCTGCCGAGCTCGAGCGCGAGGCCCGCCGCGCGGCGGAGACCGGTCCCGAGGGAGCGCTCCCCGGAGCCTCGGAGGCCGCCGACGCCCTGGCCCGCGCGCGGGAAGCCATGGAGCGCGCCGCAGCCGCTGCGCGCGGAGCAGCGGCCGCCGCCGCCCGCCAGGGCGAGAGCGGCGAGCAGCAGAGTGGTCAGCAGCAGAGTGGTCAGCAGCAGAGCGGTCAGCAGCAGAGCGGTCAGCAGCAGAGCGGCCAGCAGCAGAGCGGCCAGCAGCAGAGTGGCCAGCAGCAGAGTGGCCAGCAGCAGAGCGGCGCCTCCCCTTCCGAGGCCGGCCAGCGACAACAGGACGCGGAG
>JAQWJQ010000104.1 GCA_029248265.1 Planctomycetota bacterium
GAGCTACATCCACGGCACCAAGGGGTCTGCCGTGGTGTCCGCGACGAGCGACTGTGGCCTCCCGTCGAGCATCCACTCGGACCAGACCCTGAGCCGTAAGAGCCGGACCTGGATCTCGCGCGTGCCGGACGGCGAGCGCAACCCGTACCAAAACGAGTGGGAGGATCTCATCGCTGCGATCCGGGACGACACTCCCTACCACGAGGTGCAGACGGGGATCGAGGCGAGCATGCTGTGCAACATGGGGCGCATGGCGGCCCACACCGGGCGCGAGATCACCTACGAGCAGGCGCTCAACTGCGAGCAGGAGTTCGGCCTGGGCGTGGCGGACCTGAAGGACGGTTCCGACTCGCCGCTCATGCCTGGGAAAGATGGGCTCTATCCCGTGCCCGAGCCGGGCATCAAGATCGACCGCGAATACTGAGCGCCGGCCAGCCGCGGGCCCTCGTGGGAGGGTCGGCGGTGCCCGTCCTCGCCGTCGGGTGCGGGTCGGGGGTGGACCGACCGTCAGTCGTCGAGGAGCCCGCGTCGGTGGGCGTCCTCGGCGGTCAGGATGGCCCCGCCCGCCGCGCCACGGATGAGGTTGTGGCTGAGGGTCACGAAGCTCCACCGCCTGCGGCTGGCGTCGAGGCGCGTCAGACCGCCGACGCTGACCGCGAGTCCCTCGCCGCGGTCTCGGTGGGCGGCGGGCCGTGGGGCGTCGGGGTCCGAGTCCACGTGGATGAGGGGGCGCGGCGCCGAATGGAGGGTCGCGGCGCCGCTGAGCCCCTCGAAGGAGGTCCACGCTTCGTGGAGCTCGCGCTCTGTGGCCGCGTTCTCGAGGGTGATATCCACACAGAGGGTGTGACCGTGTGGGACGGGCACGCGCATGCAGGTGGCTGTGACCTCGACCGCGGCGGGTGTGGGGGGCGCGTTCGGCTCCCACTGGCCCAGGATCTTGGGGAGCTCCAGCGCGATCTTTTGGGCCTCGCCGGTGATGTGGGGGATCAGGTCGTCGGTGAGCTCCATGAGCTGCCCCGCCTGGAGTCCGGCGCCGGAGCGGGCTTGAAGGCTGACGACCCGAGTCCCTTGCAGGCCAAATCGTCGCTGGAGGGGTGCCAGCGCCAGGGCGAGGCCCACGGTGGTGCAGTTGGGGTTGGCCACGATGGCGCCTGTCCGCCCCTGGTTCAGCGCCCTCGGGAGGTGGTCACCGTTGATCTCGGGGACCACCAGCGGCACGTCTGGATCCATGCGGTGGGTCGAGGCGTTGGTGAAGATCCAGGCGCCCGCGTCTGCATAGGGGGCTTCGAGTCGCGCGGAGGCCTCGGGGCTGAGTGCCGAGAAGGCGATCGGCGTGGAGAGGCGCTCTGGAGCGGCAGCGATGCTGAGCGCCGCCACCTCAGCGGGGACGGGCCCCGGGCGGCGCCACTGAACGGCCTCGCCGTACGGAATCCCCGCGCTCTCCGGGCCGGCCACGAGGGCGGCGATCTTGAAGAGGGGGTGGCCAGACAGGCGCTCGCAAAACACCTGCCCCACAAGGCCGGTGGCGCCGAGGATGGTCACGGGGATGGGCATGTCTCGATTCTATGGCAGCCAGGGGGCCGTGAGCATCGGGTGAGACTGTTCCTCTGAACCCCGGTCGGCGGGTTCGGGCTGCGCTAGACTCCTCACCATGTCCTCCGCGATCTGTCGGCCCAAGCCCCTTGTGCTGAAGTTCGGCGGCGCCTTGCTCGGTCAGCAGGGTGGCGTCGAGCGGGCGGCGGCCTGTGTGCAGCGGGAGCGCGCCGGGCAGCCCGGGGCCGGGGTGGTCGTGGTCGTCTCCGCCCTCGGCGCCACCACGGATCGGCTCTTTGACGAGGCCGCCAGGCGCTTCGGCGACGATGAGGCCGCGGTCGCAGACCATGTCAGCTCGGGAGAAGAGGAGGCCGCGCAGCGGATGGTCGCAGCGCTGGAGGGCCTGGGTGCCCCCGTCCTGGCCTGCTCGCCCGAGTGCCTGCAGCTCGTCACCACGGGGAGCCTGCTGGATGGAGAGCCTGAGTCGGTGAACGCGGATGGGCTTCAGATGGAGCTCTACCCTGCGGGCGGGGAACCGTCTGTGGTGGTGACCATGGGGTTCGTCGCCTTGGACGGCGCCGGGCGCCGAAGCCTGCTCGGCCGCGGAGGGTCGGACCTCACAGCGCTCTTCGTCGCCCACCACCTCGACGCGTGCGACTGCGTCCTCCTGAAGGACGTGGACGGCATTCACGAGTCGGATCCCAAGGCCACCGAGCAGGGGGCTCCGGCTCGGTTGGATGAGGTGGCTCTACAGGACCTCGAGCGGTTCGGCGGGCGCGTCCTGCAGTCCAAGGCCGCACGCTTCGCGGCGCGTACCGGAAGGCCCTTCTCGTTGGGGAGCCCCGAACGACCGGGGCTCCGAACGCGCGTGCGCTGACGTCCCAAGGGGACTGATGGTGGCGAGGGCCGGGCCTGTTCTACGCGGCCCGCGGATGGCCCCCGCGGACCCCGTGCTCTCCTGGAGCGCTGCCCCTCGCGAGCCTCCAAAGACCCCTCGCTGTGGGCTCCGGACTCTTACCCTGAGGGAGGGCCGGGCAGGAACTCTGGAGGCGCACCCCGTGGGCCTCAAGGTGAGGGTCATCCAAGGTCGGCGGTGGAGGGAGGTGCGCTGACGACCCGGGTGCCGTCCGGGCCACCAACGGAGCCGCGCGGCCTCCCCATCCCGGTCCGCCGCGAGGGCGCCCCGAGAGGTCACCGCGGGGCGCACGTGAGGCGGGGGCGATCAGAAGTCAAAGCGCAGGCGCATGCCGACCACCTCATAGTCGCCCTCGCTGTAGATGGTCCCGGCGACGTCCTCATCGCGCTCGGAGATCTCGCCGCGGATGTAGTTGAGCTGGACGCTTGAGTTCGCGTTCCAGTACCAGTTCAGCGCGAGGGTCAGGGACTTGCCCAGGCCGCCTGCGATGTCCTTGTCGGAGAAGTCGGCGTAGGAGTAACGCGCGGCGACCTGCCAGGCGCCCCAGCCCGCGCCGGGCGCGAAGTTGGCCTCGGGCTTTTGGCGCGCGAGCGTGCCCGACTTGCGGCTCCACGGCATGTGCTCACCGGTCAGGAAGTACGCCGCCTGGAGATAGCCGCCGTTGAATTGCAGCTCCTGGGCGTCGGCTCGTGAAACCCACGTGTTCATGTACTCCGCGACGATCTGGGTGGGGCCATCGTTCCAGACGCCTTCGAGCCCGACCAACTGGTAGTTCTCGGCGCCTTCGATCCGCCCGGTGTCGAGCCAACGCGATTGAGAGCGGGCTTCCGGTCGTGTACGGAAGCGACCTTCGTTGTCCGCCCCGCCCTCTGCCGGGTCCCCATCGGGGAAGGCCAGGGTTCCGCTGACGGCCCAGTGGGCGTACTTGCGCCCGTCGTCCTCCCAGATCGCCGTGTTCGCGAGGCGGCCGGCCACCTCCGGTTGGAGGCGATCCCCGACGTACTCGCCATCCTTCGCCCAATCCTTCATGTTGTAGACGCCGTAGCGCCAGTTCCAGGCCTTCTCCTCGCTCAGGCCGTAGGCGGCGATGCCGAGGCGGCGCGCGTCCTGATTGACCGCCTCCACGACGAAGGGCCGCTCGATGAAGACGTTGAAGCGGCTCGAATTCAGGTGGTCGAGGCCGTACGGCCGCTTCTGGTTGCCGATCAACACACGCTGTCCGTTGGGCAGGCCCTTGAAGCCGAAGTACAGGTCCTTGAAGGCGAGGCCGTTGGGGTGACCGAAGTCCAGCTCGATCTTGTAGAGCATGGACTCATCCACGTTCCCTGAGACCCCGACTCGGGCCCGGCGAAACTCGATGTTGTTTTGAGGATCGATGTTTGGATCCTCGTTCTCGAAGACGTTGATCCCAGCGTCGGCGCCGGAGAAGTCCCAGGCGTCCAGGTGGATCCGCCCAAAGAGCTTCATGCTTGAGCGGTCGCTCCCCAGGGTCGGGGTGACCTCGAGCTGCTTGCTCAGGGCGTCGATCTGGGCTTGCAGGTCGGCGAGGCTCTCGGCCGCTGAGGTGGGCTGGTCCGGGGCCACCGCTTGGGCTTGCTCCTGGCTGAGGGCCACCTCGGGCAGCAGGGCCAGTGGCGCGGCGGCGAGGAGGGGCAGTACGGATCGGGGTCGCATGGGCACGGGTGTGTTCGTCACGTCTGGTTGGAGGTGCGGTGAGGCGATCGAGGACCGCCTCCCTCGGGCTTGAGATCTTATTGGGCTGACCTCCGCGCAAAGGGTGAACAACACGTTGTGAAGAGGTTGTCAAGATTCGAGGGCTCCCGCTCCATGGGGCCGGGCTGCACCGGGCGCCGGATCGTCCCGGCGCCGGATGGGCCGGGCGGATCAGGCGGTGGTGCCCCGGGCAAGGGTGCGCCGCCACCGCGGAGGGTTTGCGCCCGTGGCCAGAGGGGCCCCTCGGAAGTCGTCGCGTGGCGGGCGGGGCCGCCTTGCGGCCAGGCGGGCGGCCAGGGGGCAGCCCCTGCTCGAGGCCCCGCGGTTCGAGTCTGTGCCGCGACGGACGCCCCGCAGGCCTCACGGTCGGGCGGGCCGCGCAGTTGCAGGGCCGCAGTGGGGAGCGTCCGGGCGAACCTTCACCAGGGGCCCGAGTGGCCTGGAGAGCGGCGCGCGTGCGTGACCGGGCCGCGCCACCCGAGGGCGACGCTCGATCAGTGGAGCTGCACCTTGAGGTCGAAGCCGTCACGCACTCGCCTGACGGTGCTGACCATGTAAGTCTCGTAGAGGCCTTCCATTCCCTCGGGGAGCTTCACGTCGCGTTCCTCTTCACGGATGAGGTCGCGCAGGAGGCCGAGGCGAAAAGCGGAGACCGCAGCGGCGCCCTGGTGGCTGTCGAAGATCGTCTGGAGCTTGGTGCCGGAGAGCAGGGTCCGGGTGGTCACTCCGCCGTAGGTCTCCAGGCAAGCTTCCATGACGCGGCGGGTGACGGTGACCAGGAAGTGGTCCGCCCCAAAAGCAAGGCCCCCGTCATAGGGAGGCGTCTCCGGCAAGAGCATCAAATCAAAGCCGCGCTCGTCACCGACGCTGAGCAGCTCCATGCGGACGGCTCCGAGCATGGCTTCCACCACGTCGAGGATGGCCT
>JAQWJQ010000110.1 GCA_029248265.1 Planctomycetota bacterium
AAGACTCAGACGAGGAAGACTCAGACGAGGAAGAATCGGCCGAGGAGGTCGAGTACGAATACGTCGACGAGGACGGGAACCCGATTGACCTCGAGTCCCTCGAAGATGGCGCCTACGAGCTGGTGGACGAGGCTGAGTACGAAGAGGTCGCCGAGGACGAAGCCGAGGACGAAATCGAGGCTGCCGAGGATGCAGGGGCGGTCGACGACGAGGAGGAGGCCGCTGAACTCGAGGCCGACGAGGACGCCGACCCGGCCTTCGAATCCGAGGGAGACGAGTACGAGGAGGCCGCGGAGGATGAGGCCCCGGTGGTCCTGGAGCCCCTGTCGCCACTGCCTGGCGCCGTCAGCCCCGCGGAGCGCCTGCTCAACGCGGGCCGGGTGCTCGTCCGACAGGGGCGCGCGGCGGTCTCGGTGCTCCAGCAGGAGCTGGACATGGAGTTTGATGAAGCCTGTGCACTTTTGGATCAGCTTCAGGAGGAGGGCTTGATCGGCCCGTACAAGGGGGGCAAGAAGCGTGATATCCTCCTGAGCGAGGAGGAGTGGGAGGACCACTTCGCCCGCTCCTGATCTGACCTCAGCTACCCTTGACCGTCCGTCCCGCCGACCGAGTGGCCCTGATTCATCTCGGGTGTGCCAGGAACCTGATTGACTCCGAGCTGATCCTCGGACGGATGGCCGAGGAAGGACTCGTGGTCACGGGCGACCCGAGCGAGGCTCACACGGTCGTCCTGAACACCTGTTCGTTCATTGGGCCTGCCAGGGAGGAGAGCCACGGTGCGATCCGTGACCTGGTGAAGCGCAAGGAGGCCGGGGACCTCGGGGCCGTTGTCGTGGCGGGCTGCCTCGTGCAGCGCTACCGCCGGACGCTCGAGCGCCAGTATCCCGAGGTCGACATGTTCGCAGAGATCAGCGACTACCGCGCGCTGGCCCGGAACATCCGCACGCTCTCCGACGGAGAGAAGCACCAGCGCTACCTCGAGGGGCCCGGGCTGCGGGAGCCCGCACGCGAGGGAGCGCGTCTCCTCGCGACGCCTGGGAGCTACGCCTACCTGCGGATCTCTCATGGCTGCGATCACACCTGCTCCTTCTGTGCGATCCCGTCCATCCGCGGGCCGCATCGTTCCAAGCGGCCGTCCGCCGTGCTGGAGGAGGCCGAGGAGCTGATCGGCGCCGGCGTGAAGGAGCTCGTGCTGGTGGCCGAGGACTCGACGGCCTGGGGCCGCGACCTGGGCACGGAGCTCCCCGCCCTCGTGGAGTCCCTGGCTGACCTCGACGACGCCGCGCGGCTCCGGGTGATGTACGCCTACCCCAACCGCTTTCCCTGGGACCTCGCGCCCCTGCTCGCGGATCATCCGAACGTCGTGCCTTACCTCGACATCCCCGTGCAGCACGCGGCGACGCCGGTGCTGCGTGGCATGCGGCGCGCCGGCAGCGGCGACCAGGTCCGGCGGACGCTCGATCGGCTCCGGACCGAGGTCCCCAACCTGACGCTTCGTACGACCGTGCTGCTCGGCTTCCCGGGTGAGACGGACGAGGACGCCGCGGAGGTCGTGGACCTCGTCCGTGAGTTCGGTCTCTCGCGAGTCGGGGCGTTCACCTACTCCCCTGAGGAGGGCACCCCCGGCTTCGGCCTGGAGGGCAGTGTCCCCGAGGAGACGGCCATGGCCCGCCGCGACGCGGTCCTGGCGGAGCGAGACGCTCAGCTCGCAAAGACCCAGTCTGCCGCCATCGGGACAGAGGTCGAGGTCCTCGTGGACGAGCCCCCCGACCCCGATGGAGGCGTCATCGTCGGTCGATCCGAGCACGACGCCCCCGAGGTGGACATGGTCACCTTCGTGGAGGCGCCTGGCGCGGCGGTCGGAGATCGAATCCGCGTGCGCATCGAGGCGACGGACGAGGAGCACAACTGGATCGGGACACAAGTGACCGGAGACCGCGCATGACCGCAGCAGATCGCGACGGCGTCTTCGCCCATTGGCCGAACCGGATCACGATGATCCGCTTCGTGGGGTCGCTCGTGCTCTTCGCGATCTTCGCCATCTGGGGGGACGTGGAGGCCTCCTCGATCGAGGGGGCGCGGACTCCGTTCCTCGTCGCCTTCTGGCTCTTCGTCGTGGTCGCAGCCACCGACTACCTCGACGGCTACCTCGCGCGTCGAGACCAGATCGTGACGGCCTTTGGGCGCATCGCGGACCCCTTCACTGACAAGGTGCTGATCCTTGGCTCGATGGTGTACCTGTGCGTCATGCCGTGGTCGGCCGAGCGTCTCCCGGCGACCTACGTGGTCGTGATCCTCGCGCGCGAGTTCCTCGTCACCGGCTTGCGTGGCTACATCGAGAGCCTCGGACGGGAGTTCCCGGCGGACGGCTTCGGCAAGATCAAGATGATCGTGCAGAGCCTCGCCTTTGGCGGGCTCATCTGGCTCGAGGCCTTCCCTTGGGGAGCCTGGTGGATGGACTTCTGGGACGTGGTCGTCCACATCCTGGTCCACCTCACCCTCGTCGCGACCCTTGGGTCGGGCATCACCTACTGCCTCCGGACCCGGGACATCCTCCGCGAGGTCGACGCTTGACCGCAGCGGGCACCCGGTGGACGCCGAAGGCCGTGGCTTGCATGGCCGTGTCCTCCTTCGGTGGACTCGGCCTCGC
The DNA here is from genome assembly GCA_029248265.1 of Planctomycetota bacterium. Lineage (GTDB taxonomy): Bacteria > Planctomycetota > UBA1135 > UBA1135 > Saltatorellus. The sequence goes on from JAQWJQ010000110.1 coordinate 2,651, forward strand.
GCCGGTCGCGCCTGGCACCTTCGGGACCCTCGGGGGGGTGCTGGTGGCCTGGGCCCTCTCCGGCACGCCCAACTTCCTCCTCTCGGCTCTGGTGGCGGCGGTGGCCCTCTACATGCTCGGCCGCGCGGTGGCTCCGTGGGCCGAGGCGCACGCCGGCAAGGACCCGGGCTTCTTCGTGGTCGACGAGGTGATCGGGTACCTGGTCACCGTGGCCTGGGTCGGGGGTCCGACGCCCCTCGCGCTCTTCGCGGCGTTCGTGGTCTTTCGCTTCTTCGACATCCTCAAGCCGGCACCGGTGAAGCGCTTTGAGCGCATCCCGGGCGGGGACGGCATTCTCCTGGATGACGTCGTGGCTGGGATCTATGGCCTCGCGGTGATGGCGCTCTTGCGCACCTTCTTGCTCGAGCCCTCGGCGTGGACTCTGGGCGCCGCTGGCGCCGCTGGCGGCGACTGGACGGGGACTCTGAACGCGCTCAGCGCGCCGCTCCTCTGATGCTGGGGTCGCGCGACGAGACGGGGCGGGAACGCAGCGCCTCTCGCGGCATCGGGCTGAGGATTGCGCCGCGCTTCGTCGTGGCGATCATGATCCCGCTGACCCTCGTGTTGGTGGTGTTCTCCTATCTGCTCCTCGGCGCCACGAGTGAGATCCTCGGGACCGCGGTCGGGGACGCACGCGACGAGGCGGCGGTCGCGCTGGCAGAGCATCAGGACGGGGAGCTGCCCTACATCCAGACGGACCGCGACGCCGTCCGGGTCGCGCCAGGGATCTTGCGTGCCAAGGTGACCTTCATCTCCGAGAACCGGGGCGGTGAGGACGGCTACGCCTACTTTCGGGAGTCGGAGACCGAGAACCGACTCGTCGGTGTGACCGCCGCGGACTCGGTGGACGACGACCCGCTCTCCAAGCTCTACGGCCTCGTCTTCGCCCTGACGATGATCGTGCTCATGGTCGCCGCGGCGGTGGCGGCATGGGTGGCGAACCGCGTGAGCCGGCCGATCACTTCCCTGGTGGACGACGTGCGCGCGATCGCCAACGGCAACCTCAACCACCGTGTCCGCGCGCAGGGGGGCGGCGAGGTCGCGCTGCTCGCCGGCGCCATGGACCGGATGACCGAGTCGCTGCGGGAGGCCCGCGATGCTGAGGTTGAGCTCTCTGTTCGAGAGCGCGAGCGGGAGGTCGCCCTCGAGGTCCAGGAGGCGCTCCGCCCGACGGACATCCCGGTCCCGGAGGGGTATGACGTCGCCTCCGAGCACGTGGGGTCGGCGGAGCCTGGCGGAGACTTCCATGACTTCGTCGAGGCGGAGGACGGCCGGCTGATCTTCTTCGCGTGTGATGTGAGCGGGACGGGCGTACCGGGGGCCCTGGTCGGAGCGATGGCTCGTGCGTACCTCAAGACGGCCTTCCGTCGTGGGGGCTCGCTGGAGGATGTCCTGAAGGGTGTGAACCGGACCCTCGCCGGGGAGGTGCGCCGCGGCATGTTCGTGACCGTGCTCGCCGCGGCGCTTGACCACGAGGCCGGGCGCCTCGAGGTTGTGTCTGCGGGGCACAAGCTCCCGCTCGTCCACTGGTCGCAGGAAGAGAACGCTATCCGCGCGATTCAGCCCGACGGCATCGCCCTGGGCTTCGACCGTGGCCCCGTGTTCGACCGGAGCATCTCGGCGCGGCATGTCCCCCTCGCGCCGGGAGACCGGGTCGCCCTCGCGGGGACTGGCGCGGTGCGGGTGGCCTCGCCGACGGGCGAGGAGATCGGGGAGAAGCGCTTCTACAAGCTGTTCCTCAGGAACGCCGCCGACGACACAGAGATCGCCCTGGACGGGATCCTGACCGCGCTCGAGGCCTTCGCGGACGACGAGGCGTTCCCCGCTGATGTGTCCATCATCGTGCTCGGCCGGGACGCTGAAGGGCCTGCGTGAGGCGCGCCCGTCGCGGAATCGCGCCGGAGTGCTGCGAGCCCGCCCGGGGAGGGGTGCGGCCCCAGTGGGTGGGGAGTATCGTCAGGGGCGCGCGGTAAGGAATGGGTCCAGGTAAGAGCAGGAGCAACGGAGTGGGGGCGACGAAGAAGGTGGACGGCCTCTTCGGCCCGGAGCTCGTTCGTGAGCCCGCGGGTGCTCGCTCAGCCGCACCGAGCGGGTCTCCCAAGGTGACAGCGCGGCTCTTCGCTGAGGTCGCGCTCAACCGGCCGATGCGGCGCGAGTACACCTACGCCGTCCCTGCGGAGCTCGAGGATCGGGTGGAGGCAGGCGTGAGGGTCGCGGTGCCCTTCTCTGGCCGCCGCGAGGTCGCAGTGGTGGTCGCGACCCGTGACTCCACGGAGGTCCCTGCAGGACGCCTCAAGCCGATCGCTGATGTGCTCGACGCGGAGCCTGTCCTCGACGGTCACCTGCTCGAGCTCACCCGTTGGATGGCGGACTACTACGCGTGCGCCTGGGGGGAGGCGTTGGCAGCGGTCCTCCCGGCGGCTCTCAAGCGCGAGGGAGGGCGGCGTACCGTGGTCGTGGTGGCGCCCGCCGAGGGGGTGGACGAGGCCCGCTTGGCGGAGCTGGAAGGCGCGGCGAACGCCAAGCAGCACCGGGTCTTGCGGACCCTGCTCGAGGCGCGGGGACCGATCTCTCGGGTCGACATCATCAAGAAGCTCAACGTCACGGACGCGCCGATCCGGACCCTCGTGAAGAAGGGGCTCGCCGTGCTGGAGCACGTGGTGGCGGCGCCGGATGACCTGCTCTCGGGGGAGCGGGAGGCGCGGCCGCGCCACGCCCAGCTCACCGACGATCAGGAGGCCGCGGTCCACCGGCTCACCGAGGCGCTGGATGAGGAGGGCTTCTGTCCGGCCCTCCTGCACGGGGTCACGGGGAGCGGCAAGACCGAGGTCTACCTGCGCCTCATCGAGGCGGCGCTCGAGCGCGGCAAGGGCGCCATCGTGCTGGTGCCCGAGATCGCCCTCACGCCCCAGACCGTCGGGTGGTTCCTCGATCGCTTCGGCGCCGTAGCCGTGCTACACAGCGGCATGACGGACGTTCAGCGCCTGGACATGTGGCAGCGCGTTCGGCGGGGAGAGGCGCGGGTCGTGGTGGGGGCCCGCTCGGCGATCTTCGCGCCCGTGAGGGACCTCGGCGTCATCGTCGTCGATGAGGAGCACGAGCCCTCGTACAAGCAGGGCAGCGTCCCCCGCTATCACGCGCGCGACGTGGCCGTCTTGCGAGCGAAGCACGCGGACGCAGTCTGTGTGCTCGGGAGCGCCACCCCGTCACTGGAGAGCTGGCGGAACGCGAGCCAGGGGCGCTACGAGCTCCTGCAGCTGCGCGCGAGGGCCACCGGCCAGCCCCTGCCGCAGGTTGAGGTCGTGGACATGCGCGGCGAGCGGGACGAGCGAGGGAAGCCACGCCTCTTCTCGCGCAGGCTCGAGCAGCTGCTGCGCGAGACGATCGCCCGCTCCGAGCAGGTGATCCTCTTCATCAACCGGCGCGGCTTCGCGCCGGTCCTCTGGTGCCAGGAGTGCGGCGAGACCTTGCGCTGTGAAGACTGCGACGTGGCCCTGACCTGGCACAAGCGCCTCGAGCGCATGGTGTGCCACTCCTGCTGCCAGGAGATCGCCGTGCCCCGGGCGTGCCCCGCCTGCACGGCGCCGGCCTTGCGCTTCCTCGGCGCCGGGTCCCAGCGCGTGGAGGAGATCCTGAGGCTGGTGTGCCCCCACGCGAAGGTCGGTCGCATGGACTCCGACACGATGATGCGCCGTGAGGATTACGAGGACACGCTGTCGGCGTTCGGGCGCGGCGAGCTGGACGTGCTGGTGGGGACGCAGATGATCGCGAAGGGGCTCGACTTCCCCAAGGTCACGCTGGTGGGGATCGTCTCAGCGGACGCCTCGCTCCACCAGCCGGACTTCCGCGCCGCGGAGCGAACGTATCAATTGGTGAGCCAGGTCGCGGGCCGCGCCGGACGCGCGGACCTCCCTGGCCACATCGTGGTGCAGACCACCTCGGTCGAGGAGCCTTCGATCCGCCATGCCGCTCGCCACGACTTCGAGTCCTTCGCGCTTGAGGAGGACCGTGCCCGGTCTGAACTGGGCTACCCGCCCTACCGGCGCCTCCTGCGCGTGGTTTGGGAGGATGAAGAGGAGGGGCGGGTCAAGGAGTCCGCTGCGCGGGCCGCCGCGATCCTCCGCGAGGCGCTGGCCGAGCACAAGGTCGACGTGCTCGGCCCGGCGCCTGCGCCGATGGCGTTGCTCCGCGGCCGCCATCGGTGGCACCTCCTGCTCAAGGCGCCGCTCGCTGGTCAGGGGCTCTCACGGGCGCGGGCGATCCTCGCTGAGCTTCATACGCAGCGGCCGCGCATGGCCATCGATGTGGACCCTGCCTCGATGATGTGAGGTGCACGGCTCGCGCCGGGAGGCGGGGGTGAGGGCTGGCCCGAGGCCGCCGAGGTCAGGAGCTACAGGAGAGCGTCGAGCAGCCGGGGCGGTGCCTCGCCCACTCCGGCCTCTGGGCGCCGTACTCGTCCCTCCCCGGCTGGTCCTCGTAGGGCCGGCGCAGGACCTCGAGGAGCTCGCGGACGCCGTCGGGGTCGCCCTTGGCCGCCCGGTCGATCGCGAGCTGCGCGAGGTAATTGCGCAGGACATAGCGGGGGTTGGCGCCGTTCATGCGCGCGCGCCGCGCGTCCTCTTCCACGCCGAGCGCGGCGAGGCGGCCCTGGTAGGAGCTCATCCACGCCTCGAGGGCTGAGCGAGTCGCCGGTTCGAAGCCGTCCCCGTAACAGGCCGCGCTGAGGGCGGCGAGCGGGTCCTCGCCGTGAGGGCCCGCGAGCTCCCTGAAGAAGATGGTCATGTCGATCTCCTGGAGCTCGAGGATGCGGAACAACTCCACGGCGAGCGGCCCGTCTCGCTCCTCGTCGAACTCGGGGAGTCCGAGCTTGGAGGCCAGCATGCCGGTCCACACCTCGGTGTAGATGCTCTGGAAGTCGTCCACCGCCGCCTGGAGCGCTGCGACGTCGCCGACCAGCGGGACGACCGCGCTCGCGAAGCGGGTCAGGTTCCAGTGGGCGATCTGGTGCTGGTTCCCGAAGCGATAGCGCTTGCCTTGGGCATCGGTGGTGTTCGGTGTCCATCCGGGGTCGTAGCCCTCAAGCCATCCGTAGGGCCCGTAGTCGATGGTCTCGCCGAGGATCGACATGTTGTCGGTGTTCATGACCCCGTGGACGAACCCCACGCGCATCCAGTGGGCGACCATGACGGCCGTCCGGCGCACGACCTCTCGGACCCATGCGACGTACGTCTCGGGGGGGATAGGAGTCCCTGCGGGCGGCGCGCCGAGTTCGGGGAACGAGGTGCGGATCACGTGGTCCGCGAGGGACCGTAGCAGGGCCTCGTCGCCCCTTGAGGCGGGGAGCTCGAAGCTCCCGAAGCGCACGAAGGAGCGGGCCACGCGGCAGACGACCGCGCCGGGCTCGAGCCTCGCGTTGCCGTCGTAGAACATGTCGCGCATCACCTGGTCCCCGGTGGTGACGAGACTCAGGGCCCGGGTGGTGGGGACGCCGAGGTGAAACATCGCCTCGCTACACAGGAACTCTCGGACGGACGAGCGGAGCACCGCAAGCCCGTCCGCGCTGCGAGAGTACGGGGTCATCCCCGCGCCCTTGAGTTGCAGCGTCCAGCCGGCGCCACCCGGCCCACGGACCTCGCCGAGGTTGATCGCGCGACCGTCCCCGAGTTGGCCTGCCCAGTGACCGAACTGGTGGCCGCCGTAGGCCATGGAGAAGGGGTCCATCCCTGGCACCAGCGCGTTGCCGGCGAAGACGCTGGCGAAGTCCGCGCGGTCCATCTCTGCCGGATCGAGCCCGATCAGCGCGGCGCACTCCTTGGAGCCTGCGACGAGCTCGGGGGCGGCGACGGCCGTGGGGGTCACCCTCGAGAAGAGGGCGCCGGTCACCTCGCGCGGGCGGGTGGAGTTCTCGGGGTCCGCGGGGAGCTCGCGGGTGAACCGGTTCAGGAAGTCGAGGTCGAGGAGAGAGTTCACGGTGGTGGTGGGGTCGGTGGGGGTCCCCCTTCGTAGGTCATCCTGTTGGCTGGCGCTGGGCTTGTTGGCCGAAACGCTCCGGGCAAGGGGGGCGGAGGGCCCTTCGGGCGAGCCGGACCTTGCCGCGGGGGCCCACGCTCAGGCTACGAAGAAGCCCCGGGTCGTCCGAAGCGGACGCGAACCGGGGCTCTCCAGGGCGCATGGCGCTCGCGCGGGCCGCTCAGGTGACGCGCATCCAGAGCTTGCGGCAGAAGGTCGAGACGTTGGACTTGTCTCGGGAGATCATCCCGTTCGACTCGGAGGTGACGTTCGTCTCCGAGGAGGGGATGCCGTCTGGCCCGGAGACCGTGATGACGATCTTGGACGTGCCGCCGAGGAAGCCGTTGGCCTTGGTCACATGGACCGTGCACGTCTCCTCGTCACAGGACTCGACCTCCCAGCCGGCCATGTCATCCAGGAGCTCTGCCACAGTCCCGAACACCCCCCCCTTGCTGGAGGGGACGGCAACGGGCCGAAGCCACTGGTCCGAAGCATCGGAGCTGGTCGCGAAGCGCCCCATGAGACTAAACAGGCGGAGGGGCTCAGCCCTCGAGCTTGTTGACGTGACGGCTGAGCTGGGACTTGGTCCGCGCGGCCGCGTTGTCATGGATGACGTTCTGCTTGGCGGCCTTGTCGACGCGCTTGAACGCCTCGGTCATGCCGGCCTTCGCCTCGTCAGCGGAGTCGGACTGGAGGACCTTCTTGACGGCCGAGCGCATGGAGGTGCGGACGGTCTTGTTGGCCACACGACGGGCGTCGTCGGTGACCATGCGCTTCTTGGCTTGCTTGGTGTTGGGCATCTGATTTCGGTGAGCGCCGGATCGGCGCGCGTTGTTCGGGGCGTCCCCCGTGGGGGCGTTGATTGGTGCTCTTCGAGAGCTGAGGGCAGAGGTGGCGGCGCGGTCAGCGCAGCTCCTCCATCTTCTTGGCGACATCCCGGAAGCTGACGTCAACCTCGTACACCCGTGTGTAGAGCGTTCGAGCTCGCTCGAGGTCTCCTGCTTCTTCCGAAAGAGCGGCGAGACTATACAGGATCTCGCGCCGGCGCTGGTCGTTCTCGCCCATCCCCTCCAGAGCCTTCTCATACTCGTTGGCAGCGAGGTCGCCGAATCCCTTGTTCTCGAAGCACTTCGCGAGCAGGAGCCGGGCCTCAAGGGCCTTCCTGGGGTCAGAGATGGCCTTTTGGAGCTCGGAGGCGGCCGCGTCCGGGTCACCCTGACGCAGGAGGACCTGACCCAATTGGACCCGTAACGCGGCGTCCCCGGGGTGGATCGCGAGCCGCCGCTGGAGCTCGGAGACCTCATGGGCCACGAGCTGGGCCTCGATCCGGTCAGCTTTCTCCTGGTCGCCGAGCTTGTCCGCCTTGGCGCGAGCGCGCTTCAGGGCCTTCCCGCGCATGGCGCCCACCCGCTCTTCGAGGTCACGGTCGCCCTTGCGATAGGAGAGCGCTCGCTCGAGGACGTCGAGCGCTGCTTCTGGATCACGGAGCTTCTCGTGGATCTCCGCCAGCTGGACCATGACGTCCACGTTGGAGGTGTCCTCGGCGAACTGAGATTCGAGCCGGTCTCGGTCGGCCTCCAGCTCCTCGGGCGTCCGGTGCAGGCGGCGGCTCTGCTCCAGCTGGCGCGTCTGATCCGAGTCCACGAGTTGCTCTCGGCTGTGTTCGACGCTGTCGAAGCGGGAGCTCTGAATGGCGGCCTCAGCCGCGAGGTCCTTGCGTGCCTTGAGGGCGTCGCGGTCCCGCGGGTCCGCTTCGAGCGCACGTTCGTAGAACGCGAGCGCCTGCAGCGGATCGCCGGTCCGGGCCATCATCGCACCCGCGCGCTTGAGCCCCTCGGCGTTCTTGGGGTCGATCTGGGCGATGAACTCATAGACCGCGAGGGCGGACCGGAAGTGACCCGCCGACTCGAGTGAGGTCCCCAGCAACATGTTGGCCTCCACGTCCAGGGGCGCGGCCCTCAGGTAGCTCTCGCAGGCCTTGGCGGCGGCGTCGAACTTGGAGGCCTTGGCGAGACCCTTGGCGGCGGTGAGGGAGCTTGCGCCCTTCACGAGCTTCATGAAGCGGCCCGGCTTCTTGGTGTCGTGGCGCGCCTTCAGCGCGCTCCGAAGCCCGGATCGGGCCTCTCCAATATCAGCGTCGATCTCCAGGATCTGCTGGTAGAGCTCGATGGCGAAGTCGTAGTTACGTCTCCGCGCGGCCTCTTCGGCCTTTTGAATGTGTTTTGAGTAGTCCACGGATCGAATGCGAAAGCCGCCCAGCGTCACGGGAAGGGCCTTATCTTAGTGCCATACCGCGGCGCGTAGCGGCGGCAACCACCCCTCGTTGAGCACCATGTCCGAGCCCCGGAGCTTTGAAGTCGTCCTGTTCCCCGATCCTGTTCTCCGCAAGGAGGCCGAGGAGGTCGTCTCGTTTGATGATGACCTGCGCTCGATCGTGGACGGAATGTTCGCCCGCATGTTCGAGAGCCAAGGGGTGGGCCTCGCCGCCCCCCAGGTAGGGCTCTCGAGCAGGATCTTCGTCCTGAACGATGAGGGCGACGCCGAGAAGCCCGATCGGAACCTCGCGCTCATCAATCCGACCATCAAGTCCCTCAAGGGGGACAAGGTCCGATTCGAGGAGGGCTGCCTCTCCCTCCCGGGCATCCACTGCGATGTGACGCGCCCGGACCGGTGCCTCGTTCACGCCTTCGACGTGGACGGCAAGGCCTTCGAGATGGAGGCCGAGGGGTTCGTGTCCCGGATCATCCAGCACGAATACGACCACCTCCAAGGCGTGCTCCTCGTGGACCGAATGACCCCGAGCGACAAGATGCGCAACCGCGGGGCCGTCGAAGACCTCAAGGCGCAGTACCGCGCCGCGCGCCCCTGAGCCGTGCCCCATCGACTTCGAGTCAGTCGCTCCATGGGGGGCCTCGAGGCCTGCGCCGAAGGGGCCGTGACCAGCGTCGGAGTCTTTGACGGGGTCCACCTGGGTCACCAGTCGATCCTGGAGGCGAACGTGGCGAGGGCGGCGGCGATGGGCTCGGAGCCGACGGTGGTGACCTTCGCTGAGCACCCCAAGGCGGTCTTACTTGGCCGAGCGCCGCGGACCCTCACGACCCTCGAGCACAAGTTGGCCCTCCTGTGGCGCGCTGGGATCAAGCACGTGGTGGTGCTCACCTTCGACGAGGAGCTGAGGAACACGACGGCTGAGGCCTTCAGCGAACGGGTCCTCGAGCAGGGGCTCTCGACGCGGGCCTTCGTCCTGGGCTTCGACAGCAAGTTCGGCAAGGACCGCAAGGGGGGGCCGGCCTCCCTCGAGGCCAGGGGCCACGAGGTGGAGATCGCCCCCAAGGTGATGGTGGGGCAGCGTGCCGTCTCGAGCACCGTGATCCGGGAGGCCGTGGAGCTGGGCGACCTCGCTGGCGCCAGCCGCATGCTCGGTCGTCCCGTGACCATCTATGGGGAGGTGGTCCCCGGAGAGGCCCTCGGTCGGCGCCTGGGCTTCCCCACAGCCAACCTCGACCTGCTCCATGAACTCAGGCCCCCCGAGGGGGTCTACGCCTGCCGAGCTCATGTGGTCCCTCCGCCCTCAGAAGGGGGCGCACCTGACCCCAGGGAGCGCGTCGGGAGCTTCGATGCGGTCGCGAATATCGGACGGCGACCGACGGTCGCCGCCGAGGGGGCAGGGCCATTGGTCGAGGTCCACTTGCTCGACTTCGACGGGGACCTATACGGCCAGCGCCTCGAGCTCGAGTTCGCCGAGCGGCTGCGCGCGGAGGTGAAGTTTGGGAGCCTCGACGAGCTCCAGGTGGCGATCGCGCGCGATGTCGAGCGGGCCCGCGGGGTCCTCTCCGGTCGTGGCTAGGGCCCTCGGTCCGGGCTGTTCCCGCGTGGAGCACACCGCGCGGTCGGCCCCTGGCGCCGGTCTAGCGCGCGCCCATGGCGCGCAGCGCCGCTCGTGTCGCGGCCTTGGCCCTCGCTCGCTCTGCTTCGAGCGCCCCCAGGCGCCGTTGGAGTTCCCTCCGCTCGAGGTTCAGCGCCTCGACCTCCTCGACCGCCTGCCGGAGGGCGCTCGACGCGCCCTTCAACTCCCTCTCATGGGCCTCAAAGGACCCCTGCAGGGTCAACCTCTCCTGTGAGAGGACAGCCTTCTGCTCGGTCAGGATCCCGGCGCGGACACGCTCGTCGGCCAGACGATCCGCCGAGGTCGTCGCAAGCCAGACGCCGGTCGCGAGCGCGGCGACAAGCGTGATGGTGGCACCCAGGCCCCAGCGGGCCCACCGCACCTCTCGCGCCCCGTGGAGCTTGAGGGCCTGGGCCCTCTCCAGGTCTCGCACCTGAAGTTGTCCCTCGTAGGATGCGATGGTGCGGGTGATCTCCTCTCGATGCTCCCTGCGGCTGTTCTCAAGCGCCTCCCGGGCCTCGCGCCAGCCCTGGACCGCCATGTCGACGCTCTGAAGTGCCTGGTGTCCAGTCGGCGCGGGTTGCTCCGGTTCTTGGGAGTCGGGTTGCTCATCCTGGGCAACCGGCGCTCTTCTGGGAGGGGGCGGATCAGCGTTCTCGGATCCCTCCTTGGGGTTGTCGGGTTGTCTGGCGCTCCCGGAGGGGTGCGGCGTGAGGGGTGCGGGGGTCGTCGAGGTTGCCAGGGGTGGTTGCGTCGCGCCCGGGTACTGCCGCTCCAACTCCTCCAACTCGATGCCGACCACGATGCTGTCCCTGTGAAGCACACGTACGGCGCGGAGCGTCCCCTTCTTGATCCGCTTGCGGAGCGCCTGCACGGAGGGCACCCCGTCCATGGCGGCGGCCATGGCCAAGGGGATCCCTGTGCCGCTCACCGTATTGCCAGGCGTCTCCGGTTGGCGGAGCGGCTCGTCGGTCGGTGGCGCCGGCGGTTGCGCCGCAGGTTGTCCTGCGGGTTGTGTGGCCCGCTCTCGAGCTTCGGGAGGGAGGGGCGTGTCCTCTTCGCGTCGCCAGGAGGGGGTCCGGAGGGAATCCATGGCCCCAACTGACCAACCCCGGGGGGGGCGATTCAAGGGAGATCCCAGGCCGCCATGCTGGAGCCCGCCCCATGGCGCGGCACCGAGGTGGGGCCGCTTGGTCGCTCAAGCGTCGGCGGACCGGGCCCCGAAGATCGAGCCACAGGGGGCCACGCGGCGAGCCGAGGGAGAGCCAAGGGAGAGACCGTGGAGAAAGGGGGGGGCTTTGCGTTGACGATCGCCTCGGCCTGAAGGAGAATTCCAGCCCCGAAAGGGAGTGCGAGGCGAGGTAGCTCAGTTGGTAGAGCACTTGATTGAAAATCAAGGGGTCACCGGTTCAAATCCGGTCCTCGCCACCACTTACGACCGTCGGCTGCGATCCCTGGAGTGGAGCATCGCATGACGAGTCAAGCTGGCCCTCCCGAGAGCGCGGACCCCGAGCGGGTCCAACCACCGGTCCGAATCCTCCGGAGAGAGCCCGAGCGCATCGGCTTCGAGTGGCCGGATGGCCGCGAGAGCTCCATTTCTGCGCGCGAGCTTCGCCTCAGCTGTCCTTGCGCCCGCTGTGTGGATGAGTTCACGGGCGCGGCACTCCTGGATCCGGAGACGGTCCCCGAGGGGCTCACACAGTCCAACGTCGAGTTGGTGGGGAACTACGCCCTGTCGATCACCTTCAGCGATGGTCATCGGACGGGGATCTTCACCTGGGCTGCCCTCCGGCGGCTCTCGGGGGCCTGAGGCGTGGAGCCGCTCCCGGTGAATGCCCGCGTCGTGATCCCCGCGGCTGAGCTGACCGTGCGGACCATGAGGGCGGGCGGGCCTGGGGGCCAGCACGTGAACAAGGTCGAGACGGCGGTGGAGATCCGCTTCGAGGTGCTCGTGTCGACAGCCCTAAGTAATACTGAGAAGGCGCGCCTCCAGGAGGCGCTCGGGCGGCGTCTCGTTGGAGAGGGAAAGGCCCTCATTGTCCGTTCGAGTGCGCGGAGGTCGCAGCACCAGAACATGGAGGTCTGCAGGGAGCGGCTCGCCGGGCTGGTCGCCGACGGTCTCCTGATTCGCAAGGCCAGGAGGGCGACGAAGCCGACCCGGGGCTCCCAGAGGCGTCGTCTGGACAAGAAGAGGGCTCGCGGCCAGATCAAGCGGGACCGGCGCTCCGGTGGCTCGGACGACTGATCCGCCTCCGTGGCATGAAGGGTGCTTCATTCCATGCGTCCAAAAAAGCGGCCTGGAGACGTGGAAAATGGGGTGACTGCCTTAGACCATGGGCCAAGGCTGAGATTTGCGCTGAAATCGGTCCGGGTCGTTCCGGGCGACACCGATGTCTCCTCTGCTTCTCCGAAGCGATTTCATGCGTGCCAGGTCGACGGCTCAAGTTCGCCGCGGCAACGTCTGTGCCTCGAAACCAATCCCTTTGCTCTCTCGGCAGTCCCCCATCCACCTCGCAGGTGGAATCCCCATGAAGAAGCTCGTCTTTAGCGCCTGCGCGCTGACCCTGACCTGCGGTACCGCGGTCGCTAACAACAGCGACTGGGACCAACTCGACAACGACGTCCAGGCCCTCTCGGCCAACCTCCAGGACATGGAGGGGTCAAGCATGACCATCGGCGGTCGTATCCGCGCGGTGTACTCCAACAACAGCGACGCGGACCTTGGCGGGTTCAACATCGACAACGCTAGCCTCTTCGCGACGGGCACGACCGCGGCCGGTATCGGCTACCGTCTTGAGTACGACTTCGCGACACCGGGCGTGGACACTACATTCGAAGACATCGCCTCCAAGGGCGAGGAAGAACAGAACGTGGTCAATGGTGTGTCTTACAACAGCGGCCTCCTTGACGCCTACATCGACGTCTCCGCCGGCGACACGATCGACATCCGCATCGGTCAGTTCCG
>JAQWJQ010000112.1 GCA_029248265.1 Planctomycetota bacterium
GCCGCTGTTTGCGCCTGGTGCCGGCGACCGCACCCTGGTGCTGCTCATCACCTCCGACCGTGGACTCTGCGGTGCCTTCAACACCAATCTGTTCCGTGCGCTGGAGACCTGGCTCGCCGGTCGGGACGTGTCGAAGCACGACTTCTTCGTCTACGGACGCAAGGGCGCGCAGTACCTGGCGTCTCGCGGTCGCAACGTCACGCGGTTCATCACGGACCCGCCGATGGAGGAGGTCGACTACCACAACGCCGCGCTGACCGGCCGGATGCTGACGAGCGAGTTCGCTGGCGGCTCCTACAACGACGTCTTCATCGGATACTCGGCCTTCGAGTCGATGGTGAAGTACGTGCCGCAGATCGCTCCCTTCCTGCCGTTGACCCCCGAGGCGCTCGGAGGGGGTGACGAAGCCCCGTCCGAAGCGATCATGGAGCCCGACGCGAAGTCCATCTTCGAGTCGCTGGTCCCGCGCTACCTGGAGACGCGTATCTACAACTCGCTGCTCGAGTCCCTCACAAGCGAATACGCCAGCCGGCGCTTCGCCATGAAGAACGCCACCGATGCTGCTGATGACATGCAGAAGGCCCTCAAGGGGGTCTACAACCGCAAGCGTCAGGAAGGCATCACCAAGGAGCTGCTCGACATTGTCGGCGGCACCGAAGCCGTGAAGTGATCCGGGTCGACCCCGCTCACTGACACGCATTCACGATCACATCCAAGGCCCCGAAACACCCCACGCCACTCAGTTCCCATGACTGCTACCCAGACCAAGGGCACGGTCGCTCAGATCTTCGGCCCCGTTGTCGACGTCCGCTTCCCCGCGGGTCAACTTCCCGAGATCTATAACGCCGTCGAGATCACCAGCGAGTCCGCAGGCCTCAACATCGTCCTTGAGGTTGCCCAGCACCTCGGTAACGACGTCGCCCGCTGCATCGCGATGGCGTCGACCGACGGCTGCAGCCGCGGTATGGACGCCGTCGATACCGGCGCGCCCATCACGGTGCCTGTCGGCGAGCGTACCAAGGGGCGAATCTTCAACCTCCTCGGCACTCCGCTCGACACGGTGGCCCGCGGTGGGATGGAGTCCGGCACCGAGTGGCCGATCCACCGCGCGGCGCCCCGCTTCGACGAACAGGAGGCCGTCTCCGAGCTGTTCGAGACGGGCATCAAGGTCGTCGACCTGCTCTGCCCGTTCGCCAAGGGTGGCAAGATTGGACTGTTCGGTGGAGCCGGCGTTGGCAAGACCGTGCTCATCCAGGAGCTGATCCGGATCACCGCGGTCGAGAAGGGTGGCTTCAGCGTGTTCGCTGGCGTCGGGGAGCGTACCCGCGAGGGCAACGACCTCTGGCTTGAGATGAGCGAGGCGAAGTACAGCCTCCCGGACGGCGGCGAGGCGTCGGTGATCGACAACGCCGTGCTCGTGTTCGGCCAGATGAACGAGCCCCCGGGCGCGCGCCTGCGTGTGGCGCTCACCGGCCTCACCATGGCCGAGTACTTCCGTGAAGAGAAGAAGCAGGACGTGCTCCTCTTCGTCGACAACATCTTCCGCTTCGTTCAGGCGGGCTCCGAGGTCTCGGCGCTGCTGGGCCGCATGCCCTCCGCGGTCGGCTATCAGCCGACCATGGCGTCCGAGATGGGCGCCCTGCAGGAGCGGATCACGACCACGAAAGACGGGTCTGTGACCTCGATGCAGGCCGTCTACGTCCCCGCCGACGACATCACCGACCCCGCGCCGGTGGCGACGTTCGCTCACCTGGACTCGACCATCATCCTGGACCGCTCCATCTCCGAGCTCGGCATCTACCCCGCGGTGGACCCGCTGAAGTCCACCTCGCGGATGCTCGACCCGCAGGTCGTTGGTGAGGAGCACTACAACACCGCGCGTCAGGTCCAGCAGACCCTGCAGCGCTACTCGGACCTCAAGGACATCATCGCCATCCTCGGCATCGAGGAGCTGTCCGACGAGGACAAGCAGGTCGTGAGCCGCGCCCGCCGGATCCAGAAGTTCCTCTCCCAGCCGTTCTTCGTCGCAGAGCAGTTCACCGGCATGCCCGGCGTCTTCGTCCCGCGCGAGGACACCGTCCGCTCGTTCCGCGAGATCCTCGACGGCAAGCACGACAATATGCCCGAGGACGCCTTCTACATGGTCGCCGGCATCGACGCCGCCACCACCAAGGCCAAGGAAATCGGCAGCGAGGGCTGAGCCGCTGGCTCCGCCCCCGACCACCTCGCCCAGACTAAGTATGGCAGGCCCCATCTCACTCCGCGTCATCACGCCCGAAGCCGTCTCCCTCGACACGACGTGCTCGTCCATCAGCTTCCCCACGACCGACGGGTCGGTGGGGGTGCTGAAGGGCCACGCCCCGATGGTGGCTGCCCTTGGCATCGGCGAACTCCAGATCCGCGGAGACTCCGCGGACAGCGCGATGTTCATCGCGGGGGGCTTCGCCGAGGTTCGAGACAACGTGGTTCGAGTCGTCACTGACGTCTCCGAGCCGCCCACCGAGATCGACGTGGAGCGTGCCTCCAAGGCCGCCGAGCGGGCCCGCGCCCGTCTCGAGACCACCGAGTCGGCGGAGGGCGAGCACCTGGACGTGCTGCGCGCCCGTGCGTCTCTGGCCCGCGCGATCATGCGGCAGCAGGTCGCGACCAAGTACCGCCGCTGATGTCGGGCGCCTACGAGCGGGCCGGCTGGCAGCGAACCCACACCTGCGGAGAGCTTCGAGAGGAGCACGCCGGATCGAAGGCTGTGCTCAACGGGTGGGTCGCGAGCCGCCGCAACCTGGGTGGCATCTACTTCATCGACGTGCGGGACCGCTACGGCGTGACCCAGGTCGTCCTCCCGGAGGACCTCGACGCGTCGGCCAAGCTGGCGCGGGAGGACTGCATCTCGGTGACCGGGGAGGTCGCCCTGCGTGAGGCGCCCAACGAGCGCATGCCCACCGGCATGATCGAGCTGCGGGCGGCGTCAGTGGAGAAGCTCTCGGCCTCGAAGACCCCGCCGTTCGAGATCGAGGAGAACCTCGATACCTCGGTGGAACTGCGGCTCAAGCACCGCTACCTCGACCTCCGGCGCCCTGACATGCAGCGGGCGCTGATGCACCGCAGCCGCTTCATTGGGGCCATGCGCGCGGCCTTTCTGGCCCGCGACTTCGCTGAGGTGGAGACGCCCATCCTCACCAAGGCGACGCCGGAAGGCGCCCGTGACTACCTGGTGCCGAGCCGGGTGCACCCCGGCGACTTCTACGCGCTCCCCCAGAGCCCGCAGATCTTCAAGCAGATCCTGATGGTCTCGGGCATGGACCGCTACTTCCAGGTCGCGCGCTGCTTCCGCGACGAGGACCTGCGCGCGGACCGGCAGCCAGAGTTCACCCAGCTCGACATGGAGATGTCCTTCGTCGAGGAGGAGGACGTCTTCGCCGCCTGGGAGGGCGTCCTGGCGGACACCTTCAAGGGGGCCATGGGCGTGGACCTGCCGCTGCCGTTCCCCAGGGTCACGTGGCGTGAGGCCATGGAGCGCTTCGGGTCCGACAAGCCGGACACTCGCTTTGGCATGGAGCTCATCGACGTGGCCGACTGGGTCAGCGTCAGCGGCTTCGGGGTCTTCGAGAAGATGATCGCCGACGGCAAGCGCGTGATGGCGATCGCCGTCCCTGGTGGCGGTGAGGCCGTCTCCCGCGGCAACATGAAGAAGCTCGAGGAGGTCGCCAAGACCTACGGCGCCAAGGGCCTCGCGTGGTGGAAGCCCGGGGTCGAGGGCGGCGCGGGCGGCTCCATCGTGAAGTTCTGCCAGGGTGACTCGGGGGCCAAGCTCTGCGAGGTCACCGGTGCGGGCGAGGGCGACCTCGTCTTGCTGGTGGGGGACGAGGAGTCCACCACCTGGCGCTCCCTTGGTGCGCTGCGTCTCCACGTCGCTCGCGAGCTCGGGATGATCCCCAGGGTCGACGGCGCGGACGCCGGCTCCACGGGCCCCTGGAACTTCTTGTGGGTCACGGACTTCCCCATGTTCGAGCGCGACGAGGAGCCCGCGGACGGCGGCCCGCCCCGCTGGGTCTCCCTGCACCACCCCTTCACGGCGCCCGCCGACTGGGACATGCCGGGCGACCCCGGCGCCATGGGCAGCCGCGCCTATGACCTGGTCCTGAACGGCTGGGAGCTCGGCTCTGGTTCGATCCGAATCCACCGCCAGGAGACCCAGGAGAAGGTCTTTGACCTGCTCGGTCTCGATGAGGCCCAGCAGCAAGCCAAGTTCGGCTTCCTGTTGGACGCGCTCTCCTACGGCCCTCCGCCCCACGGCGGCTTCGCCGTCGGCCTCGACCGGATCGTGGCCCTGACCCTGGGCATGGAGTCCATCCGCGACGTGGTCGCCTTCCCGAAGACGGCCTCCGCGACCGACCTCATGTGCGAGGCCCCGAGCGGCGTGGAGCCCCACCAGATGGGGGACCTCTACATCCGCCACGACGGCCTGCCCTCAGCGGGCGGCGCAGAGTCTTGAGCGGTGCCCAGGTGAAGGGCGGCGGCGCGCTCGGTCCCGGGCCCGCCGGCGTCCAGGCCCGCGGTCGGCGGGGGCCCCTCGCCCTTCAGCTCACCCGCTTCCTGCCGGAGTCCTGCAATCCTTGCGGGTCTTCATGGGACTCGTCTATGGCCGGATGGCAGCATCCGGACTATCGTCTTTGAACCTTCCTGGTCGCGGCCGCTCGAGGTGAGCAGCCGGACCCCACGCAACCCGAAGAGGAAACTACTTGGCCGTCCAGAGCTTTCGACGCAACCGCCGCATCCGCGTTCCCGAGGTCCGCTTGATCGATGAGAACGGTGACCAGGCTGGCGTCGTATCCACAAAGGACGCGCTGCAGCGCGCCCAGGAGGCGGGGCTCGACCTCGTCGAGGTCGCGCCCACAGCCAGGCCCCCGGTCTGCAAGATCCTCGACTGGGGTAAGTTCAACTACGAGCAATCGAAGAAGAACAAGCGCGACAAGGGGAGTTCCAAGGGCAAGTCAGGCCTGAAGGAGCTGCGCGTGCGCCCGGCCATCTCGGAGCACGACCTGTCGTACCGACTGACGGACGGCCGCAAGTTCCTCGACGAGGGGCACAAGGTGCTCTGCGTCTGCATCTTCAAGGGCCGCCAGATGGCGCACCCTGAGCACGGCTATGACGTGATGCGCCAGGTCGCCGCGGAC
>JAQWJQ010000117.1 GCA_029248265.1 Planctomycetota bacterium
CGCTGAAGACCACGCCCCAGCCGAAGGTGTCGCCGCGCGCGTTGCGCTCGTAGACGTCGATCTCGGCGCCGGGGAACGCCTTCTTGGCCAGGATGGCCGTGAACAGCCCGCCAGGGCCTCCGCCGATGACCGCGATCTTCATGGCCGGAGCATAGACCGAGGAGGCGAGCCGTCCCGCCCGGGAGCCGGTCCCTTTTTGGTCAGCGCGGCGATTCTCGGCCCGGTTATCGCTCGGCCGGCCCCGAGACCTGGAGCCGGAGCCACCTCAGCCCTCCCTGGCTCCGCTCGAGGAGGCCCCAGCAGGCGACGCCGTCCTCGGCCCCTCGGAAGCCCACGCCGGTATGGAGTGGGCCCAGGGGCTGAACGGAGGTCACCTCGATCGGCCGCGCCGGGCGGGCGGGGAAGGGCCCGGAGCGGGCCTCGAGGGCCTCCCGGTCCAGCGTCTGACCGCTGGACTCCACGAGCTTGAAGGCTGGAGAGAGCAGGCGGTCGAGCGCTAAGGGTCCTCCGGTGAGCCCGTCGGCGCTCCCGGGGACGAGGGCGGCGCTCAGGCGCTCCACCGCCTCCACCGCAGCGTTGAGGTCGGCGCCGGTCACCGGGGGCTCTGGCTCGCCCTCCCACAGTGACTCGACGAGGGCGGCGCCCTCTGGATCCAGCGCGAGGAGCTCCGCGCGAACGAAGGGGAAGAAGTCGTTCACGCCGAGGAGCGACTCGGAGGTCTCCGCGAAGTACTCGTCGACGCTCGAGAGGGCATAGTGCCTGTCCACAGCGCCGGACCAGCGCAGGGTCTGGTCGAAGGTCCCGCTGGTTCGGATCGCCTCGAGGGCGGCCTCGATCCGGGGTTGCTGCGGGCGGAGGACCTGGTCGTGCAGGGCGTGGGCCAGCTCATGAAGGACCATGGAGGGCTGCTGCCGCCGCCACGCCAGGAACGTGCGCGCGTTGGTGAGCTCCACGGACTTGGCCTTCGCGGGATCGAAGCCGTTGCGCTCCAACCACCGCGCGCTCGGGTGGTAGCAGGCGCAGGGGGCTACGGGGTCAGCGACGCCCAGGAAGATGGGCACCGACCGCAGGAACGCGTGCCGTCCGGAGGGGGTCTGATCCAACACGTCCCCGAGGTCGCGGTCGAGGGCATCCAGAGCGCGTGCGCCGACGTCTGCCTGCTCGCCTTCCAACAGGGCGTCCGCGACGCGCACGTCGAACCCCCTCAATGGGTGCCGGCGATAGGCGCTCGCTCGAAGTGAGCCGCTCCGGCCCTCGCTGGGCGACGGGTCGTCGTCGTCGGCGGCAGCAGCGGCCGGCCCGGCGGAGGTCTGCCGGGGCGAGGGCGTCAGCCGCTCACCCGACGGAGCCGTCGCGCACCCGGCGGCGAGGGCCAGGAAGAGGAGGCGCCAGGACTTCACGCTCCGAGCTCCTCTCGAAGCTGGGACATGCTCCGCGTCAGGTCACGGACCTCACGCTCCAGCGCTTCGACGCGGCGGGCCAGGGGGTCCTCGTGCGGGGCCCCCGCGGTCGGGGGCGGGCCTGAAGTGGGGCCTGAAGTGGGGCCTGAAGTTGAGGCTGGAGCCGCCGCCTCCGCTGCGGGAGCGGGGGCCGCCCCGGCGTCCGGATCCGTCTCTCCGCAGAGGAGCTGGGTCGTCCTCGGGGCGCGGCCGCCGGCTGCCGTCTCGGCGTAGCCCCGCTCGCGCAGGCCCTGCAGGGCCTGGTCCAGCGCCGCGAGGTCCGGGAGGTCGCGCATCCGCCGTGCCCGGGAGCGAAGCTCGCCCGCCGTCTGAGGGCCCCGCAGGAGCAGCTCCGCCAGGACCGCGACCTCGCGTTCGCCCAGGCCAAGGGTCTCGCTCGCGTTGTGCCGCCACCTCTCGACGCGGCTACCGGCGGGGACGCTCTGGCCGGCCAGGCCCTTCATCCGGAGGCCCTGGAGTGCGATCCGTACCTCTGCCTCTGAGAAGTCGACCTCAGGGTCACGGTTGCTCTTCTGGTTGCAGCCGTTGGTGGCGGCGTTGAGCGAGAGCGGGTACTGGTCCGGCGTGGTGAAGGCCTTCTCGATCAGCACGCCGAGGGCGCGCGCCTCATGTCCGTTCAACGAGATGTCCATGGCGCTCACCCTAAGGCATGCGGACCGACCCGCAGTGGGTATCCTGTCCACGATGGAGCCGCAGGAGAACGACGCCACGGGCGCGGGGATCGACGTTGTCCTCGTGCATCCCGAGATCCCGCATAACTCGGGGTGTGCAGGTCGACTCACGGCGGCGATGGGGGCCAGGCTCCACCTGGTGGAGCCCCTCGGCTTCAGCCTGGAGGACCGCTATCTGAAGCGCGCAGGCCTCGACTACTGGCCGCTCGTGGATCTGACGGTGCACGGGAGCGTGGCGGCCTGCTTCGACGCGCTCCGGGCCGGGAGCGAGCGGCCGCTCGAGGAGCGGCTACACCTCTTCTCCGCGCGCGGGGGGACCTCCCTGCGGGAGGTCGCCTTCAGCACAGGCGACATCCTCGTCTTCGGGAGCGAGAGCAAGGGACTGCCCGCCGACCTTCTCGCCGCGCACGCCGAGCGTCGCGTGCGGATCCCGATCCACGAGGGCGTCCGCTCCATCAACCTCGCCAACGCCGTGGCCATCGCCGTCTACTTGGCGGCCGGCGCCGCGGCGCCCGCGGGCCGCTCCGCGGGTCACTGACCCCAGAAGGAGCGCGCCGAGTCCTGGTCGGTCCGCTCGAAGAGGATGAGGGTGAGCTCGCTGAAGTCGCGGGCGGGCCCCTTGGGCCCCTCGAGCGCGGACGTCTCGAGCGGGTGGAGCCGGAGCCGGGTGCCCTCAAGCAGCGGGCGCTCCTCAGGGCGAGAGGTCTGCCCCTGGCCCCGGAAGTATCGCTTGAGCTTCCGCATCTGCTCGGGCTGGTCCTCGCGGATCGCTCCCGGGAGCCAGGCCGCGTAGAGGAGGTTCGGCGCGGGTGAGCCATGGTCGAGGAACCAGGCGTGGGGCACGCGCTTCTCGTGCCCGGCCGTGCCGCCGGACGCGACCTCGCGCCGGGCGACAGCGGGGGTCACCAGCCCGTTGCGGTCCACAAAGTCCAGTGCAGGTGCGAACCAGCCAGGGGATCCGATGGGTCCAAAGGCGAGCACCTCGCCGGGTCGAGTCTTCGCCGCGAGCGCCTTCCCGAGGAGGGTGAAGTTGCCCTCGTTTTGGCGGGCGACCTCCACCCGCTCAGCCTCGCTCCTGTAGCCCCCCTTGAAGGAGCGGAAGCGCAGCGCGCTGCGGGCGGGCTCCGGCGCGAGGTGGACGTCGAAGAGCGGGAGGGGTTGCGCCGCGGTGAACCCGAGCGCCACGGCCGCGCCGAGGCCCCTCGGGACGGCGTCGATGCCCACGGCGGCGAGCAACGCGAGGGCCGGGGTGCACGGGGCGAGGAAGCGGAAGAACGGCATCCAGTCGCCGCCGACGAGGACGTTGTAGGCCAGGAAGCCGGCGGCCACGAACAGGCTCGCTCCCGCGGCGACGCGCGCCCGAGGGTGGCCGTGGCGTAGTGCGGGGAGCGCGAGGCCGAGGGCGAGGAGGGGGGTCAGGCACACGAGGGCCCAGCTCCCGACCTGGCGGAGCCCGCGCCCCAGCACCGCGGCCCCGCCACCGGTCTTCGCAGCGACGGTGTTGGGGAGCCACTGGTCGAAGATCCCCTGGCGCCACAGGAGCTGGGCGGCGAGGGCCGCGCCCACTGCGGCGGCGACCCACTGAAGGCGCCGGCGGTGACGGCCCAGGGCGCGGGCGCCCTCGCCGGAGAGCAGCAGCTCTGCCACGAGGACGGCGAGCGCAGCGCCGATCACCCAGAGGAGGCCCTCGACGCGTACCGCGGAGACCGCCGCGGCGGTCAGCGCGAGCCGAGAGAGGTCGGGGCGGCTCTCAAGGTCACGGCGGAGCAGGCCGAGGGAGTAAGCGGTGAGGAGGAGCGTGAAGAGCGTCGTCTCCATCCCTCCGGTGGACCAGGCGACGAACGGCGCGGAGGTGGCGATCAGGGCCACCGAGGCGAACTCCCCGGCCTTGCCCAGGCGCAGCTCGGAGAGGACGAACCGCAGCTGGAGGATCAGCACGCCAATGGCGAGGGAGAGTTGGAGCGGGCCGAGGAACTCGGGGAAGGGAGCGCCGGCCCAGTAGAGGGCAGCGAGGAGCGCGGTCCACAGCAGGTTGCTGAAGCCCTCGACGGGCTGGCCGCCGGGCGCCAACTCGAAGGCGTTGAACACTGGCGTGCCCAGCTCGACCCAGTTCCGGGCGTAGCGGAGGGTGATGAAGGCGTCATCCACCAGGAACTCCACGCGGGCGACGAGGGCCAGCAGCAGCGCTGCAGAGACGGCGAGCAGCGCCAAGCTCCAGTGGCGGGAGACCGGACGAACGGCTCCCTCCTCTCCTCGATGCTGCTCCTCTGTCGGCTGTTCCATCTTCGGGGTCGTCGCTCCTTACCGGGGAGCGTACGCTCCCGAGCGCCGTCTCGCTCCTCCTCGCTCGCACCTTCACGCCCATGCCCACCGATACCCCCGAGCCCACCTCCGCCGAGCCGCCCCGCCGGAAGCCGCGGCGGGGGGATCGCTTCGACGTCCAGGTCGAGGCGATCGATGACCGGGGGCGGGGCACGGCCGCCGTGGGGGAGAGTCGGCTCCGGATGCGCCACGCGAACCCGGGTGCGCGGGTCACGGCCGAGGTCTTGAAGCGTCGCGGTGGGCGGGTCGAGGCCCGGGTCGTGGAGGTCTCTGATCCCGGGCCGCACGCCACGAGCGCCCGCTGTCCGCACGCGGGCGTCTGCGGCGGCTGCGCGCTGCCGACGCTCGCGTACAGCGAGCAGCTCCGGCAGAAGCGAGGCCTGGTGGAGCGGGCGCTGGCCGCCTCCTTTGAAGCGAATGGGCTCGGGGCGCCGCCGCCCGTCGCCGAGGTCGAGCCCGCGAGCAGACTCGAGGGCTATCGGAACAAGATGGACTTCACCTTCGGCTCGAGGCGCTACGTCCTGTCGGAAGAGCCGGACGGCGTCGACGCGTCCTTCGGCCTTGGCCTGCATGCGCCAGGGCTCTTCAGCAAGGTGCTCGACGTCGAGCGCTGTGCCATCGCCTTTGAGGGGTCGGACGGGATCCGGAACACCGTCCGCGAGCTGGCCCTCGCGGCGCAGTTGGCCCCCTGGGACCTCCGCGCCCATGAGGGATTGCTCCGCCACCTCGTTGTCCGGCGCGGTGTGCGCACCGAGGAGACCATGGTGGACCTCGTGACCTCGGAGCGCGCCGCAGGACTCATTGACCCGCTGGTGGAGGCCCTGCTCGAGCGTCACCCTGAGATCACGACCGTGGTGCAGAACGTGACCTCGCGGGCGGCGACGGTGGCCTACGGGGAAGAAGAGCACGTGCTCCACGGCCCCGGGACCATCGACGAGGTGCTCTGCGGGAAGCGCTTCCGGATCTCGGCGGACTCCTTCTTTCAGACGAACACCGAGCAGGCCGAGCGGTTGTTCGAGATCGTCGGTGAGGCCGCCGGCGTCGAGCCAGGGCAGCGACTCTTCGACGTGTTCTGCGGTGCAGGGACCATCGGCCTCGCGATCGCCCCAGAGGGCGTCGAGCTCGTGGGGTTTGAGAGCGCCCCCTCCTCGATCCGTGACGCTCGGCAGAACGCCGCCAGGAACGGGCGCGACGACGCGGTCTTCCACGAGGGTGACGTCCTGGAGACGATTCGCCTGGAGTCGCAGGCGCGTCGCCCGGACGTGCTCGTGGTGGATCCCCCGCGGGCTGGCCTGCACCCCAAGGTCCCGGCTCAACTCCTTGAGCTGGGGGCAGACCGCATCATCTTTGTGTCCTGTAACCCCAACTCGGGGGCGCGTGACGTCGCGGCGCTCTCCGCCGGCGGCTACGAGGTCACGGAGGTCCGGCCGGTGGACCTCTTCCCGCATACACCGCACGTCGAGGTGGTCTTCACCCTGGAGCGGCGACCGTGAGCGACCTCCGCGCAGGTCCCGGGACGATGCTGCTCAGCGCGCCTGCCTTGCTCGACCCGAACTTCATGCACACGGTCGTGCTCATGTGCCAGCACGACGAGGAGGGAGCCTTCGGCCTCGTCGTGAACCGCGCCGGGGAGGCACGGGTCGGCGACCTGTTCCCCGACCATCCCGAGCTCAGGAATCTCGAACTCAAGGTGCGAGACGGGGGCCCCGTGGCGCGGGACACCCTGCAGGTGATCCACCGCTTCACCGCCGACGTCGCGGGCTCGACCGGCGGCCTCAGCGTGGGGGACGGGATCCGAATCGGCGCGGACCTCGAGTCGCTCGTGCAGAAGCCGGCCGCGAGCGCCGCTCTGGCGACCCACGCGCGCTTCGTCATCGGGTACGCGGGGTGGAGCGCCGGGCAACTTGAGGTCGAGATCAAGACGGGCTCGTGGCTCCCGCTCGCGACGTCCGCGGACCTGGTCTTCTCGGAGGACGGAGACGAGGCGATCTGGCGGGCCGCCATGGGCCGGCTCGGCGGCGGCGGCGCGTCCCTTGCGCACCTCCCGCCGGACCCCACCTGGAATTGAGCGAGGCCCATCATCGGGGCGAGATTCCCGTTCTTGGTGGTTACCCTATGGAGACGCCGCGGGGCGGCGTCTCCACGTGTTGACCTCAAACTCAGAAGCGCCGGCTCCCGGGGAGCCGGTGGTCGCCTCCCAGCCGGTCGGCAAGCGGTCCGGCTGCATGGGGACGCTCATGTCCGGCGGCTGCGGGTGCCTGGCCTTTGTGATCGGCGCCGCGCTCGCGACCGCTGTCTTCGGGACGCACCTGCTCTCGGGTTGGGGGGAGCGGGCGCTGGAGGAGATCCTCGAGGGAGACCTGAATGCGGAGGTGGAGGTGTCCGGAGTCTCCCTCTCGTGGGTCAAGCCGCAGAAGATCGAGTCGCTGACCGTCCTCGGCGAGGATGGCCGTCAGCTGGCACAGGCGAGCGCGGAGCTCCCATCGCTGATGGACTTGCTCGGCGGCCCTCGCCAGCGTCCCGTGGTGAAGGTGGACATCCTGTCGCTGCGCTCCAGGATCGCCAAGGACGGGACCGACGACCTCCAGCGTGCCACCCAGATCGGGGGGCGCGGGATGCTGGAGGTGCTGCTCCGAAGCCTCGTCGAGGCTGCCGGAGACGGATCGGGCTGGAGCGACTTCGACCTCTCGCTCACGGTCAAGGACTGGGACGTGGACGACACCGGGCAGGGGCGCGGTCGCGTGCAGGTTCGGGACATGGAGGCCAGCGCCGTCTGCCGACCGGGTCACGCCGCGGTCGAGGTGAAGCGGGCGCTGGTCAGCTGGTCAGGTCAGGAGGAACCGGTGGAGGTCAGCGCCGGGGTGGCCCTCACGGTTGAGGGCGCAGAGGTCGGGGAGCGCGAGGTCGCTGTCAACCGCCTGCACCTCTCGAGCGGAGGGGCACCCCTCGGCGTCGCGCGCTCGCTGGGCATCCTCACTCGTACACCGCGCGTCGAGGATCGCCCACGCTCCGACCTGGACGCCTGGGTCCACCGCCAATTGGTGACTCACCTGATCGGGGAGCTGGAGCGCGGCGCTCTCGTCACCGCGGAGGTGGGGCCTGCGCCGGGCGGCGGCGAGATGGTCGGTCGGTTTGAGGTGGATGGGGAGGGGATGAAGCTCTCCTTGTCGGTCGAGTGGGCCGGGGGCCAGATGGTCCCCGGCCCCCGTGCGCAGGGCGATCCACTCGAGATCCAGTTGTTGGGGCAGCGGGGTCGCGCCGCCCGGATGATCGAGGGCCTCTTGGGCGAGCGCTTCTCCGCGGAGCAAGCCGACGGCGCGCTGGACTGGATGGTGTCCAGCCGATCGTTCTCGGTGCCTCTTCAGCCGCTCCAGCTCTTGGACTTCAAGAACGGCCTTGAGGCGTCGATGGGACACATGCGGCTCGAGGCGGATGCTCGCGTGGTGGGCCCGTCGACATCCAGCATCAGGCTGAGCGTCCCGTCCGAACCGCCAGCCGGCATGGACCTGGATCACTACCTCACGAGCCTCGCCTTTGAGGGGGCCGCGGGGGTGACGGTCAGCAGCTTCTGGCGAGGCCGCGCGTCGAGGCTCGCGACCCTGAAGCTTCAGAGCCCAGCGGCGGTTGTTGCGAGCGGAGGGCCAGGGGGCGGCTCGGGGCAGATGAAGATCTCCGGGTATGACGTGCCGTTGGCGATGCTCGGCGGCGATCGAGCCCTCCCGCCCCAGCTCACGGCCCTGCTCCCCGAGACGCTCAAGGCGATCCGCCTTGAGGGCATGGCTCTTCCAAGCCCTGGCTGGAGTGACGCACTCCAGGCAGGGGGGAAGGTGACGTTTGACATCAACGCCGGTCCGAGGACTCGACTCGTCGGACTCCTCGAGGGCTCGGTCTTGTCCCTCCCGCAGGCTCACCTCGAGGTCGGCGCTGACCGCGCCGCTGGCGAGGCGTTGTTCAAGCGGCTCTTGCCGTGGTTCTCCGCGGTGGGCCCCCAGGACGGCGGCGACGCTCGCCTCACCGTCGACGTCCGGAACTACTCCGTGGACCTCCGAGCGCCAGAGTTCCGGGATACCGGACAGATGGACATCGGCGTCGGCGCCATGCAGGCTCGTCTGCAGCCGCGCCTCGCAGGCGAGCACTTCGACGTGGGTGAAGAGGAGTGGGTCGAGTGGGGCCCCGAGCAGGTCAAGCTGGATCTCGACGAGGGCATCGTCCGCTACCGGGCGGCGCAGATCCCACTCGGCGCGGACGAGGAGCCGATTCGAATCAGCGGCTTTCTCGACCGCGAGGATGAGGTGCTCTCGGTCACCGCAGTGGTGCCGGCCAACGTGATCGTCGGCGGCGCGGACGCTGGGATCCTCCCTGCCAGGATGACCTTGACTGGACCCGCGACGGGGTTGGAGCTCGCCGTGGACCGGAGCTTGATCACCGAGCTGCTTGAGGCGCTCCGTGGCGGGGTGCCGACGGGCGCAGGGCAGTGAAGACCCGCGGGAACGGCCAGGCCGGCCTGACCTGAGTCGCCGTCACCCCCGCGGTGCGATCTCGAGCATGGCGTCGAGCAGCGGGTTCTCGGGGCAGTCCTTCCGCCACGCGGCGACGATGTCGAACTCGGCCGTGGGGGCGGGTAGGAGGCGCGCGTGGACGGACTCGGCCGCGGGCTCCTCACCCGAGAGCCAGGGCAGGATCGACCAGCCGAGACCCGCCGAGATGAACCCAAGAATCGTCTCTGCGCTCGAGCCTGAAAGCGTCGAGACCGGCGACACGTCGTGTTGGCCGAGGGCCATGAACTGGAGCTCGCGGGCGCGCGGCTGGGAGTAAGCCACGAAGGGGAGGCCCGCCAGCGCAGCGAGCTTGAAGGGCTCTTCCTCTGCCTGTGCGGCGTTCTGGGGCACGACGACGTGGGGGTGAAGCGTCGCGACCTTCATGGTCGCGATGTCGTCGGGGGTCTCGTAGAGGTGGTCGACCGCCAGGTCCACGGCGCCCTGTCGGAGCAGGGCCACAGCGTCCTCGCCCGTCTCCTCGAGGTGGATCTCAATCGAGGGGTGCTCAGCGTGCAGTCGCTGGATCCACGAGGGCATCAAGCGGCGCAGGAGGAGGTTGGAACTCGTGACGCGGAGCGTCCCCCCGAACTCGCCCCCCCGCACGGAGCGGACCACAGAGGGCAACGACTCGAAGAAGGGGCGCACGAAGTCGAACAGCCTCTGACCAGCGGGGGTGAGCGCCATCCGGTCCTTGGCGACCCGCTCGAAGAGGGTCACGGCCAGCTCATCCTCGAGCTTCTTGACCTGTTGGTGGACTGCCGGCTGGGTGATGGGGTACGGAAAGGCGCGCGCGGCGCGGGCGTATCCTCCGGTGCGGGCGACCCAGAAAAACCCCTCGAGGCGGTGGATGCCGAGGTGTGGAGAATCGCTTGCCATGTCTCGCTCAGATCGAGGTTGGGATATCTCGGCCGAGGTGGTCGGCCACGGTGCTCGCGATCCGGGCGTAGAGCTCGTGGCCGTCCTTGTCGCACAGCCAGGTCTGGCTCTCCGGCTCCAGCGCGTAGTGCCACGCCCGGACGCCGGCCGCGTACCACATCTCGTTGGTGGCGGTCTGTCGATTGAGGACGTACGTCGGGCCCCCCTCGAATTGAATCTTTACGACGCCGTCCGCGGTGGAGAAGTCCACCTCATCAGGGTCGAAGTCCTCGAGCCAGTCCTCGACGCGTCGAATGACGTCGTCCGCAAGTCGCAAAAATGTGGGGCGGTCCATGGTGATCGTTGGTCAGGCGAGGCCGAGCTCGGCGACGCCCTCTTCATCCAATCCTAGGAGGTGCCCGATCTCGTGGAAGAGCGTGACGCGAATCTCCTCCGCGAGGTGCTCCTCGTCGCGGGCCATGCGCTCCAGATTGCGCTGGAACAGGTAGATCGACGGGGGCAGCTGCGCGGGGAAGTCCTCCGCGAGGTCGTGGATGGTCGGCCCGACGAAGAGGCCGAGGATGTCGGGCGGGGTCGCGCTCGGCTCCCGGGGGTCGACCAGCTCCCGGAAGGGGACCGGCTCTCGGACGACCCTCACGTGGCGGACCTGCTCCTTGAAGGAGGGGGCGAGGGAGGCGAGCGCGTCCTCGACGATCTTGTCGAACGTCGCCGCGGAGACGCTCACGGGCGCTGGCCGCTCGCCGTCGAGGGCGGCCGCCTCTTCCAGGAGCGCGCGCGCGTGTTCATGGTCCCCCCGGTGGTCGGCGAGGAGCGCCAGGCGCTCGCAGATCCACGGGTCTCGCTCCACCTCGGCGATGGCCTCGAATGCCTGGGCCGCGGCCTCGAGCTCCCATGACTCGAGCGCCACCTCCCCCTCGAGCTCGACCACTTCAACGTCGTCCTCGCCGAGCTCAGATCGGGCGGTCTCGAGGCGTTCCCGAGCGGCCTCGAGCATCCCGAGGTCGAGGTAGGCGCGGATCTCCAGCAGAGCACGCGGACCGTGTTGCTGTGAGCGAGAGGCCTGGGTCAGGGCCAGCTCCGGGTCACCCGCCTCAAGAGACTGGATGGCCGCCTCGAGGGCGGCGTCTGCGGCCTCTCCGTCGTGTTCGTGTTGCATCTGGATCAGGTCTTGCCCTTCGCCGGGCGACGCCGCGCGGCGTCGTCACGGCGCCGCTCGGCCAGGGCGCGTTTCTTGGTCGTGGCCCACGAGCAGATGGGGCAGGTCAGGAGGTCGTGGAATCGGGCCGGGCAGTACTCTCGGCCGAAGAAGATGATCTGGAGGTGGACCTTGGACCAGGTCGACTCCGGGAAGACGGCCTTGAGGTCGCGCTCGGTCCGCTCGACCGAGGAGTCGTTGGAGAGGCCCCAGCGGGCGGCCAGCCGGTGGATGTGGGTGTCGACCGGGAAGGCAGGCACCCCGAAGCTCTGTGCCATGACCACGCTCGCCGTCTTGTGTCCGACGCCGGGGAGCTCCTCGAGCTCGGCGAGTGTCGCCGGGACCTCGCCGCCGTGCCGCTCCACGAGGATCTCAGCGAGGCGCCGGATGTTCTTGGCCTTGGTCGGCGCGAGCCCGCAGGTCTTGATGGAGTCGAGGATGTCCGGGACCTCGAGCTGCGCCATTGCCTCCGGAGTGCAGGCCTTCTTGAAGAGACCAGGGGTGACCAGGTTGACCCGCAGGTCTGTGGTCTGCGCGGACAGGAGCACGGCGACCAGCAGGGTGAAGGGGTCCTGGTGGTCGAGGGGGACCGGCGGGTCGGGATACAGCTCCTCCAGCTGGAGCAGAATTCGCTCGGCCTTTTCAGCGCGCTTCATCGGCGCAGCCTAACCCCATCACCTCTCCGCCGTCCGGGATCTCCGCGACGCTTGTGCGCTCAAAAGGACCAGCGGACGCCGGTCTCCAGGGGCTTACGGTCCTCGACGGGGAACGGCTGGAGCGCGAAGGTGGCCCTGTTGTCCGGACCGCTGGCCGGGGTCGTGCCGACCGGGGGCAGGGAGGGGATCGCGAGGCGCGGCTCCCCGTCGCGCAGCCGGAAGGTGGCGGCCGTCGTGATCTGCTCCTTGCCACGCACGAAGAGGAAGCGCATCTGGGTGTTCAGCGGGAGCCCCTTCAGCTGGGCGACGCCGCTGGGGTCCGGCCGCGCGCTCTTGATCATCCGCCATCCAGGTTGGAACGCCGGCTCGGCTCTCGGCGCCTTGCCCGCCATCTCGCGGACCTCCTTGACCGAGTTGTTCATCTCGAGCTTGATGGGCTTCGCGGTGCCCTTGGCGCCGGAGAAGCCGCGCTCTTTCTTGGCGGCCTCCTTGGCCTGAATCTGCTCGCGTCCGGACTCCGCAGAGGCGTTGTCGCCTGTGTACCTTCGACGCTCGCCCTCCTCCTCAGCGTCCGAGCCCTCCTGCTGCCGGGTCCGCATGACGTTCGCCGCGTGCGCCGGGTCAAAGACGTGGACGCTGACCTGGCGCGGTCGCTCCGGGCCCTCCTGGGGGAACTCGAAGCGCACTTGACCCATCGCTGGGATCGTCACTTCAACGCGCTCTTGGCCGCCGTGTGTCAGGTCCTGACCCTTCAGCTCGGTCCAGCGGGCGTCGCCCGGGCGCCCGACGGAGACGCGCCAGTTCCCTGCGGCCGGGAGGTTGGCCTTGATGCGGCCCCCTGCGAGCAGCTCCGCGCTGATCGCACCGTTCCGCGGCTGCGCGGGCTTGAGCGGGTCTTTTGGGTCTCGCACGAAGTCTCTGGACGTCGGGTGCCCGACCCCTGGGGGCAGGAAGAACACCGACTGCCCGACCACGGGCTGATTGAATTCGTCGACCACCGTGCCCGAGATCCGGAGCTCTTCGCCGAGGCGAGCCACGGTGCGTACTCGCTTGTTTGACTCGAGGATCACGTCACGCTGCCAGGTGGGGAAGCCCTCCAACTTGACGGTCAGGGTCCAGGGGCCAGAGGCGGCGCGCTCCCAGAGCTCGCGGCCCAGGCCCGTCAGCGAGTCGCCCGTGCGACTCGCGGTGATCTCTGCCTCGGGCAGAGGCTGACCGCGGTCATTCAGGACGATGACCTCCCAGGAGCGGGTCGGCCCCGCATCCGTGATCGGGTCGAACTGCCGCTCCTTGGCGACGGAGGCCAGGGAGGTCTTGACGTCCTTGGGGGGGGCCGGTGGCGTGCTGCCCCTCGCACCCGTCGAGACCTCCATGCTCTCAGGCTGGGGCTCGATCACCCCGGGGTCCAGGGCGACGGCAATGAGCCCGCCGGCCATGACAGCGGCGGCGAGGAGGAGGAGGAGGGCGCGGTTCATGGTGGTTGACCGAGACGATTGGGCACCCAGGGGTCTTCCCCCGCCGCCCGCTCTTTCGATGCCCAATTCTAGCCCGTCGAATGGGGCCAGGCGGCCCCCGGGTGATCCCTCCTGGGCTCGTCAGGGCCCGTGGGGGCGGCCTGTCGGACTCAGGTCGCTTCCAGCTCGAGGATCGGGTCCCCTTTTTGGACGTCCGCCCCGTCTGCCGCGACCCACCGGACGACCCTGGCGCGGTCAGGGAGGCCGGCGGCCGGCCGATAGGGCACCGTCGAGAAGGTCTTCATGACCTCGACGAGGCAAACGGCAGCGCCCTCCTCCAGCACGTCTCCTGGGGCGCAGAAGGGCGCCTCACCGGGTCCGGGTCGGTGCCAGACGCGGCCGGATTGCTCCGCCACCAACACGAGCCCCGCCGCCGTGTCCTGCTCGGGCGGGTCCTCGGAGGTCGCCGCGCCGGCGCCGGCGGGGTCCACGCGGTAGAGCACCTGCCCGAAGCCCACGGGCAGGAGGACCCGGTCCGGCGCGTCGTCGATCACGGCCCCGCGGACGCCCTCGGGAACCATCAGCGTGACCGTCCCTCCGAGGTGCCGGAGGGCGCCAGCGCTCATCCCCGGGGCGACGACAGCCCCGCGCCCGAGGGGCGCGGTGAAGAGGCCGATGTCGGGCGCTCCGAGGAGCAGCAGGCCGTCGGCTTCGGTGACCCGCAGGTCAAGGGTGCTTGCGACGCGGCTCATCCACGCACCTCCGTGAGGGCTGCCAGGTCGTGGAGGGACCAGATGCGAGGGTTCTTGGTCCGCCGGGTTCCGCTGGATTGGTGGGCGGCCTCTGCGAACATCTCAAGCCAACCGCGGAGCTCACCGGTCTGCACGATCTCGTCAGTGTCCATCTGGGAGGCGGAGCGGTACGGGTCCATGTCGCCCTCGATGCGCGCCTCGGTATCTCGCATCCCCTGCTCGATCGCCGCGCGTTCCTCGGGGTCGTCAGAGAGGATCTCAAAGTCGTCGTCGAGCTTGGTATTGAACGCAG
>JAQWJQ010000136.1 GCA_029248265.1 Planctomycetota bacterium
CCCCCACGAGGCGGGCGTAGCGATCCGGTTGGGTGCGCTTGTAGCCCGCGAGCAGCGCGGGCGAGAACTCGCTGATGAGCATCAGTCGGCGCGCAGCATCGCTGCGGAGCGATTGCGTGTCGCAGCCAACAATGATCCGAACCATGTCCTCGATCGCGTCCGTCGGGTTGTACTTCTTGGGGTACTTCACCCGGTCATAGACCACGGCCGCGTCCGCCAGCTTCTCGTCGTAGAACTCCCGCTCGGAGTTGACGAGCTCTTGCCTGAGCTGCTCCGCACCGGTCTTGTCTGGACCCGCCGCCGTAGCAGTGAACTTCGCGACCGCGGCGAACGCTTCCCTGAAGTCCTTCGGCTCTGCAGCGGTCGACCCCCAGGTGTCGACGCGGACGTCCTCGAGGGTGTTGGGGCTCCCCGGTTCAGCGACGGAGCCGATCCGATCCATGAGGCGACGCACACGGTCGACGCTTGGGTGCGTCGGGTAACCCGCGATGAACCAGCGCGCCCGCTTCATGAAGAGGCGTGCATGAGCGCGCTCTCCCTTGGGGTTCCACTTGCTCTCGGAGTACTTGATCAGGCGGATGTCGACCCAGGTGGTGATCTTCTGGTTCCGGACCGAGTCGTCCAGCTCCCCCATCATCTCGTCCTTGTCCGCCTGCGCCTTCTCCACCATCTGCCGCTGCGCCGGGGTCAGCTCCTCGCCGAGCAGCTGAGTCAGCGTCGCCCGGGCACCCACAGGGTCCTCCTGGCGCTCACGCTCGTAGCGCCCCCAGGTCGCGTTGAAGTCGAACTCCTCACCCGCGAGCCCCTTGGACGTCTTGTTCAACAGCAGGTAGACGCTGAGCACAGCGACAGCGACCACGAGGCCCGCGACAGCGGACGCGGGGATCGCAGGCCCCTTCGACTGCTGGCGCCTTGACGAGGACACTCGCCCACCGCCGCTGCGCTCACTGGAGCGGCCCGTGGAGCCCGCGCTGGACGCGGCTGCACGCTTCTGGGTGCCTGCACGCTTCTGGGTACCTGCACGCTTCTGGGTACCTGCCTTGGGCTGCGCGGGGCCCTCGCCCTCGTCGTACTCAATGCTCAGCTTGGCGCTCCCGATGGAGACCGCCTGACCGTCCTTCATCAGGTGCGGGCCGGAGACGTTCACGCCGCCGGCCTTGGCCGGCATGACGCCCTTGGCGATGCGCAGCGTGGCTCCGTCTGGCCCCATCTCGATCACGCCGTGGCGCTCGGCCACGTCGTCGGAGCCGAGCTTCAGGGTGACCCCCGCCCCGCTCCCGAAGGTGAGCTTGCCGGAAGAGAGCTTGAACCTGCGGACCTCGCCGCCTTCATCGAGTGTGAGTCTCGCCATGCGCCCATTGAAGCCGCAGCGTCAACTCCCTGTCGAGCGTCAATCGTCCCTTGCTCGAACCTCAGCGCGCCCCCCCCTCGCTCTCGGTCAGCCCAATGAGCCCTGAGAGACCCTGGGGGACAGGTCTTCGGGTTCGATCGCCCCGCCGGAGAGCGCAACCGCACGGCGCAACTCGTTCTCCAACTCGCGGACATTGCCCGGCCATCGCCAAGCGGCCAGGGTGGCGAGCGCCGCGTCCGTGATCGACGCCTCACGGCCGACCTCCTTGGCGATCCGTGGGAGGATCGCCAGGGCGATCGCCCGCACGTCGTCCCCTCGATCTCTGAGCGGCGGCAGGTGGAGCGTCACCACGTTGAGGCGGAAGAGCAGGTCCTCCCGGAACTCCCCCTTGGCGACCGCAGCAGGCAGGTCCCGGTGCGTCGCCGCGATGACACGAACGTCGACCATGCGGGTCGTGTTCGACCCGACAGCGCGCACCTCCCCGTCCTGCAGCACCCTGAGGAGCTTGGCCTGCATCGCGAGGGGCATGTCACCGATCTCATCGAGGAAGACCGTCCCCTTGTCGGCGGTCACGAAGTGCCCTGGCCGGTCAGCGACCGCGCCCGTGAAGGCTCCCTTACGGTGGCCGAAGAGCTCGCTCTCGAGGAGGTTCTCCGCGATCGCGGCGCAGTTCTCCGCCAGGAAGGGCCCCTTGCTCCGCGGGCTCGCGTCGTGCAGCGCGCGAGCGACCAGCTCCTTCCCCGTGCCCGTCTCCCCCTGCACCAGCACGGGGACCCCCGCAGGAGCCACCCGGTCGATCATGGCGAAGAGCTCCTGCATCGGGGGGCTCTCACCGACCATCCCGAAGCGCTCATTCGGCGCTGGCCCGGCGGAACGAGCGCGACCCGAGGCCTGCTTGAGCGCCCGCGCCGCGTGAGCGGCGAGCGCCGGGACGACGTCGCGCGCGCGCGCCTCGTCGAGCACCCGATCAAAGGCCTCGCGGACGTCATCCGGCAGAGCGCCGGCCGGCGGGGCGTCCTCTTGGCTCATGCCTCGAGGCGCTCCAGCGAGGCGTATTGCAGCAGCAGCTGCTTGCGACCGGCCGAGTTGAACACCACCGTCGCCCGCGCGTTGATTCCCGCCCCGGCGAGCGCTTCGATCCGCCCGCGACCGAAGTGAGGGTGCTGGACCAACTCCCCCACCGTCAGCCCCGCCCCGCTGCCCTCGGAAGGGTCAAAGGCGCCGAGCGCCTCCTCCTCCCGCTCCTCCGGGCCTACCCCTGCCACGTCGTCTTCCGGCAACTCGCGCAGGTACCGCGAGGGGAGCGTCGGTCGCCCCCCCCCGTAGAAGCTCCGGAACGTGGTGTGGGTGATGAGGAGCCGGCGCATGGCGCGCGTGATGCCGACGTAGAACAGTCGACGCTCCTCCTCGATGGCGGTGTCCGGATCCTCAGCCTCGTCCACCGCGCGCTCGTGCGGCAGCAGCTCGTCCTCGGCACCGGCGATCACCACGAAGGGGAACTCGAGCCCCTTGCAGGCGTGCAAGGTCATGAGCTTGACCCGGTCCTCATCGCCCTCATAGGCGTCCGTATCCGCGACGAGCGCGACCTCCTCCAGCATGCCGCGGAGCTTGCCGTCGGGCTGGCGCGAGTCGTAGTCGGCGGCGAAGGCGCGCAGCTCCTCCACGTTGGCGGCGCGGTCCACGTTCGACGTCCCGTCGTCGAGCTCAGCCATCCACCGGTCGACGTCAATCGCTTCGAGCACGACGTCGAGCGCGACGGCGGCGTCCAGCTCACGGGCCGGGGCGAGTTCCTCCATGAGCTCTGCGAAGGACGCGAGCCCCTTCTTGGCTCGACCTCGGATCGCCTCCAGGGCCAAGGGATCCCGGAGCGCGTCGGTCAGGGAGAGCCCCCGCTCCGCCGCGAAGGAGGCGAGCCGCGCCAGGCTCGTGTCCCCGACCCCGCGGGAGGGAGTGTTGACCACCCTGACGAACGCGACGTCATCCGCCGGGTTCAGGGCCAGCCGGAGGTAGGCGACCACGTCCTTGATCTCCTTGCGCTGGTAGAACTCCAGCCCGGCGACCACCTGGTAGGGAACAGAGTCGTAGCGCAAGGCCGTCTCGATCGCGCGCTGCAAGAAGCCCGCCCGGTAGAGGACGGCGCAGTCGCCGTAACGCCCGCCCTTCGCCACGTGCGAGCGGACCTGCGCCGCGATCTCCCGCGCCTCATCGTTCTCGTCGCCGCACTCGATGACGGCGATCTGCTCGCCCTGCTCCCCCTCGGTGAACAGGTCCTTCTCCTTTCGCGCCTGGTTGTTTGCGATCACAACGTTGGCCGCGTCCAGGATTCGCGCCGTGCTGCGATAGTTCTGCTCGAGGCGGACGCTGACCGCGTTCGGGAAGTCCTGCTCGAAGTCGAGGATGTTGCGGATGTCCGCGCCTCGCCAGGCGTAGATCGACTGGTCAGGGTCACCGCACACCGTCAGGTTCTGATGGAACGACGCGAAGTGCCGCACCAGCAGGTACTGCACCCGGTTCGTGTCCTGGTACTCGTCCACGAGCACCTGGCGGAAGCGACGGGCGTAGCCGTCGCGGACCCCGGGATGGTTATCGAAGAGCTCGAGGACTTTGAGCAGCAGGTCGTCGAAGTCCAGCGCGTTCTGCTGCTGTAGGCGCTCCCGATACTTCTTCTCCACCGCGTGGTAGACGTCCTCGTCCATGCTCCCGTCAGAGAGCTGCAGGCCGTCTTCGCGCCCGCGGTTGTTCTTCCGCGAGGAGATCCACCCGCCAATGACCGGCGCCCGGAAGCGCTTGGGGTCATACCCAAGCTCCTTGACGATCGACTTGATGAGGCCGTTGCGGTCCGCCGTGTCGTGGATGGAGAAGTCGCGGGTGTAGCCGTCGAGCGCGTCGATCTCGCGCCGGAGGATGCGCGCGCACATGGAGTGGAACGTCCCGATCCACGGCGCGCCCCCCTCGCCGGCTGGGACGAGCCGCTCGACCCGTTCCCGCATCTCCTTCGCGGCCTTGTTGGTGAAGGTGATCGCGAGGATCTCCCACGGAGCGACGCCGCGATTCAGCATCAGGTTCGCGATCCGCGTCGTCACGACCCGGGTCTTGCCTGAGCCCGGACCAGCCACGATCAGCAGGGGCCCGTCCCCGTGAAGGACGGCCTCCTCCTGCTGCGGGTTGAGGCCCTCCGTGAGGGTTGCATCACTTTGCTCTGCCGCGTCGGCGAGCGAGTCTTTCACGTCCAACCAATCCATCGCGGCGGCGAGTCTACCCGCCGCGCCGCCCACCGCGACGTACCGCCCGTCAGCTTCGGTCGGGATCACGGATGACCATCAGCCGCAGCTCGGTCATCTCCTCGACGGCGCTCGCCGGCCCCTCCCGCCCCTGGCCAGAGTCCTTGACCCCCCCATAGGGCATGACGTCCGCTCTCCACGAGGGGACGTCACCGATGATCACCGCGCCCACCTCGAGCTCATCCCAGGCCCGGTGAGCTCGGTGAAGATCGCGAGTGAAGACCCCGGCCTGGAGACCGAACCGGGTCCTGTTGGCTTCGGTCAGAGCGGCGTCAAAGTCACGCACACGGACGAGGCAGACGACCGGGCCAAAGGCCTCCTCCTCCAGCACGGGCTCTCCGGCAGGCACGTCCTCGAGCAGGGTCGGAGGCACCACGGCCCCCTGCCTCTCTCCGCCCACGAGGACCCTCGCTCCCGCGGACCGGGCGCTCTCGACCCACCGGTCCACCCGCAGCGCCTCAGCCTCCGCGATCAGGGGGCCGACGGTCACATCATCCAGGGCCGGGTCACCGCTCACCACGCCGGAGACCTCCTCCACGAGGCGCTCTCGGAAGGCCTCATAGACCTCCTCCACGACGATGACCCGCTGCACGCTGATGCAGCTCTGACCCGCCTGGTAATAGCCACCAAAGGCGATCCGGCGCGCCGCGTCGGCGAGGTCAGCGGTCTCGTCGACCACCGCCGCCGCATTCCCTCCGAGCTCGAGGGTGACCCGCTTCTTCCCGGCGCGCCGCCGCAGCATCCATCCGATCTCATCCGATCCGGTGAACGAGAGCTTCGCGACCCGGCTATCCGTCGCGATTGCCTCCGCGTCGGCCCCCCTCGCAGGGAGCACTGAGAAGGCGCCCACGGGGAGCCCACAGTCCGCGAGGACCTCCCCGAGGATGAGCGCGCTGATCGGCGTATGGCTCGCCGGCTTCAGGACGAAGGGGCAGCCCGCGGCGATGGCCGGCGCCACCTTGTGAGCCACGAGGTTCAACGGAAAGTTGAAGGGTGTGATGAAGCCACAGACCCCCACCGGGACTCGCATGTAACTGCCCCGATAGCCCGAGTTCGCAGGGCTGGACCCAAGCGGGAGCAGGCCGCCAGGGGCCTCGAGGGCCACCCGGGCCGAGATCCGAAAAGTCTCCAGCGCTCGATCGACCTCGCCTGCGGCGAATCGAACCGGCTTGCCCGCCTCTCGCACGAGGACTCGAACCAGCTCAGACCGGCGGGCGCTCAGGCCCTCGACCGCGCGGCCAAGGATGCTGGCCCTCTCATGGCCCGCGAGGCGACGCATGGGCTCCCGGGACTGGCTCGCGGCCTCGATGCCAGCACGGATCGCCTCCGGGGTGGCGAGGGCCACCCGCTCGACCAGCTCGCCCGAGTACTTGTCGAGGACTTCGAGTGCGTGCGGTGAGGAACGAGCCTTGCCCGCGAGGAAGTGAGATCTCATCAGCGAATGCCCTGCTCTGGGCCGGGTGCAGCGCCATGATAGACCGGCTCTTCACCGGAGTCCCTCGACCACGGTCGCGCCTCGCGCCGAGCCGGGGCGCGGCCTCGACCGAAAAAAGAACTCCTCGATCCGCGTGAGCGGATCAAGGAGCGGGACAAAGCACCGTGGAGCCGGGTCGCCTGCCAAGAAAAACCCGAGGCGCTTTGCCTGTACGGAGACGCCAGATCGCCTGACTGGCCTCCGCGCGATACTGTCGGAAAAATCCCTCAACGCTGCCCGGAATAGACTCGGAAACATTGCCGAAACACGAGTACCGTGCGGCGCTAGACTCGACGTTCTATAGGCTTACGTCTGACGGACCAGTTTCCAGAAACCACCCAGTGCCCCACCTGGCCCCCCCGCCGCGATGAAGCCCCCCCGAAGACGCCGCTGGCCGCATCGTGTCCGCGTGCTCTGCTCCGGGGACGACGTGGCGGCCGACGACCTCATGCGCGACTGCGATCGCCTCGAGGTGCGCCAGTCGGGTGTCGCCCTGCCTTCCCCGAAGGGCCAGGTGTTCCTGAAGGGGGGGCCACTGTCACGGAGAGGCGCCCGACGACATGCACTCAGGCGCCTCCTCCTCAGGGCGCCCGCACCGTGCGAGGCGGAGTACAGGAACCTGACCTGGCTCAGAGAGCGACTCTTCCGTGCGGCAGAGCCCCTCGGCGCCGTCACCGAGTCTCAATTTGGGATCCCCCGCCGAGAGCTGCTCCTCACCAGGGCCGTCCCCGCTGCCCCACCGTTCGACGAGGCGGCAGCCGGGGCCAGCCCACGAAGGCGAGCGGAGCTCTTCGCCGAGCTAGGGAGAGAGGTCGGGCGCATGCACGCCCTGCGCTTCCTGCACGCCGACCTCTATCCGAGGAACGTCCTCGCCGCCGCCCCCTGCCCGGAGCCCGGCCCCGGCTACGGCCGCTCGCTCGTCTGGCTGGACACCTGGGCCGGCGGCCCCACCGCCTGGCGGCGCGGCAGCCTGCGCCGCGTAGAGGACGACCTCGGCGCCTGGTTCAGCCTCGCAGCGGACTGGATGGGCCCTGGGGACGACGAGGCCCTGCTCACCTCATACGTCAGAGCACGCAGCGAGAACGGCAGACCGCTCAAGAGCCTCGGCAGATTCGTCCGATCGGTTCAACAGTCCCGCCGACGCGAGCTCTCGAAGCTCGAGCGAGAACCGAGGCGCTTGCGCGGCAAGCCCTTCCCTCTCGCCGGCTGGGATCCCGATGTGGGCCGACTTGAGCAGCTCCTGGAGCGGCCCTCGAGCATCCCTTCCTGAGCCGTTGTTTCCCCTCCCCCCAGGGTCTACTAGAGTCTGAGAGAGAACCTGAAATGCCGATCTACGACTTCGACTGCGCCAGCTGCGGACACACCTTCGAGGAGTTAATCCTCGGGTCCGAGGCGACCGAGTGCCCTGAGTGCGCGAGCACCAAGGTGAAGAAGAGGATCTCCTCCTTCAGCATCGGGACGCCTGCCTACCTTCGTGGGACGGTGCCCATGCCCGACAGTCCCGCCAGCGGCTTCGCGCCGGGCTCCTGCGACAATGCCGGCGGTCCTGGGACCTGCGCCTCCCAGTAAGCGGCTCGCGCCCCTGGTGGTGGCCGCGCTCGTCGCCTGCGCGGCGTGCGACGGGCGCGAGCCCGCCGGGCTCGACCACAGGGCCGGCGCCGAGGCCCCTTCGCGGAGCAGGAGCAGCCGCGTGGCCCCCGCGGAGCTCTCGGAGCTTGCGGCGCTCGGGTACTCCGGCTGGGACGAACCTGCCGCGGTCCCCGCCGCCCCCGTCCGGGCGGACGTGGCCTCCACCCGGCCGCGGGTCTTCGCCGATGACCGGGACCGCGTGATCGTGATCTCGGCGGAGGGCGAGGTCATCCGGGAGCACCGGGTCCCGGGCCGGCGCCAGGTCGAGTTCGCCCGGGTCCTGCCCGGCGGCCGCATCGCGTGCGTCTCGGTGGATGAGGGCCTCACCCTGCTCGCGCCGGACGGCGAAGTCCTGTGGGCTGTGAATCTCCCGTGTCACCATGAGGTCGCGCTGGTGCCCGAGGGGCGGGACGAAGGGAGTCGGCGGCTCGCGGTCGCTGTTCATCACGAGGTCACGCACCGCGCACGTCGCGTGCGCTTTGACGGGGTGGTCTTCCTCGAGGAGGCCTCCGGCGCTCCGGCGACGGACCTCGAGACCTGGAGCACCTGGGACCACATGGACTCGCTCAAGGAGCGAACGGCGGCCGAGCACCCGCTGGACGGGTTCGCCCCGAATCCGGGCGCCGACCCGACGGTCTACGACTACTTCCACCTCAACTCGATCGCCTTCAGCGGACCGCGCTCCATGCTCGTCTGCCTCCGAAACGTGGACCTGGTGGTGGAGGTCAACCTCCCGAGCGGCGACCTCGGGCGGTCCTTCGGCCCCGGCTCCCTGGACTGGCCCCACGCCCCCACCCCCGTGGACGGTGGCCAGCGCTGGCTGATCTTCGACAACGGCAAGCACCGGGGCTGGTCTCGGGTCATCGAGGTCGACCCCGACCGCGGCGAGGTGACATGGTCCTACCCCCCCGACGGGGAACGCAGCCTCTTCAGCGAGGTTCGGGGGTTCGCCCAGCGCCTCCCCGGCGGGACCACCCTGATCACCGAATCGGAGCGGGGTCGCGTCCTAGAGGTGAACCGCGCCGGGGATCTCCTCTGGGAGTTCTGGAACCCCGAGGTGCGCCGCACGGGCGACGGCCGCGAGGCCAGGCGGCGGATCTACCGCATGACCGCTGTCCCGCCCTCGGATGTGGGCCTCTAGGAGCAAGTTGTTAGCCTCCGCGTCATGGACCAGTCCAAGCGCGACTTCATCGACTTCATGTGCTCTGCCGAGGTGTTGACCTTCGGGGACTTCGTCACGAAGAGCGGGCGGAGCACGCCGTACTTCGTCAACACTGGCCGCTACACCACCGGCGCTCAGATGAATGCTCTCGGCGCCGCCTACGCGAGGTCCATCGTCGAACGCTTCGGCGACGGCTTCGACGTGCTCTTCGGCCCTGCCTACAAGGGCATCCCCCTCGTGGTGGCCACGGCGTCCGCGCTGGCCCGGGAGCATGGACGTGATGTCCCCCTCTGCTTCAACCGCAAGGAGGCCAAGGACCACGGGGAAGGAGGCGTCCTCGTGGGACACCCCATGCGGGACGGGGACCGGGTGCTGATCGTGGAGGACGTGACCACCGCAGGGACGTCCATCCGCGAGACCGTCCCCATCCTGCGGGCCGCCGCGGACATCGAGCTCGCGGGGCTGATCGTCAGCGTCGACCGGATGGAGCGGGGCCCCGCGGGCGCAGGCTCCGCCCTCGCGGAGGTCGGACGGGAGTTTGGCATGCAGGTCGAGGCCATCGTCGACCTCGACGACGTCGTCGAGCACCTGCAGCCAGGCGGCGGCGCCGCCCACGAGATCGGCACGGACGACCTCGCTCGCATCGCAGCCTACAGGGCGGAGTACGGCGTCCCGGGCCGCCTCACCGCCGGGCCGGGCTGACCCGCAGCTGAAGAGGTGGCGTCTGAAGTCGCCGCCCCTTCAGTGAGCCGTCCTCAGCCCATCGGGACGTCGACTCCACGCTCCGAGGCGCAGGCCGTCGCCTCGTCGTAGCCGGCGTCCACGTGCCGGATCACGCCCATCCCGGGGTCCGCGGTGAGCACGCGCTCGAGGGCCGCCTCGGCCTCCGGCGTCCCGTCCGCCACGGTGACCTGACCAGCGTGCAGGCTGTATCCCATGCCGACGCCGCCGCCGTGGTGGAAGCTGACCCAACTGGCGCCGCAGGCGGTGTTCACAAGGGCGTTGAGGATCGCCCAGTCGGCGACCGCATCGGTGCCGTCCTTCATCGCCTCGGTCTCGCGGTTGGGCGAGGCCACCGACCCACAGTCGAGGTGATCCCGACCGATGACGACGGGCGCCTTGAGCTCGCCGCTGCGCACGGCGTCATTGAAGGCCTTACCCGCCTTCGCGCGGGCGCCATAGCCCAGCCAGCAGATACGGGCCGGGAGCCCCTGGAAGGCGACCCGCTCCCCGGCCATCTTGATCCAGCGCGCGAGGAGCTTGTCCTCGGGGAACAGCTCCAGGAGGATCCGGTCCGTCACGGCGATGTCCGCGGGGTCACCCGAGAGCGCCACCCAGCGGAAGGGGCCCTTGCCCTCGCAGAACAGCGGCCGGATGTACTTCGGCACGAAGCCCTCGAAGTCGAAGGCGTTCTCGAGCCCCGCCTCCTTGGCGAAGCCGCGCAGGTTGTTGCCATAGTCGAAGGTGTCCGCCCCGCGGGCCTGCAGCTCGATCATGAGCTTGCAGTGCTCGACCATCGTGGCGAGGGAGCGCTGCTCGTACTGCTCGGGATCCGCCGCGCGGAGCGCGTCCGCCTCGTCCAGCGAGACGCCGTCGGGCACGTAGCCGTTGAGCGGGTCGTGGGCGCTGGTCTGGTCCGTGAGGATGTCCGGCGTCACGTCGCGCTCGATCAATCGGCGCAGCAGCTGCACGGCGTTGCACGGCACGCCGATCGACTTGGCGACCCCGGCCTCCTTCCACTCGAGCGCCTGGTCGATGGCCTCGTCGAGGTCGTCGATGCGCACGTCCACGTAGCGCGTCCGCAGCCTGAAGTCGATGTGGGCGGGGTCCACGTCCGCCGCGATGCACGTGGCCTCGTTCATGGTCGCGGCCAAGGGCTGGGCGCCGCCCAT
The DNA here is from genome assembly GCA_029248265.1 of Planctomycetota bacterium. Lineage (GTDB taxonomy): Bacteria > Planctomycetota > UBA1135 > UBA1135 > Saltatorellus. The sequence continues at coordinate 10,790 of JAQWJQ010000136.1, forward strand.
GCCGCCGAGCCCGCCGGTGACCACGAGCCTCTTCGATAGGGTCCCGCCGAAATGACGGGTCGCCGAGGCGGCGAAGGTCTCATAGGTGCCCTGCAGGATCCCCTGGGTCCCGATGTAGATCCACGAGCCGGCGGTCATCTGCCCGTACATCATCTTCCCGGCCTCCTCGAGCTTGCGGAAGTGGTCCCAGTTGGCCCAGTTCCCCACGAGGTTGGAGTTGGCGATCAGCACCCGCGGTGCGCCCGCGTGGGTGCGGAACACCCCCACCGGCTTGCCGGACTGGACGAGCAGGGTCTCGTCCGGCTCCAGGCGCTGGAGGGTCCGGATGATCGCCTGGAAGCACTCCCAGTTCCGCGCCGCCTTGCCCGTGCCGCCGTAGACCACCAGCTCCTCCGGGAGCTCAGCCACCTCAGGGTCGAGGTTGTTCATGAGCATCCTCATGGCGGCCTCAGCGCCCCAGCTCTTGCAGGTTCGCTCGGAACCGCGGGGCGCGTGCTGGGGACCGGTGGGAATGTCGACGGAGGGCTGAGCGGGGGTATCGAGGGTCATGGGAGGCCCAATGTAGCCCCCACTCGAGGTCAGAGAAGGCGCTAGGGACCGGGAATGAGCGACCAGAACCGCTCCGAGAGCGACTTTTTTCGGCTCCGCGGGGTGACTTTTTGACGATCCGTCAAAAAATAACCCCGTGCCGTTGAGCCCCAAGCAACAAGAGATCCGTGACCGCGAAGAGCGGCTCCTCGACGTCGCCCAGCAGATGCTGCTGGAGCGAGGCTACGAGGACCTCCGCATGGACCGCATCGCCGACGCGGTGGGCGTCTCCAAGGGCACGGTCTACCAGCACTTCCACAGCCGGGACGACCTGCTGGCGGCCGTGGCGGTCCGGAGCGCCGCCAAGCGCGCCGCCCTGTTCGAGAGAGCCGCCAGCTTCGAGGGGTCCTCCCGCGAACGCATGGGGGCGGTCGAGGCCGCCGCCGAGGTCTTCTTCGCGCTGTTCCCCCACCATGAGCACGCCGAGCGCCTCGTGCGGGCCGCCCACCTCTCCCCGAAGATCAGCGCGGAGCGCGTTGAGGCGCTCGAGGGGTCCACGCAACGCTGCTTCGAGGTGGCCACGCAGATCGCCGCCGAGGCCGTCACCGCAGGGGACCTCCCGCTTCGCGCGGGCCAGTCCGTCGGGCAGCTCTGCGTCGGGCTCTGGAACCTGTACCAGGGCGCGTTCCTCATGCGCGACCTCGAGAAGTTCATGTCCGACCCCGCGGTCGACGACGCCCTGGGCACGCTCCAGCGAAACGCCCGGGTCTTCCTGGATGGCTTTGGCTGGCGCCCCCTCTCCAACGAACACGACTACACGACCGCCCGCGCACGGGCGCTGACCGAGCTCTTCGGAGCTGAAGCTCTGGCCGCCGGGCTCCTCTGAGCCCACGCCCACGCCCCCATGAAGAAGACCCTCCCCACGCTCATCGGCCTTGTCGTTGTCTGCGTCCTCGGCTTCGGGCTGAACCGCCTCGTCTCCACACGGACCCAGCTCGCCATGAAAGGTCTGGGCGAGACCGACGAGGCCCGGGCTCTCCCAGTCGAGGTACGTCCGTTGCGCTACCAAGGCTCGTACTCCACCGTGCGCCGCTTCACGGGCACCGTCGCGGCGGAGCGGCGCGCCGAGCTCTCCTTTGAAGGCACCGGCCGGGTCACCGCGGTCCTCGTCGATGAGGGCGACGAGGTCGTCGCGGGCGAGCCGCTCGCGCGGCTGGATGTGCGCCAGCTCACGGCCAGCCGCGCCGCGACCGAGGCCGGCCGAGTCCGTCTCGAGGCGCGGTTGCGCGAGCTGCTTGCGGGCCCGAGGCCAGAGGTGATCGACGCCGCGGAGGCCAACGTGGACGCGCTCCTCGAGGAGCTCAAGCTCGCCGTGCGCCTGCTCGAACGCCGCGGGGACCTCGCCGAGAAGGGGTCGATCAGCGTCGAGCAGCTCGACACGTCGAGGGCCGAGGTCAAGACGGTCGAGGCGCGCCTCGCCGGCGCCCGTGCCAACCTGGAGGAGCTGAAGGCGGGGACACGCGAGGAGGTGGTCGCGGCCCAGCGCGGCGCGATCGGCGAGCTCGAGGCCTCCCTCGCAGCCCTCGACGTGCAGATCAGCAACATGACCCTGACGGCGCCCTTCGCGGGCACCGTCGAGGCTCGCCACCTCGACGAGGGCGCCGTGGTCTCTCAGCAGATGCCGCGGACCGCCTTCGTGCTCTCCGAGACCGCGGCCCTCGAGGCGCGCATCGGCCTCCGCGGCGATCTCGTGGAGAAGGTCTGCCAGGACCCAAGCGCCACGCGGCTCACGTTCGGCGACCGCGACGTACCGGTCTCTGGCGCTCGCGCGCTGCCGGTGGTCGACAGCGGCACGCGCACCGTCACCGTCGTTTTCTCCCTTGAGACCCCGGCGCCTGGGGCGGCAGCCTTGCGCCCCGGAGACCTCGTGAGCCTCGAGCTCTCCGTCGAGCAAGCAGAGCGGGGCGCCTGGCTTCCCATCGCGGCGCTCTCCGAGAGCCAGCGCGGCCTCTGGAGCGCCTTCTGGGTGGAGGCTACCGCCGGTGGCGAGGGCATCGCACGCCGAGCGGAGCTCGAGCTCTTACACGTCGAAGCGGACCGGGCGTTCGTCCGGGGCACGCTCGACCCGGACGCGCTCGTGGTGATCTCAGGGGCCCACCGCCTGACGCCTGGGCAGATGGTCTCCACCGCGGCCACGGGGAGCCCCGCCAACGAGCTGCCCGCGGCCGCGCCCCCGGTCCGCCCCGCGGAGAGGGACTGAGGGCCGACCCGATGCAGCTCACCAATCTCTTCTACCGGAGCCCGCGGCTCCTCGC
>JAQWJQ010000140.1 GCA_029248265.1 Planctomycetota bacterium
CACCAACGGCGCCCAGAGCGGGCTCGGGCCGCGCTCCGAGGTGAACCCCTGGACCGGGCTCTTCGCCTACCCCTTCGGGACCCAGGGCCAGTCGGGCGACGTGATCTACAAGCGCCTGCAGGTGCCCACCCAGGACCTGGAACCGGCCCTGCACCCCGCGGCGCGGTACGTCATCGAGGGGCAGTACGTGACCCCGGATGACGCCCAGGCGGGCAACCAAAACAACAACTGCTCCTGGGCGGAGGCCCAGCCTACGGGGCCCGTCGCGGGAGGCCTGGGTCTCGCGATCGCCGGGGCGACGAGCGTGGGGGAGCCGGCGATCTTCGCCTGGCGAGCGGACGACCCCGAGGTGCAGATCTCGACGGTCGCGGCGGCGGGGGACGGGGTGATCCACGTGGGCTCCCGCGCCCATGACAACGGGGACGGGACCTGGCGCTACGAGTACGCCGTGCACAACGAGACCTCGGCGCGCGCCGCCCGGAGCCTGCGGGTTCCGGTGGCGGCGGGGAGCACGGTCACGGGCGCGGCGTTCCACGACGTGGACTACCACTCTGGCGAGCCCTACGACGGGATCGACTGGGCGTTCACCGTCGCGGCGGGCGCCATGGAGTGGGCCACGCCCGGGCACGCCGTGAACCCGGACGGCAACGCCCTGCGGTGGGGGACGCTGTACGGCTTCACCGTCACGGCGAGCGCGCCGCCTGTGGCGGGCGCCGTGGACCTGGAGCTGTTCGTGCCGGGGCTCGAGAACCTGCTCACCGCCGCGGCCATCGTCCCCGGGGTGCCGGTGTTGGGGGAGCGCTACTGCTCGCCCGCGATCGTCAACTCCAGCGGGGCGCCCGCCGTACTCCGAGCCCTCGGGAGCGCCGTGGTCGCCGACGATGACCTGACGCTCGAGGCGAGCTCCATGCCCCTCCACACCTCGGGCTACATGCTCGCGTCCCAGGACGAGGGCTTCGCGGCCCAGCCTGGGGGGAGCCAGGGCAACCTCTGCCTCGGCGGCACCATCGCGCGCTTCCGCTCCCAGGTGATGAGCTCGGGCGCCGAGGGGCGCTTCTCGATCTCCGTGGACCTCTCCTCGATCCCGATCACGCCGCCCACCGCGGTCCTCCCCGGGGAGACCTGGCGGTTCCAGTGCTGGTTCCGCGATCAGCTGGTGCACGGCATCACTTCGTCAAACTTCACCGACGCCGTGCGCGTCACCTTCGAGTAGCCATAACGGGGACGGGAGGGGGGAGGCGCGCCGACGCCGGGTCCCCTGTGAGCGGGCGGGCCGGCGGTCGCGCGTATACTCGTCCCCCATGGGGGCAGAACTCGATCCCGCCGGCCGCCGCTGGCTCGACGACGCGCTCAGCCGGGCGCGGGCTTCGCTGCTCGACCGTCGTGGCGACGCCGGCCATTGGCGGGGGGAGCTCTCCTCCAGCGCGCTCTCCACCTCCACGGCGGTGGCGGCCCTGGCGGGCGCCGCAGCGGCTCTGCCCGCCGGATCCGCCGAGCGTGCTGACCTCGAGGGGCTGGCCGTGCGTGGACGGGGGTGGCTCGCGGCGAACCCATCTCCGGACGGGGGATTCGGGGACACCACCGACTCCCCGAGCAACCTCTCGACCACCGCGCTCGCGTGGATGGCGCTGGGGCCGGGCCTCGGGCTGTCGTCGGACGACGCCGTGCACAGCGCGTGGACCCGCGCGGACCGCTGGCTCGAGGAAGCCCTCGGGGGGGCGAGCCCAAACTCCACCCGCCTCGCAGCCGCGCTCGAAGACGTTTATGGCGAGGACCGCACCTTCGCGGTGCCGATCCTCGCGGCCTGCACCATCGGCGGCGCCTTCGCGGAGGACTCGGACCCGTGGAGCGTGGTGCGCCCGCTGCCCTTCGAGGTCGCGGCGCTGCCCCAGGGGCTGTTCCGGTTCCTGGGCCTCCCCGTGGTGAGCTACGCGCTGCCTGCGCTGATCGCGATCGGCCAGGGCATCGCCCACCACCGACCCAGCCGGAACCCCGTGGCTCGCTTGATGCGCCGGACTCTCGCGCCGCGCACCCTCCGCGTGCTCACCGGGATCCAGCCGGACAACGGCGGCTTCCTCGAGGCGACGCCCCTCACCAGCTTCGTCACGCTCTCCCTGGTCGCGATCGGGCACGTCGAGCACCAGGTCGCCTCCCGGGGCCTCTCGTTCCTGCGGGCCTCCGTCCGCGCCGATGGGTCGTGGCCCATCGACACGGACCTCGCTACCTGGGGCACGACCCTCTCGGTGGGGGCCCTCGGTGCCGACTTTGATGGCGCCGACCGGGTCAAGAGCTGGCTCCTCGACCAGCAGCACACCGTGCGCCACCCGTTCACTGGCGCGGCTCCGGGTGGGTGGGCCTGGACCGACCTCCCGGGCGGTGTGCCGGATGCGGATGACACGCCAGGCGCCCTCCTTGCGCTGCGGCTCCTCGAGGGGGAGGCGGCCTCGCCCGAGGCGCGCGCGGCGGCGGCCGCCGGGCTCCGCTGGCTGGTCGATCTGCAGAACCGCGACGGTGGCATCCCCACCTTCTGCAGGGGGTGGGGCCGGCTCCCCTTCGACCAGAGCTGCGCGGACCTCACCGCCCACGTGCTGCGGGCCTTCGATGCGTGGGAGGGCGCGCTCGATGGCGCGGCCGACGAAGGCCTCGGCCGTCGGATGGAGCGAGCACGGACCCGCGCTGTCGGGTTCCTCGTTCAGCGGCAGTCTCCCGATGGCTCGTGGACCCCGCTGTGGTTCGGCAACCAGGAGCATCCGGAGAAGCTCAACCCCCTCTACGGAACGAGCCGCGTCCTGCGCGCGGCCAGGGTACGTGTCACCGGAGGGGCGGCCGAGGGCTGGCGGGCTGCGCTCGACCGGGGGGCTGCGTGGCTGCGGTCGGCCCAGGACGCCGACGGCGGCTTCGGCGGCGCCCCGGGGCTCACCTCGAGCGTCGAGGAGACGGGCCTCGCCCTGGAGGCCCTGGTGGATCTCGTGGAGGCGGGCCTCGGGGTGGAAGGCGACCTGGACCGGGTCCGTCGCGCCGCGTGCTGGCTCACCGAGCGGACGGACGGCGGCCGGTCGTTCCCGCGCTCACCCATCGGGCTCTACTTCGCCCAGCTCTGGTATCACGAAGAACTCTACCCGGTGGTCTTCACCGTCTCAGCCCTCGGCGCTGCCCAGCGGCTCCTGGACCGATCAGCCCAGGGTTGATTGCAGTCTCGGTGGGCGCTGGCCGGACCGGCGAATGGACTCACCCGCCCACCGAGCAAAGCCTGCTGTGCGAGCACGGGGCTTCACACGGGCGACTGAAGGCTCCGCGCTCCCAGCCTTAGCGATTGCGGCTGGAAGGGCGAACCAGGGGCGGTGCGAAGTGGGTGTCGGGGCAGCGCAAGCCGGTTCTCGAGGAGGGCTGGCGGCCGGAAGGCGGAGGCCGGCGAAGGCCGAAATCGGCCTGTGGAGCCCTTCAGGCGCGGTCCATTGGCGGAATAACCGCACCCTCAGCTACGATTTGTAGGTATTTGTGCTTGATCGCGCGCGGTCTTGTTGATCCGCCTTCGCCTTCCTTCCTTTCTTCCTGCAGTTCTTTTCTTATGCGACTTCATTCCCTGCTTGTCTTCGCGGCGGCCACAGCCACAGCCGCCGCTGCGCCGAATATTAACGGTGGTCCGAGCGGCGACACCTGTGTCGACGCCCTCACTGCCACGACGGGTGGCACCGCCTTCGACACCTCCTCCCTCACCGATTCAGGTTTCCATGATGCCTCCTGCGTGGGCCGCGACGGCTTCACGGACATCTGGTTCACGTACACGGCGGTCGCCAGCGGCGACTTCACCGTCGACACCTGCGGCGCTGACTTCGACACCGTCCTTCGAGTACTCGAGGGCCCGGACTGCTCGACGCTGACTTGCCTCGTCGGCAACGACGACGCGTGCGCCACGAGCACCGGAACCAACTTCGCCTCGTCCGTTGATGTGCCCCTGACCGCCGGCGCGACTTACTTCATCCATGTCGAGGGCTGGTCCAGTTCCGCGATCGGAGCAGGCACGCTCACGATCACCCCGCCGCCGACCGGCGACACCTGCGCGGAGGCTCTTCCGGCGGGCGCAGGCGCTAACCCCTTCGACACCACCACCCTCACCGACTCAGGTTTCCATGATGGCTCCTGCGTGGGCCGCGATGGCTTCACGGACATCTGGTTCTCGTACCAGCCCGTCCTCACGGGAACCCACACCGTCGACACCTGCGGCGCTGACATCGACACCGTCCTTCGTGTACTCGAGGGCCCGGACTGCTCGACGCTGACTTGCCTCGTCGGCAACGACGACGCGTGCGCCACGAGCGTCGGAACCAACTTCGCCTCGTCCGTTGATGTGCCCCTGATCGCCGGCACGACTTACCTCATCCATATCGAGGGCTGGTCCAGTTCCGCGATCGGGGCAGGCACGCTCACGATCACAGAGCCTTCCACCGCCACAGGTGACACCTGCGCGGACCCGGTGGTGATGGATAGCTTCGGTGCCCCGAACTTCATCAACACGGCGACCCTCACGGCCTCTGGCCTCCCCACGAACTGCGGAACCATGGGCAAGGACAAGTGGTTCGCCCTCACCCAGTTTAGCCCGTTCGGCACCGTGGTGACGACCTGTGGCGGCACCTCCAATGACACTGTGATGGAGGCTTACGAGTTTGGACCGTGCGGCAGCCTTGTTCAGGTGGCCTGCAACGACGACAGCTGCGGACTTCAGAGCCTCCTTCGGGTGAACGGGCAATTCGGTGACGTCTTCCTCATCCGCGTCGGCGCCTTCGGTGGCGGCGAGGTGAACGGCAACGTCTTCGCGTTCCCGCAGGGTCCGCCGGACTACTGCCTCGGTAACCCGTCCGCGCCGAACAACAGTGGCTCCGTCGGCGGCGCCGTCTTTGTCGACGTGACGGTCACGCAGCCGGTTCAGGTGAGCGGGTACGCCAGCCACTTCAACTCGGCTGCTGGTACCCCCGTTGGTCAGACCGTGTACGTCAACACTCTCGGCGCGACCTACCAGGGCTTCGAGCAGGACCCGAGCGCCTGGGCGCCGATTGGTACGTCCAGCTCGATCTCGGTTGGCTTCGATTTCGCGACGCCGATGCGTCTCGACCAGCCGATCCTCCTTCCCGCGGGTACGTTCGGGATCTGCCTCGTCAACGACGGTGGCGGAGCACACGCGTACACCAACGGCACCGGCTCGAACGAGACCTGGACGTCCGTGGACGGCGTGATCTCCTTCACCGGTGGCGCTGGTCAGAACACCCCGTTCACCGGCACACCGTTCTCTCCGCGAGTCTGGAACGGTGGCTTCTGCTACGACCAGGTGAACATCGGCACGAACTACTGTGCGGCGAACGCCAACTCAACGGGTTCGTCCGCGAGCATGTCCGCCACGGGTAGCGTGGTTGTCGGGCTGGACACACTCGTCCTCCAGACGGACAACCTCCCGGCGGGCTCCGTTGGCTATTACCTGGCCAGCATGGACCAGGGCTTCACCGCCAACCCGGGCGGTAGCGCTGGCAACCTCTGCCTCGGTGGCACCGTCGGCCGGGGCATGGGAGACCAGGTCTACAGCACGGGCAGCGGCACCATCGTGGCTCCCATGGGTCTGGACCTGCCGTTCAACCTCACGGGACGCGTTGCGGTTAACGAGACCTGGAACTTCCAGCTCTGGTTCCGCGACACCGACAACACGGGCGGCCCGTCGTCGAACTTCTCTGACGGCTACTCGATCCTGTTCCAGTGATCTGAGTGCTCGGAGGGCGCCCCCCGGCGGCCGCCGTCGCCGCGGGGCGCCCCGCCGTGGTCGGTTC
>JAQWJQ010000150.1 GCA_029248265.1 Planctomycetota bacterium
ATGCGTCCGACGCGTCGCGTGAAGCGGTACGGTTCGTTCAAGCCGATCCCTCGAACGCTCCCGTCGCCGAGGCTGGGGGATCAAGACCCCTGGCGGCGTGAAGACGAGCTTGCGAAGCGCTTCTCGGAGTACAGCTTCGCAGACCTCTATTCCGGGTATGGCCAGCGGTGGTACCAGAACCCTACGAGCGACCTGGCGAAGGCCTTCGACGCCGTCCGAGCGAGCAGTGGGTGGGGGGCTTTTGTGGAGGCCCTTGCCACGGGAGACTCCAGCGTCAACGGATTGCTGGAGCAGGACATTGTGGATTGGAGCAACGCGGGCCCGAAGATTGCCCTCGTGACGCGATCCAGGAACGCGTGGCGGAAGGCGGTCTCGTACGGGATCACTCCCCCGGAGCTTCCGCTCGGGTGGTATCGATTCACGGAGAGGGGGCTCACGTTCATCCTCCACGTGCGAAATGAGAATGACGCCGCGCTGATGACCTTCTCGCCGCGCGGTCGGATGATCGGCATCTTCGAGCTCGCGCTCTGGTCGAGCGCCCGCAGGCATCCCGTGCGCCACATGATGCAGCGGTCGTTCCGCTACTCGGATCTCTACTTGAACTATCCCTGGAACGTGATCATCGGCTTTGACTCGATCTTCATCGACAAGGTCTGGGTCCACCTCGACCGCCTGAACAATGAAGCGACGGTGTGGTCCTCCTCCGGAAAGGTGCAGCGGCAAGGCGGCGTCGACTAGCGCCAAGAGCGGCTGGGGCTGAGCGAGCGTTCACGCCGGACCTCCTGGTCGGTGCGGACCTCGCTCGGGGCCTCTCCTGCTCGCCGGTTGGGCTGAGGGGTCCCACCGGCTGAGGTCTGCCCAGCAGAGGTCAGCCCCGTTGGCGCGAGCGCGTCTCGAACCAGGTCCTGCCAGGCTCCAGGGGTGCGGAGCAGCCACGGCCCGGGGCGAGCGGCTCCTGTTGCTCGAGGGGTACGTGGCGGTGGAGGGCGGGGGTCCAGCCCTCGTAGGTGGCGACCTGGTCGAGGGAGTGGACGGGGCTCGCCTGGAGGTGGGGGAGGTCCAGCTGGGCGTAGCCGATCATGGTCCCGTCCTGGGCGGGGAGGCGTCCGAGCGCGAGCCAGTCGCAGGGGCGCGCGGGGCCGGTGCAGGGGTCCACCACGGCGAGGTCGAGGGAGCGTTCCTTCTGCTCGATGATGAGGCCGAGGGCCTCCAGGTCCGCTTCGAAGCGGCGCACCTCAACGGAGTCCATGAAGCCGACCCGCGCGAGGCGGCCGTCGCTGCACAGGGTGCCGTTGGGGACGACCTGGAGGAAGGCCTCCCAGCCGCCCGTGACGGCCCAGTCGATGGCGTCCCTGCGCACGATGACGGAGCGAGCCTCCACGAGGACGGCCATGTCAGGCACGCTCCTGAGGAGAGTGGCCGCGGGCGAGGGTCGTGGCGGGGACGAGGCGTGGAGGACGCGTGAAGCTGAGCCACCGGCGATGGAGCATGGCCGTATTCCGTGCGAGGCGCGCGCGGTGCGGAGGTCGCAGGCCCCTGAATGGCGCGCAGGGGAAGGGGGCCTGGGGCGAGCGGATGGAGGAGCCCGCGCCACGCCCGCCACAGCCGGTTCGCTCGGCGCCCCGAACTGAGATTGGTCGATTCCTCATGGGCTGACCCTGCAGGGGGGGGCCGCTCGTACAGGCCGGGTCGTCGCAGGTCACCGCCGCAGGTCGGTGACCCGATCGGCGAGCACGTCCACGGTCGACTCGGCGCCATCGGGCCCCCGGATCACGTACCGGCCCTCGGGGACGGTGCAACGGAGGGCCCCGGACGGGGCCTCCTCGGCCTTCAGGTTGGCCTTGGCCCGCCAGGCGGCGAGGGTCTCGCCATACTCCTCGGAGCGGACGGCGGCGAGGCGGTCGGGAGAGGCGAGGAGGAGCACGCCCGTGTCGTGCACGCGGACGACGTTGCGGCCGGGCTCCAGGGGGAAGCGCGGGGTCGGGGACCAGCGCCCGTTGAGCACCATGACCACGTCACCTTGGCTCTGCTCCACGAGCTGGAACGTCTCCGACTTCCAGTCCTCCCAGATCCATCGCATGGCGAAGGGGTGGTCGGTCTGTGCTCCGTGGAGGTGGAAGGCCAGTCCGTTGAGGGGGCCGGTTCCGTTCTGCACCTCCACATAGGTCGGGGTCGTGGGCGTGAGCGGGAACGGGATGGGGACGTCGCGGTCCATCACCGGGGGCACGTGGACGGGGATGTCGAGGGCCATGAACGCGCCCCGGTCGGATGAGCCGCAGAGGAGGTTGCGGTGGGTGCGCGAGAGGTTGAGCGGGAGCGTCCCCTCCGCGTCCGTGGGGCCGCCGTCCAGCCACGCGGTGGGGTTCGGGAGGTGGCGCAACTCCACCCAGAAGCCTGGGACTGGCTGACCTTCCCCGTCGAGCACCTGAAGTTGTGGGGGGCGCGCCTCCACCCGCAGGAGGCAGGTCGTTCGGCCGCCGGGGGAGAGCGTGATGCGCTCCTTGGCCCAGTTGGTGAGCCGTTCCGGGCCGTCGAACTCCAAGCTCACCGCCGCGACATCCGCTTGCACGCAACGGAACTCGTAGATGCCTGGCCCCGAGACCTCCTCGTTGACGATGACCAGGTCGGCGTTCGCGGCCTTGAAGTACACCGTGAGGTACAGCCTCCCCTGGTCCGCCATGGACAACATCGCGTCGACGATCTGCAGGTCCACCTCGAGGGTCCTCGGCCCGCCGACGTCGATCAGGTGCGCCTCGCCCGCCTCAGGGAGACCTCCGTGCAGGTAGCGCTCCTGGAGGCTCGGGCCGGGGTGGTCCACCTTGACGTAGAGCGGCTCCGCGTGGTGCGCGAGGGCGACGCGGGCCTCGCCGTGCTCATCGAAGTCCGTGCCTTGCGCCGAGCCGCAGGAGAGGTGATAGGCCGACGGGTTCAGCACGGCGTCGGGCGGGTGGAGCTTGAAGAGCACCTCTGTTCGCGGACGAAGAGAGATCGGCGAGAGCTCGAATTGCCCGAGGGTGCGGGCTTCCTGCTCACGCTGGTCTCCAGGGAGGGTGAGGTCCCACTCCTCAGTCCATCGCTCGTCGTCCCGGCTGGACAGGTGCCATTCGCCAGGGACGAGCCCCTCGAGGCGTGCCTTGCCCGTGGTATCCGTACGGCCGGTGACCCGGCGGTGGGGCGAGAGGCGACGCTCGTGCTCCTCGCGCTCCAGGACAAACTCCACGCCCTCAAGGGGCGCTCGCGTGGCCTCGTCCACGGCGAGGAGGATGACGTCGAAGCGGAACGGCGCATCCAGCCAGACCTCGGTGCCGTCGGCGTCGACCGTGAAGGGGACAGTCGGCCCGATCCCCACCTCTGATCGCTCCAGCGCCGCGAGGTACTCGCCGGCTGCCAGGTCCACGGTCGCTGCCTGTGCGCCCTTCGGGAATGGGATCGGCTCGGCGTCGGGAGCGCCGGCGAGGCGCAGTCGCAAGTGCAGGCCGGGGGCCAACGCCCGTCCCACCCCCCTGGCCGTGCTCCGGACCGCGAAGTGCACGGGATACCGGCGCTCGACGTCGGGCTCTTTGCTGGCCGTGGGCTCCGGGAGGGGGGCGCCATCGACCGCCGTCGGCTCTGCATCCGCGGGGGAGCGGTCGCCTGCGGTGAGGGGCGCGGTGAGCGGTGTTGTCGGATGCCGCTCGGACCGTTCGCTGGTCCAAGGGGAGGAGGGCATTGTCGCGGGCCCCCGTCCCGCTTCCTCGGTCGGGGGCGGCGACGGGACCTCGTCGGCCTCGCCGTTCGAGTGGAGGATCAGCGCCGCGATCAGCGCGGCAGCCGCCATGGCGATGAGCTGAGGCTTGGGTCTCATGGGCTCAGCCGGGCGTGGTGCCCACGGGTCCATTGCGGGTCCGGGCCGCGTTGTTCTTCATCCGCCGTGGGCCCACGGTGCCGCCCCCGAGGGCGAGGGTCTGCACCGCGGGAGGCCGCGTCACCTTCGGCGGGTGCGTGGTGCGCGGGCTTGGCTCGTGGGCGCCGCCGCGGGCTCCAGGGGCGGTGGTCGCCGCGACGCTCAGGAGGACCAGGGTGAAGGAGAGGGCTTGCCGCCACCGCCGGAGCGGAGGCTGGGAGGGGGGGGCGGTCATACTGGGGTTCTCTTGGGGTGGGGGCTGGGGCGGGGCGCCGAGCCGGGAATCGCGTCAGGGGAAGCAGAGGCCCACCTCGAGCGCCGCCGCTGTGTCGTCGAGCCAAGCCGCGGAGGGGTGAAGGACCTCGAGGCGTGCACGGATCCGCTGGACCTCCCGCCGCACCGCCAGCGCCCCCAGGCGGCGACGCCGCATGGTCACCGCGCGTTTCAGTGAGACGCGTTGATGGTCGGGGTCCTCGTCGAGCATCTGGGCCAGGTGGCGGTCGATGTCGACGGCACGCTGGGCGGAGGCGGCCGCGAACGTGCCGGAGGCGAGCCCGCCGCGGCGGATGGCTGCGATGGGGGAGCCCGCGAGCTGGTGGTACCGGGGGGCCGCGGAGCGTCCGTGCAGCTGGTCGAGGAGGGCCGCCCAGAGGAGGTACTGTCCTCCCGCGCCATCGGTGCCGTGGGCGATGGATCCCTCGCGGACCTCTTGGGCCGCGCGCTTCCAGTCGCGTGTCACTGCAGCGACGGCGATAGCGCAGGTGCGCGCCGCCACGTCATCCTGTAGCTGGATGAGCGAGCGGCTGACGAGGGCCGCTTGCGCGGGGGTGAGGGCGGCGTCCCGGGAGCCCCTCGCGCTCCGTGGCCTTGAGTTCCAGAACCGCGCGTTCTCGGGACCCGCGTCGTACAGGTAGAGCGGCGCGCAGGGGTGGGCGTCGACGAAGCGTCGGAGTTGACCCATGAGCCAGTGCCTGGCCACGCTGGTCGGTCGCGGCCCGCCGCGCGCCGACAGGGCGCGGCGAAGGTCGCTGGCGAGGGACGACCGGAGTTCGCTGTGAGAGTGGTTCATGGGGAGCCCCCAATCAGTCGGGTCAGGCGAGCCACGGCCGCTCCGGGTGGAGTCACGTCTCTCGGGGTACGGTTCTGATTGAACTGGTGGAGGAGGTAGCGGAAGGGGGTGAAGGGCGAGAGGTAGAGGAGGAGGCCATAGCGGTCACCTTCCTCGAGTCCATGGAAGCGCTGGATGATCTCGGGGGCCTGGCCGCGCCCGACGCCGAAGATCTCAGCGCAGTCGGTCAGGAGGCGCTGGGACTCGGGGTCCTTCCAACTCTGGGGCTCGATGCTGAAGGTGAGCAGCAGGCTGTGCACGATCTCGGTCCAGCGTTCGAGAAGCTCCGCGTCCGGCTCATGGGTGGCGTCGCCCTCCACGGAGAGCTGGTGGAGCGCCCGCCGGAACACCTCGGCCCTCGGGGCCAGGGCGGCCGCCTCGAAGAGGATGCGCTCGACGTCCTCCCGTGCCGCCGCGAGGGTCATCTGGTGACCCTCCCCGTCGGTAGGTGGTGCCACGGCGCGTCGGAGCGCTTCGGTCTGGCATGCGGACATGGATCGGTCGTACGCGGTGCGCCGAGGTCCGGGGAAGTAAGTCCTTTCTGCTCTCCGCAGCGGCCCCTCGCAAGCGGGCCCGACGCGGGGTCCTCGGTACACTCCTCGATTCGCCCTTCGGTTTGACGGCGCCCTGCGACTTGTCCACAGCGGCACCTGGGGGCGAGGTCGGGGTGGTCTCTCTCCAGGAAACGCCGCGGACCCGTCGCTGGGTCTACCGTGGCCTCGACGCCTGCAGCTCTGGAGGTCCTCGCCGTACGCAGGTCGCCTGTGGGAGGAGTGGTTCCCTGTGCCTCGCGAGCCGGCCGCCCTGTACGCTTGTTTGCAGGCCATGGCGAACACGCACACTCCGCTCGCTCGGGTGCTCCACTGGAGCTTCATCGGGCTCTACCTCTACGGCCTCTCCAAGCAGTTGGATGACCTGGAGGACCTGGAGGAGCCGGGTCTGCTCGGCTTCGAGGTGGCCTTCGCGACGGCCTTCCTCGTGATCTTGCTCCTGCGTTACCTCTACATGCGGCGCTTCGAGACGTTGCTGGGGGCGCACCGGCCGCCCGCTCCGACGCACAAGTGGTTCGCGCGCCTGGTGCACGTGTCCATGTACCTGGTCCTCGCGCTGCTCCCGCTCTCCGGGCTGGCGATCGCGGGGTTGTACTCGCTGGGGATCAAGGGCGGCCTCGCGCAGGACCTAGCGGTCGGGGTGCATGAGATCGCCGCGGGGCTCAGCTACCTCCTCATCGGGCTCCACGTCACGGCGGCGGTGCTCTCCCGGCTGAAGGGGGAGGGCGTGTGGTCGTCGATGGTCCCTGTGTGGCGCGAGGAGTGAGGTCGACCCCTGCCAGCGTGTGGTGCGTGCGGCGGAGAGGGTGGCGGACGAGGACGTCGCCCGGGTGATTTTGAGGGGGTCGGATGGAATCGGCGGTCCCTTGGCGGGTAGAAGCCTGCGATGAACCTCGCTCGCCACTGCTGTGCCCTTCTGGTCGCTGCGGTCAGCGGCTCCGCGCTGCTGGTCGTCCGTGGGGCCCATGGGCCGGGGGTCCATGGGCTCGCCGCGGGGGTCGCCATGGTGGGCTTCGGCGTCTCCGTGCAGCTCTGGCGGACCCGCTCCTTCCCGGGCTCGCTCTACTTTGCCTGGGCCCTGGGCGTCCTGGTGGTGCAGGTGATCGCGGACGCGGCCGTTGAGCCCGTGGCCTGGAAGGTCGTGGCGGCGGCGACGGCCACCGGCTTGCTGCTCTTCGGGCTCGGGCGCGTCGCGGGCCGCTCCGTGACCGGACTCGAAGGCTAGCCCCGGTCCCGGCGATCCGCGCCGCCAGCGTGGGCGCTGCCCCGTGGCCGCGCCCTCCTTCCCCGGCGACTCGGCTGCGGCGCGGTCCTCGTGGGAGCGGCGAGCGTGGGGGCCTTGATCCCGTTCGGCGGCACAGCCCTCCGCTGCGTCACAGGCCCGGACACCACGGAGGTTGGGGTGAGACGGTGCCGGTCGAACATGACCTGGGGCCAGGGAGACCTCGACGGGGACCTTGGGCCCAGGGGGACGCAACGCGTGAAACTCCTGCGTTGGAATCCCAACAAGGGGTGGGCAGGCTCGTAACCGCGGCCCCGCGGCGGCGTCTCGCTGCCCTTCATCCCTGACCGGCCACCCCCGGCCACCCTCAGCCACCATGCTCAAGACCTCGCCGCTCCTCTTCGTCCTTCCGCTCCTCTCCCTCTCCGCAGACACACCGAGGATCGAGCATGGGGCGAGCCGCGAGCTCGTACGGACGTATGAGGTCTCCAGCGCTCGGTCCATCGACACGGCCGTCATCAACGTCATGGGCCAGGACCAGGACGTCGGTTCGGGCCTGACGCGCTCCAAGACGTTGAGCCTGGTGGTCGCGGACAAGATCCTCGCCGCCAAAGACGGCGCCCCCACCCGGTTCCATCGCGAGTTCACCTCTGCGAGCACCGACCAGGACGTGGGAGAGCTCGAGGGCGTCGAGGTCGTGGACGCCTCGGGGTCCAGCGAGTTGGAGGGCCTCGGCGTGATCTTCACCCGCGACGCGGAGGACGGTGAGTGGGGCCGCGAGTACGACGAGGACTCCGAGGGCGCGGACGAGTGGCTGGAGGAGCTGGCCCCCGGAATGGACCTCTCGTCCATCCTCCCCGAGGGCGAGGTGGCCGTCGGAGACTCCTGGGACGTCCCCGTCTCGATCCTTGGCGACTTGCTCCGCCCCGGTGGGACGGTCGACGTGAAGCGTGACCTGGGCCCCGACGTGCCTGAAGGGGGGGTTGCGGTCACGGTGCCGGGGGCCCCTGAGGACGGCGGCTGGGACGCCTTCGAGGGCGAGGTCGTGGCCCGGTACGAGTCCATCGAGGAGGAGGACGGCCGCCAGGCGAAGATCATCCTCACCTTCGAGCTGAGCGGCGAGCTGGATCGGGTCGAGGACCTCGAGGCGGAGGCCGCCGAACGTGGGGCCGATGAGGAGTACAGCGAGGCCTTGCTCACGCGCAGTCTCTCCGGTGAGGTCGTCGTCCGCTGGGACCTCGTGGGCCACCACGCGCTCTCGGCCGAGGGGACCCTGACCGGGGAGTCCACCTTCAACGCGGCCTGGACGATCGACGCCGGTCAGATGCAGCTGGAGCTGGTGTACGAGGAGGAGGGCAGCCTGGAGTATGAGATCTCCATGGAGGTCGAGGCCGCCGGCGGCGAGGCCGACTGACCCTCGCACGCGAGCCTGAGCCGGGCCGCGAGGACCCTTCATCTTGGAGGGTCCTCGGGCCCTCCGCTCAGGCGAGGAGGTCGTGGAGGACCTCCCCGTGCACGTCGGTCAGGCGGCGGTCGATGCCGTCGGTGCGGACCACGAGCTTCGTGTGGTCGATGCCGAGGGCGTGCAGGATCGTGGCGTGCACGTCGTAGTTGGTGGTGGGGCGGTCCACCGCCTTCCAGGACCACTCGTCGGTGGCGCCGTAGGTCACGCCGCCCTTGATGCCACCCCCGGCCAGCCAGTTGGTGAAGCCGAAGGGGTTGTGGTCGCGGCCCAGTGAGCCCTGGCTGCAGGGCATGCGGCCGAACTCCGTGGTCCAGTGGACGATGGTGTCGTCGAGGAGGCCCAGTCGCTTGAGGTCCTGGAGGAGCGCGGCGGCGGGGCCGTCCATGGAGCGACCCATGGCGCCGTGGTCGCGCTCGAGGTCCTCGTGACTGTCCCAGTTGCGGCGGGGGAAGCCGTTGTCCGCGCCGCTCCACACCTGCACGAAGCGCACGCCCCGCTGGAGGAGCCGGCGGGCGATGAGGCAGCGGCGACCGAAGCTCGCGGTGGCGGGGTCATCGACGCCGTAGGCCTCGCGGACGGCCCTCGGTTCTCCGGAAACATCGAGCACCTCAGGTCCCGCCACCTGCAGGCGCGCCGCGAGCTCGTAGGCGCGGATGCGCGCCTCCAGGCGGCTGTCCCCCGCGCGGCCTGCCAGGTGTCGCCGGTTGAGCTCGGTGATCAGGTCGCGGTCCGCGGCGTCGCGGCCGGCGGTGAGGTCCGAGGTCGAGGGGGGGAAGAGGTTCGGGATCGGCTCGGCCGCGCCGGGCTGGATGACCGTGGCCTGGTGCTGGGCAGGGAGGAAGCCTGCCCCCCAGTTCTTCGGTCCACCGGGCGGGAGCCCGCGGTCGTCCGGCAGGCACACGAAGGTGGGCAGGTCGTCGTTGTCGCTGCCGAGGCCGTAGGAGATCCAGCTGCCCATGGAGGGGAAGCCGGGGTTCAAGAAGCCGGTGGACTCCAGGAAGGTGGCCGGGCCGTGCACGTTGGACGTGGAGGTCATGGAGTGCACGAAGGCGATGTCGTCCACGCACTCCGCGAGCCGCGGCACGAGGCCGCTCATCCAGCGGCCGCACTCCCCGTGCTGGCCCCACTTCCATGGAGAGGCCATGACGTGGCCGGGGGCGGACTGGAACAGCTCCACCTCCTCGCCGGGATTCCAGGGCTCGCCGTTGCGCTCGATCAGCAGCGGCTTGTGGTCGAACATGTCGCACTGGCTGGCTGCGCCGGACATGAACAGCTGGACCACGCGTTGGGCCGTGGGGCGTGCGCCCGGCTTGGGCGATTGAGCCAGGGCCTGCTCGCGTCCCAGGAGCTGCGCGAGGGCGATGCCGCCCAGGCCGCCGCCTGCGCGCCACAGGAGCTCCCGCCGGCTGACGCTCCCGCGCCCCCGCTCCGTTGAGCCCTCAGTCGACATGCTCAGTCCACATAGAGGAACTCGTTGCTGTTGAGGAGGACGCGGCACAGCGCGGGGAGCCCGTGCGCCTCGGCGTGGCCCTTGAGGAGTCGCAGCTCGTCCTGGGAGGGGCGACGCTGCCAGGCGAGCCAGGCGGCCCGCTCCACCGGCTCCATGCCCGCGAGCTCGGTCTCGACCCGCCCGGCGAAGTGGCCCGCCTGCGCGAGCATGAAGCGGTCGTTGAGCAGCGAGAGCGCCTGCAGAGGGGTGGTCGTGTCCGACCGCACCGGCGTGCTGTTCGAGGGGTCAGCGCAGTCGAAGGCCGCCATCCACGGGTCCGGGGCCGAGCGGACGATGAAGCGGTAGACACTGCGCCGGTGCGTGCCGGGCGCGTCCGGGTCCGCCTCGGCGTAGAGGTAGCGCGGGGAGTGGTCGTCCTCGAAGCGGAAGAGCTCGAAGCCGGGACCGCCAGCGGTGAGGTCCAGCTGGCCGGACACGGAGAGCGCGGCGTCGCGCAGGGCCTCGGCCTCCAGGCGTCGGCGGTGGGCGCGCCACAGGAGGCGGTTGTCGCGGTCGACGGCGGCGGCCTCGGGGCGGTGGGTCGAGGCCTGGCGGTAGGTCGCGCTGTGGACCAGCTGGCGGTGCAGGTCCTTGAGGGAGCCACCGCTGTCCCGAAAGCGTGCGGCGAGGAAGTCGAGCAGCGCGGGGTGGGTGGGCCGCTCGCCCATGCGCCCGAAGTCATTCGGGGTGCCCACCAGCCCGCGGCCGAAGTGCAGGTGCCAGACCCGGTTCACCGCGGAGCGCCAGGTGAGGGGGTTCTCTGGGTGGGCGATCCAGCGGGCGAGGGCGACGCGGCGGGCGCCCTCCTCCTCCGCGTCGAGGGCGCCGGCGAAGCTCGCAGGGGCGTGGGAGAGCACGGCCACGCCGCCGGGCACGCTCGGCTCTGCGGGCTGCGTGACCTCCCCGCGCTCCAGGCGGTGGATCGCGCGCGGGCGGCCGCCAGGGGGCGGGGTGAAGGCGCCCTGGGGCGCAAAGTCGGACGTGGCGGCATAGACGCGGCGGCGCGCGGGCAGGGCGGCGAGCGCCACGTCCAGCGCCTCGAGGCGCTCCGCCCTCAGTCGCCTGGCCTTCGGACCCTCCAGCCGGTCGGTGGCGGCGCGCCACCTCCGCTCCGCCTCGTCGAGCCGGGCCATGGCGGCGGTCCACGGGAAGGCGCCGTCCACGAGCATGCGCCGACCCCAGCGGGCGCCGGCTTCGATGGTGTCTGAGGCCGTGACCTCTGCGCCCAGGGCGACGTTCTCGCCGCCGGACCACACCTGGAGCTCCGCGAGGGCGAAGGCGTGCTGGTCCGTGCGCTTCCAGAGCCGCGCGACCCGCACCTCCACGAAGCGCGCGACCGGACGCCCGTCCGGCGTGAGGGTGATGGGGCGGTTGCCGTGGCGGTGGGGCTCGTCGGCCGCGCGCCAGGTGCCCAGCGGCGCCCACGCGTCGCCGGTGCCGAGGCGGACGGTGAAGGCGGCCGGCAGCCCGAAGCCCGCGCCGTCGTGGTCGCCGAAGACCTCGTCGCAGGGATACACCGTCACGCGGTGGATGGGGCGCGGTGCACCGAGGTCGACGCGGACCCACTTCTCGTGATCCGCGGAGGTCTCAAGGGCGCTGTGGTAGCCCATGGACATCGTGCGGTCCGGCGCCTCGACCGCCTCTCGGAGGGCCTCGAGCTCCTCTCGTAGCTGGCGGAGCTCGGGGGAGGGGTCCTCCGCCAGCCGGCGAGCGAGCTCGCGATGCGCCTCGTCGGCGGCGGCCTCGAGCGCGGCGCGTTCCGCCGCGAGGGCCGCCCGCCGCGCGCCGACCTCGGGGTCCGCGTCGTACTCGCGGTCCGCGCGTTCGACGCCGGCGAACACGGCCTGGGCGTTGTAGTAGTCCGCCTGGGTGATGGGGTCGAACTTGTGGTCGTGGCAGCGGGCGCAGTGCACCGTCAGGCTCTGGAAGGAGCTGAAGACGTTCTTCACCACGTCGTCCCGGTCGAGGTTGCGCGTCTTCTGCTTGTCGACGGTGCCCTCGCGCAGCTCCACGTGCCCCACGAAGTCCCAGGGGCCCGCGGCCAGCATGCCCGTGGCTGCGACCGCCGATGGCGAGGCGCCGGGCAGCACGTCGCCGGCGATCTGCTCCCGGACGAATTGGCCCCAGGGCATGTCGCCGTTGAGGGCGTCGATGACCCAGTCCCGGTAGGGCCACGCGTGGCGGCGCGGCTTGTCCTTGTCGTAGCCGTGGGTGTCGGCGTAGTGGACGACGTCGAGCCAGTGGCGCGCCCAGCGCTCGCCGTAGCGCGGGGAGGCGAGCAGGCGCTCGACCTCGAGCTCGTACGCCTGGGGAGAGGGGTCGAGCATGAAGCGCTGTACGTCCTCGGGGGTGGGGGGCAGGCCCACCAGGTCGAAGTGGAGGCGCCGCAAGAGGGTCCGGCGGTCCGCCTCCATGGAGGGCTCGAGGCCCCGGTCGAGCAGCGCCCGCAGGACGAAGGCGTCCACGGGTTCCCGCACCCAGCCTTGCCATCGCTCGGGGAGCGCGGGCAGAGCCGGCGCCTCGACCGGCTGCAGGGACCACCAGGGGTCGCCGCCTGCGGCTCCCACGACTCCGGCGGTCCAGGGGGCGCCCGCTTCGATCCATCGACGGAGGGTCGCCACCTCCCCCTCCGAGAGCGGCGGCGCCTTCAGGGGCATCTCGGGCTCGGGCCCGCGCACCAGCTCGAGGAGCAGGCTCCTCTCCGGGTGCCCGGGCTCCACGAGGCCCTCGGGCAGGGCGTCGGCCGTGAAGGTGACCCCGCCCTTGGCCGTGCCCTCGCCGTGGCACGCGAGGCAGTGCGCCTCGAGGATCGGGGCGACCTCGGCCCGGAAGAGGTCCGCGCCTTCCTGCGGCGGAAGGCCGACCGCCGCGGCGGACGGCGCGAGGAGCAGGAGTGAGCAGATCATGGGCGGCGTTCGGCGGCGGATCCGAGCCTACTCCATGGGTCGAGGATGCGCTCCGTCCGAGCCCCATCGCCGGCTGCGGGACGCGACCCCGGCGCCCCGTCGTTAATGCCGCCGATCAGCTGATGATGGTCGGGAGAATCGCAGCCATCGCTGCGGCGGCGATCATCGCCGACTGGGCGGCGGCCGCCGCCTTGGCGGCCTCGCCGACCTCGCCGCTGGCGATGGCTTCCAGGCGCGCCTTGCGGGCGTGGAGCTCGCGGCGGGGGAACGTCGCGTTGAGCAGGCCGACGGCGCTCCCCAGGGCGACGAGGGCCGCGGTGTGGGCGGAGACCTGGTCGGTGTCCGTGAAGATGGCCTCGGTCAGCTCGGCGACCAGCGCGGCCTCGGGTTCGGGGTCGACCTCGGGGTAGACCTTGCGCGTGAAGAAGAGGAGGACCTTGCCCTCGTCCTCGCGCAGGATGCCCCGCTGGCAGAGCTGCCGGGCGATGCGGTGCCTCAGGTCGCGCAGCGCGGCCAGCTTGGTGATCCAGTGCTGGGCGGGGCGCGGCCTCGACCCGGCGCCGATGAGCCCGAGGCACTCGTCGAGGAGCCCGTCCCCCGTCGGGTTGCTATCGGCCACGCGCAGGACGTGGTGCTTGCCCTCGGAGGCGAGGCGGTCCTCGAGGAACAGATCGGAGAGCAGGGCGCCGGCGAGGGCGTAGCCGCAGTTGCTGACGGCGACGGTCCCTTCCCGGTCCTTCAGGATCAGGAGGAGGGCCTTCTCGTAGAGGCGGACGGGGTTGGGGTCATTCATGGTCGGCGCGCGCGGCGGAGTCGTGCCTACGACGGGGAGGTGAGCGCATTCAACGGACGTGGAGGAACCTCATGGGCCCGAACTCCCATGACTTCCCTTTGGATGGGAGCGTCGCGGTACGCTCGCGGCGGGCTCCGGCACCTCCGAACCTCCCCATGATGCACTCCCGAACGACCACCCTGCAATTCGCCCTGGCCCTCCTGCTCGGCGCCCTCACGGGCTGCGCCTCCGGGCCGGCTCCCCCTGAACTGGCTCCCTCGGGGCCCTTTCTCTCGGGATCGGGGGCCTCGCCCGGCACCCGGGCCGTGCGGGTCACGTCCGCGGACGACCCGGCTCTCGAGCTCCTTGGCCGGGAACGGGCGGCGCTGATCGAGGCGGGGATGACCAGCGTGGCCATGCCCTTCGGCGTGCTGCTGGCCGCGGACGGAGGGATGCCCCTGCGCTACGTCGAGCAGGCCGCGGCGATCCTCGCCGAGATGCTGGACCCTGACATGGACGGTGTGCCGGATGACCCGGTGGTGGCGGCGACCCTCGCGCGCCGCGACGTGGCGTGGCTCGCCATGCCCATGGACCCGGAGCGCTGGGAGGAGGAGCAGCTCCCGCGGCTCATGGAGGACCTCGGCTACGACATCATCATCCCCGAGTGGTGGATGGAGGTCTCGGGCCCCGAGCCGGACCGCCGCGGCCGCGCGGTCATGGTGGAGGAGGTCCACCACTTCATGACGCAGTTCGGCTTCAGCGCCGTGTACCCCGAGGTCTTCGGCGTCGACGACTGGAACTCGGTCCTCGGCCGCGAGACCGAGCGGGCTCGCTGCTCGTTCTGGCAGCACCCCGAGAACGACTGCCCCGGGAGCCCGGCCGAGATCCCCGGTGACTGCAGCGACCCCAGCTGTGACGCCGTCGAGTTCTACCAGCAGGTGGCGGTGATGCGCGCGGGCATGGAGCCCGGCTGGCTCGGCATCGGCTTCCCGCGGGACCGGGTCGAGCTGGAGGCCCGGCTCGGAGAGGAGCTCAGGGCGGCCATGGACGACCCGCGCTTCCACCAGCTCCAGCAGCCGCTCACCTTTGCCTATCCGGTGGATGGAGCCAGGACGCGTACGATCCCCCGCGTCGACGTTCCCTAGAGCGCCTTGGCTTGCCTAGGGGGCCATGGCTTCCGCTCGCATGGCCAGGGAGGCCGCGAGCCCGAGGTAGGCGAGGAAGACCATCAGGACGAAGCCCAGCCCCGCGAGCCCGGTCGCCGCCGCAGCCCAGCTCGGGTGGATCTCGGCCGAGGTGGATGCGATGTAGGCGAGCACCGCGATCCCGGAGAGGAGCGCGGCCTCCCCGAGGGTCGCCCACACCGCGAACCGCCTCCATCGCCACCTGCTGGTGGTGAACTCGAGCTGGCCGGCGAGGGCGGCAAGAGACCAGCCCGCGATGAGCGCTGTGCCCGATCCCACGCTTCCGCGCCAGTCAAAGGTGAACCCCTCCTGGACCACCGCCTCCTGTGGGCTGTGGGCCCCGAGCGCCACGATGAGGGCCAGGGCCTGGAGCGCGATCAGGAGGACGAAGCAGCCGCGCAGGGCCCCCGACGCGTTGCGGAGCAAGCCGAGGAAGGCCAGCGCGAGCAGCACGGCCCCGAGCTCGTCTGGAAGCAGGTCGATCAGGAACCCTGCTGCTTGAACGGACGGGGCCCCGCCGACCCAGTCCACGGTCTCCTCTGACCCGAAGCGAAGGGGCACGTCGATGGCGTGGAGAACCGTGCCACCGAGGAGGAGCGACATGCTGCGGGCGATCCGGGGCTGCGGTGTTCTCTGCATGACCTTGAGCCTAAGGGCTGCGGTCAGAGAATGGGCGGACACCGCGCCGCTCGGTTTCGCCGCGCGGTGGTCGGGACGGGCGCCCCCGGGGGTGCGCGGGCCCGGCTGGAGAGGGCGCTCCCGGGCGGGGCGGGTTCCAGGGTGCCAATGAGATGGCGCGCCCGCTCCGTCCGGGAGGGGGCGCGCCATACCGTGGGCCGGTTCAGAGGTGAGCGCTAGACCAGCTCGAGGGGGCCGTGGTTGTCGCAGTGGTCCCCGTGCGGGTGGTGCAGGTGACCGTTGACCAGGTAGTCGATGTGGTCGCCGTGGGGCACGGCCTCGTGTCCGCAGCCGGGGCCGTGGACGTGGGACGGGTCGTGGTCTCCGCACGAGTGCGCCGGGGTGCACTCCGCAGGGTTGTGCGCGGTGACCTCGAGGCGGTGCTCGTCGACGTGGTCGTCGTGGGGGTGGTGCATGTGACCGTCATGGAGGTAGTCCACATGGTCGCCGTGCTTGACGCCGGTGTGTCCGCAGTTGGGTCCGTGCGCGTGATCGTGGTTCTCGTGCTTGTTGCAGTTCACTTCGGTTCTTCTTCTGCGGCGTGTTCGAACACGCCCTGGAGGAGCTCGACGATGTGGTGGTCGGCGAGGGAGTAGTACTGGTGCTTGCCTTCGCGTCTGCGGGTCAGGAGCCGCTCGCCCCTGAGGACGCGCAGCCTGGCCGAGATCGTGGACAGGGAGTCTCCGGTGAAGTGAGCCAGCTCCGTGACGCACCGCTCCCCCGGGCGCAGGAGCTCGAGGAGGCGCAGGCGGCCAGGGTCCCCCGCAGCGCGGAGGATGGCCGCTGCCCTCTCGAGCACCCCGTCCGACGAGGTCGCTGGGGCCGTCGCGGAGGCGTGGTCGCAGTTCGGAGGCTCATTCATTGACTCGGACAATCTATCAATCGTTCGAGTGTTAGGTGGCGAGGATCCCGTTCTTTCTTCGGGAGGCTTCAGCGCTGGGGTGGGCGGAAGGGCGGTTGAGGTGCCCTGGCGCCCTGTCTTGCCCCCGTTGCAGGGGCTCCGGGGCCCCCGGCGCGGCGCCGCGTTAGCCTCCCCGTATGGCGAAGACCTCTGACCTGTCCCTCCCCGTCCGGCTCTTCCTCCGCGGGTACCGCTGGCGGCGGATCGACCCTGTGCCCTTCGCGGCGCTCCCGCGGCCGGTGGGGCAGTGCACGGTGGGGCTCGTGTCGAGCGCGGGGTTCGTCCTCCCGGGGATGGCGCCCTTTGACAGGGGGCAGCGCGGGGGCGATGGCAGCTGGCGAGCGATCCCTGGCGACGCGGACAGCTCGACGCTCCTCGACGGGCACCGCTCCGATGCCTTCGATCATGGTGGGATGGCCTCGGACCCCGAGCTCGCCTTCCCACTCCAGCGGCTGCGCGAGCTGTCCGAGGCGGGGGTGGTCGGTGCGGTGGCCCCGCACCACGCGTCCTGCATGGGAGCCATCACGGCCACGGGGCGGCTGGTGAAGGAGACCGCGCCCGAGATCGCGGCGCGCTTCGTGGAGGACCAGGTGGACGTGGCGCTGCTGGTACCGGTCTGACCCATGTGCAACCAGACCGTGGGTCTGGTCGCCGCCGAGCTCGAACGGCACGGCATCGTCACCGTGGCGCTCCAGCTCCTGCGGACCGTGGCGGAGAAGGTCCGCCCACCGCGGGCGCTGTGCCTGCCGTTCCCCCATGGCTACCCCCTGGACACACCTGGGGACCCCGAGCGGCAGCGCGCCGTGCTCCGCGCCGCACTGGGGCTGGCGGAGGTGCCGGGGCCCGGGCCAAGGCTCGTGGAGTACCGGGTCGGCGGCTGAGGCCGAGGCACGGGCCACGCCCACCTGTGAACGCGCGTGAAAGCGCTGGGGCCCGAATCCCATGAAGTGGTGGCTGGTGCAAGGCCGCTCGTGTTCGTCACCGGTTGCCTGTGGGCTTGTCGCGAGCTCTCTCGGCTCGGCGGGGTCGGGGGGGGCGTTGAGCCTCCTGGAGTCGGCGACGGCGTGACGTAGGGGGCGCCTTGGAGGCCTGTTGTTATCCTAAACCGATCAGTGTAAGATGGCGCCCATGAGCCCTGGACCCAGCAAGACCTTTGATCCCGACCAGGCGCTCTTGGCAGCCCGTGACACCTTCTGGCGCCTCGGTTTCGAGGGCACGGGGATCTCCGATCTCGAGGGCGAGCTCGGGATTGGACGCAAGAGCCTCTACGACACCTTCGGCAACAAGCGGGAGCTGTACTTGAAGGCGCTCCAGTGCTACGCGGACACGGTGGTCCAGCGACTCTGTGAGCGACTCGAGGATCCCAGTGGGAGCGCTTTCGCCAACCTGGAGAGGACCCTGGAGCGCCTGGCGCGCCACCACGGCACTGGGGAGAGCCTGGGCTGTCTCCTGGGCGTCGCCATGGCCCAGGCACCGCGCGAGGATGAGGAGCTCGCGCAGCTCGTCCGCACCTACCTCAAGCGGCTGGAGCGCGCCCTCGAGCGGGCCCTGCGCCAGGCCCAGCTGGACGGCGACGTGCGCAGCGAGCTGTCGCCGCGGGACACCGCCCGCAACCTCGTCGCTCTGACCCAGGGGCTGGCCCTCATGGGGCGGGTGAGCGAGAAGCCCGCCATGCCCCGCGCTGTCGTGCGCGCCAGCCTCGCTGCCCTGCGCCCCTGATGGCCCCTCTGGTGGCGCCCCAGGTGGCGCCCCAGGTGGCGAATCCAGTGGCGCCCCAGGTGGCGACACCAGTTGCGCCCCGGAAGGCGCCTCTACCGAACATGATTCACTGCAACTGCCCCAGGCGACCCAGGTCGCTCACCATCTCCATCCTCGCCGCGCTCTTCAGCCTCTTCCTGGGCTCCGTGGCCCAAGGGGCCCAGGCGGGGGACCCTGCGGTCGCGACCCTCGAGCAAGGGTCCTCCTCCCCGGACGACGCGCGCTTCCCGGTCTCCACGCCCCTGGCGGAGGGGCTCTCACCCGAGGGCCTTGAGTCCCTCGATGCCCTCGTGGCGCAGCTGGTGGCCGACGACGAGGTGGTGGGGGCCGAGCTCATGGTGATCCGCAACGGGCGCACGGTCCTGCACAGCGCACACGGCTGGAGGGATCGCGAGGGGGCCCTGCCCATGGAGACCGGATCGCTCTTCTGCGTGCGATCCATGACCAAGCCGCTGGTGAGCGTCGCCATCCACCAGCTGGTGGAGGACAAGGCGCTCAAGCTGAGGGACCGGGTCGCCGAGTACCTCCCCGCGTTCGACGTCGACGGCAAGCGTGAGATCACGGTGCAGCAGCTCCTGCAGCACACGAGCGGGCTGCCCATGTCGGAGATCATGGCCCTCAATCCGCGCGAGCTGACCAGCGTGCGGGCCGTGGCCGATCTTGGCGGTGCGTCGCAGCTGGAGTTCGAGCCCGGGACCGGGTTCCGTTACAGCGACCAGGGGACGGACACCTTGACCGCCCTGGTCGAGATCGTGAGCGGCCAGCCGGCCGAGGCCTTCATCCAGGCTCGGATCCTCGATCCGCTGGGCATGGACGAGAGCCGCTGCTTGCTCACGCCGGAGCACCTGCTCGAGGGGCGCAGCGCGTCCAAGTACGCGGGGAGCGCCGGCCACTGGAACCGGTACTGGCAACCGAGCGACGGGCCGCTCTTCTCGGTGTTCCTCGGGTCGCAGGCGCTGTACTCGACCCTGGAGGACTACGCCCGGTTCCTGGACATGTTGATGGCCCGGGGGCGCGGGCCGGATGGACGCCTGCTCAAGTCCAGCTCGGTCCGGCGCATCACCGCGCCCGGCCCGCACCCCATGGTGGGATCGACCGGGCTTCCTGGGGCGACGACCGGCTACGGGTCGCTCATGCAGCTCTGGACGAAGCCCGCCGAGAAGGAGGGCCGGCGAGAGCTTGTGGCCTTCGGGCACACGGGCTCGGACGGGACCTACGCGTGGGCCTTCCCTGAGCAGAAGACCATCGTCCTCTACTTCACCCAGTCCCGCGCCAACGTGACGGGGCTGCGCCTGGAGGAGGTGCTCGGGGACCTGCTCCTCGGGGTGCCCTTTGACCCGATTCAGGCGGCGCCGCCCCTGGAGCCGTACCTCGGCTACTACTCCGAGGGCGAGAGGGACCGCTATCGGGCCATCATCCGCGACGGGGACGGGCTGGCGCTCGAGATCCTCGGGCGCGCGGTGGTGCCCCTCGTCTACGTGGGGGAGGACCGCTGGAAGTTCAAGCCGAACCCCGCCAACGTGATCGCCTTCGATCGGGACGAGAAGGGCGCGGTCACGGGGTACCACATCGGGGACCACCAGGAGTTCAAGTTCACGCCGTCCGAGGACCTGCCCTCCATCGAGGCGGTCTGCGAGGGCGTACAGGCGTTCCATCGCATGGACTTGCTGGAGAGCGTGGGACCCCTCCGTCTGGAGCAGGCGATCTCGATGCCGAAGCTCAAGCGAGACGGGACCTCCAGCTCCTTGATGGAATGGCCGAGTCGCTGGCGCGCCGACGAGTCGATGGGCGAGGAGTTCGAGCACATTGGCTTCGACGGTGAGCAGGTGTGGACCGAGTCGAGCCGGGCACCCCGCGCCGTGGCGGACGCGGAGCGGACGGCGCAGCTCATGGGGGAGGCGCCGCAGGCCAGGTTCGGCGACTGGAGGGAGGCCTTCCCTGGAGTCCATGTGGTCCAGCAGATCGTGACCGGCGCCGGTGAGGGCGTCTTGCTGATTCGAGCCGGCGACACGTCAGGGACGGCGCCCACCTTCTACGTGGAGGCCGAGAGCCTGCGGCTCGGGCGGATCGACGACTTTGCGGCGATCCCCGGCGTGGGTCGCCTCGGCCGCACGACCACCTTCCGGAGCTTCCGTGAGGTCGAGGGCATGCAGGTCCCCGACCGCGTCGAGGTCCAGCTCGCGAACCCGATGCTCGGCAAGATCATGCTGGAGCTGACCTCGGTCACCGCCGGCGCCCACGCCGCGGACGGGGTCTTCAGCCTCGAGGACGACCTGTCCGAGGGGCGCTGAGCCGGGCAGGCGTCCCGTGCGGCGCCTGCCTGGAGCGAGGGGCCGCGGGGGCATGGGCCTCATCGCGGCCCGCGGGCTGGTCACGGAGGAGCTCTCGTGGGTCGGCGCGGGGCCCCTGGCGCTCTTCAGCATCCCGAGCCTCTTCCGTTGCGCGCTCCGGGACTCCGAGGGGGGCGGCCTCCGGCCTGTGACGACCGGCGAGGTCCTCTCCGGGCCTTGGCGGGCCGCAGCACCAGGCACCGTGGCCTCCCCGAGGCCGCGGGAGTCCGCCACTGCACGGACTCCCCGTGGCGGCGGAATTCTGCCGCCCTGGCCTGCCTCCGGAGGCCCCCGCCTCCGTACTCTCTTGACCTCGACCGCCGTACCCGTGCTGCCCCTCGGCCGCTGCGGGTGCGGAGACCCGGCCTGCTGGACTGCTCCTGAACATCCAGCGGAGGCCTCGGGCTGCCCGCTTGGCGCGGAGGAGCCCGGAGCTCGCCGGTCCCCACTGGAACAAGATCGCGCGGCGCCTCCCCAACCGCCGCCGGGCCTGCCTGGCCCAAGCCCCGACGAAGACCATGAGCGTGTACACCGACTATCTCGAGCAGATCGAGGCCCGCAACGGCCAGGGCCTCCACCCCAAGCCCATCGAGGACGCCGTGCTCGTGGAGGCGCTCATTGAGCAGATCGAGGACACCGGGCACGAGCACCGAGAGGGCTCCCTCCAGTTCTTCATCTACAACACGCTCCCCGGGACCACGAGCGCGGCGGGCGCCAAGGCGCGCTTCCTGAAGCGGATCGTGCAGGGGGACGCCTCGGTCGAGGAGATCACTCCGACCTTCGCTCTCGAGCTCCTGTCGCACATGAAGGGAGGCCCCTCGGTGGAGGTGCTGCTTGACCTGACCCTCGGGGACGATGCAGAGGTCGCGCGTCAGGCCGCGGCCGTGCTCAAGACCCAGGTCTTCCTGTACGAGGCGGACACGGATCGGCTCGCGGCGGCCCACGTGGCGGGCCATGGCCTCGCCACCGAGATCCTGGAGAGCTACGTCAAGGCCGAGTTCTTCACCTCGTTGCCGGAGGTGGACGAGACCGTCCAGGTCGTGACCTTTGTCACAGCGGTGGGGGACGTCTCCACGGACCTCCTCTCCCCCGGGAGTGACGCCCACTCGCGCTCCGACCGGGAGCACCATGGCCAGTGCCTCTTCGAGCACGACAAGGAGAAGCAGGACGCGCTCAAGGCCCTGCAGGCCCAGCACCCGGACAAGCGCGTGATGCTGGTCGCGGACAAGGGGACCATGGGCGTCGGGTCATCGCGGATGTCGGGCGTCAACAACGTCGCGCTCTGGACCGGCGTGCAGGCGAGCCCCTACGTGCCGTTCATCAACATCGCGCCGGTCGTGGGCGGGACCAACGGGATCTCCCCGATCTTCCTCACCACCGTCGGCGTCACCGGCGGCATCGGGCTCGACCTCAATAACTGGGTCAAGAAGCTCGGCGCTGACGGTGAGCCGGTCCTCGACGAGGACGGCGAGGCCATCCTCGAGGAGGTCTTCTCGATCGATACGGGGCCGGTCCTGACGATCAACACACGGACCAAGAAGCTCTACGACGAGACCGGCGCCAACGAGCTGTGCGACATCGCTCCGGCGTTCACGCCGCAGAAGCTGGAGTTCATCCGGGCCAAGGGCTCCTACGCCGTCGTCTTCGGCAAGAAGCTGCAGTCCACCGCCGCGGAGATCCTCGGCGTGGAGAAGCCGGCGGTGTACGCCGCGGCCAAGGAGGTCTCCCACGCAGGCCAGGGGCTGACCGCCGTGGAGAAGATCTTCAACCGCAACGCCGTCGGGACCACCCCGGGCGCGGTGCTGCACGCCGGCTCTGACGTGCGGGTGAAGGTCAACATCGTGGGCTCTCAGGACACGACCGGCCTGATGACCTCCCAGGAGCTCGAGATGATGGCGGCCACCGTGATCTCTCCCACGGTCGACGGCGCCTACCAGTCCGGCTGCCACACGGCGTCGGTCTGGGACGACAAGGCCCAGCGCAACATCCCGAAGCTCATGAGCTTCATGAACGACTTCGGCTTGATCACCGCACGGGACCCTGAGGGGGAGTATCCCGCGATGACGGACGTCATCCACAAGGTCCTGAACGACCTCACCGTGGACGATCGCGCGGTCATCATCGGCGGAGATTCACACACCCGCATGTCGAAGGGGGTGGCCTTCGGGGCGGACTCCGGAACCGTCGGGCTGGCCCTGGCGACGGGTGAGGCGACCATGCCCATCCCCGAGTCTGTGAAGGTGACCTTCAAGGGCACGCTGAAGGACCACATGGACTTCCGGGACGTGGTGCACGCGACCCAGGCTCAGATGCTCCAGGAGTTCGGGGACAACGTCTTCCAGGGGCGCATCATCGAGGTCCACCTCGGCACCCTGCTCTCGGATCAGGCGTTCACGTTCACCGACTGGACGGCGGAGATGAAGGCCAAGGCGTCGATTTGCATCTCGGAGCCGGAGACGCTCATCGAGTCCCTCGAGATCGCGCGGGACCGGATCCAGATCATGATCGA
>JAQWJQ010000156.1 GCA_029248265.1 Planctomycetota bacterium
GCTGCTGCACGCGAGCCACGACTACGTCGTGTTCACCGACGGAGACTGCGTCCTGCGGCGGGACTTCCTCTCCGTTCATGCTCGTGCGGCGCAGTCTGGCGTCTACCTCTCCGGGACCTACTTCAAGCTCCCCATGGAGACCAGCAAGGCCATCGAGCGAGATGACATCGTGAGCCAGCGGTGCTTCCATCGCCGGTGGCTCTCAGGCCACGGCCTCACAGGTCAACGCGGTCGGCTGAAGCTCACCCACAGCGCAGCCTTGGCGCAGCTTCTCAACAAGACCACGGTGACCGCCTGCAACCTCAAGGGGTCCAACGCGTCGGCCTGGAAGTCAGACCTCCTCGCCGTCGGGGGCATGGACGAGCGCCTCGCCTCGGGCGGCCAGGACCGAGAGCTGGGTGTTCGACTCCAGAACCACGGGATCAAGCCCCGTCACGTCCGCTTCGACGCGGTGTGCCTGCACCTCGACCATGCGCGGGGCTATCGCACCGAGGCCATGGTGCGCGAGGTCCGAGAGCACAGGCAGAGGATTGAACGGGAGGGCACGGCGTACACCGCCCACGGAACGGACGCACTCCTGGCCGCCGGCTACCCGGCCAGCGTCGAATCCAAAGGCAGCGAGACCACAGGGCCCAGCGGCGGGCCCAGCGGCGGGCCCTGACGAGCCCCGCTGAGCACTCGAAGAGGCCCTCTCTGCGGGTCCTCTTCGAGTGGAGAAGATAGGCTCCCGTCTCCTGGACTCAGCGGGCCCGCGGCCGTTGCTCCCGTATGGACGAGATGGCGTGTCACTGGCCGAAGGTCGCCGGGCTTCCGGGTTGGCGCGATGCGAGCACCCGGCCCAACGCCACCTCGACGCGCTCGGCCATCCGCGCCCGGGTGAACTCATCGGCCGCCGCCGCGCGGCCCTTCTCGCCCAGCGAGGAGCGCCGGTCGGGGTCGTCGAGGAGCGCCCCGAGGGCGCTCGCGAGCGCCGCGGGATCGCCGGGCTCGTAGAGGACCCCACCACCGGTGTGCTCCACCAGTTCCGTGAAGCCTCCGTGCCGGGGCTGGACCACGGGGAGCCCCGCGGCCCACGCCTCGGGGAGATAGAGGCCAAAGGACTCGCCGTAGACGGCGGGGACGCTGAGGACATCCACCCGCTGGAGGAGGGCGATCTTCTGCTCGCGGGTGACCGGACCGAGGAACTCCACGTCGTCCGCCCAGCCCGCCTCCGCCACGCGCCGCTCGAGGCGTCCGAGGAGGTCACGGTCCTCGTTCAGGACCACCCCCGCTGCGACCAGACGGGCCCGGGGGTGGCGCTCCTTCAGGCGCAGGAACCCCTCGACCAGGGCCTCGATGCCCTTATCCCGGCACATGCGGGCCAGATAGCCGACCGCCGGCCGCTCGGGGTCACGGCGGGCAGGGTCCGGCGCGATCCCCTCGAGGTCGCCCCCGTTCCAGACCACCTGGACCTTGGCCGGGTCCACGTCCATGCGGGCAGACATCAGGTCGGCGGTGTACTGGCTCACCGCGAGGAAGCCGTCCACGTCCCGCGCGCGCTCGGCGAGCGTCGACCAGCACCGCTCACGGTGCCTGTCGTCGAGGGCCTCCAGGAAGGGCGCCTCCCCCTGCATGGTGCAGACGATCGGGCAGCCGAGGGCCGCCTTGAGCTCCCGGGCCAGCCCGATGAGCATCACGTTGGAGAGCAGGAGCACGTCGGGGCGCGGCAGCTCCCGCGCCCACTCCACCAGCCGCGCGACCTCGGCGCGCTGGCGGCCCTCCTCTCCCCTGAGCATGGAGAGCGTCAGGGCCCCGAGCCCCGGCGTCTCCGTCATCTTCGAGTGGCCCGCCGCCCAGCGCAGCAGCCGCGGCGAGTCGAGGCGGTCGTGGAGGATCCGCGGGAGCCAACGGAAGAGGCCGAGCTTCTGCTGCAGGTAGACGTTGATCCCGCCCATGTGGATCGTGGACTCGACTCCCTCCGGCGGCGCGGCATCGCCCGAGCCCCCCTCCATCGCGAAGGGCAGGTAGAGCGGCGCGATCAGCGCGTCGTGACCGCGGTCCCGCAGGCCCATGACCAGGGAGTTGTCGCGCAGGCAGCTCCCGCACAGGAAGTCGCCGGTACCGGGGGTCAGCTGGAGGATGCGCACGGGCCGCGAGGTGCTCAGACGTAGCGATCAGAGATGTGCTCGGGACGGAAGAACGCCGGCAGGAGCGTGTCCACCACCAGGAGCCCGTCGGGGGTGGTCCGGATCTGGTCCCCCTCCACGGTCAGCATCCCCGCCGCCTGATGGTCCGCCAGGGCGGCCGCGAAGCGCGTCAGGGGGTCCACGTCAAACTTTGACCGGAAGTCGCCCGCGTCCACGGCGCCTGTCTTCAACTGGAGGATGAACTCGCGGATGAGCCGCTCGTCGTCTCCCAGAGCGTACGCACGCGAGATCGGTCGCTCGCCCCGCTCCGCGCGGTCGAGGTAGCCGCCGAAGGACGGCTCGTTCTGGAAGTGGATCCCGCCCAGGTGCGAGAAGGACGAGACGCCGAGGCCCAGCATGTCCGCGCCGTGCCAGAGGGAGTCCCGGTAGAGGAAGCTTGTGCCTCCGCCCCGATAGGCGGTGTACGCGCTCGACTGCTCGAAGCCTGCCGCTCCGAGGGCGGCGAAGGCCTCGCGGACCCAGCGCCGCTTGGTGGCCCAGTCGGCCACCGGCGCCTCCTCGGTCTCGTCGTCCTTCATGCGGCGATAGATGGTCGTGTTGTAGGGCACCTCCATCTGGTAGATCGTCACGCTGTCAGGGCCGAGCTCCAGGGTGCGCTCGATGCAGCGCGCCCAGTTCTCGTCGGTCTCGCCGATCATCCCGGCGATGAGATCGATGTTCACCTGCGGGAACCCGACCTCCCGAGCGAAGCCATAGGTGCGCAGGATCTCCTCGGCCCGGTGGGCCCGATTGTTGCGCTCGAGGATCGCCGGGTTGAAGTTCTCCACCCCGAGGGAGAGGCGCGTCACCCCGAGGTCTCGCAGGGTCTGCAGCTTGGGCAGCGAGAGGGTCCCTGGCTCACACTCGAAGGTCACCTCCTCCACGTCCGACCAGTCGATCCGCTCGCGGAGCGAGCCGAAGAGCTCCTCCAGCTGCCCTGTGGAGAGGTAGCTCGGCGTGCCTCCGCCGAAGTACACGAAGCGCGGGCTGCGGCCCTTCAGGTACGGGACATCCGCGTAGTTGTCGAGCTCGCTCGCGACCCCCGAGAGGTACCGACGAACCTCCTTGGAGTTCTTGTCCGTGTAGACCTTGAAGTAGCAGAAGTCGCAGCGCTTGCGACAGAAGGGGATGTGGACGTAGAGCCCCAGGGGCCGGTCGTCGGCCGGCGGCGACTGCAGGCAGCCATCCAGCGAGTCCAGCGCCTCCTCGTTCCAGAACGAGTAGGGCGGGTAGTTGGAGATGAAGTAGTTGCCGACAGTGGTCTTCTCCGCCGCCGCGCCCTCCTCAGCCGGCTTCTCGCCACCCGCGGTCTCATCGAGGCGCTTCAACGGTCCACCTCCCCGTCCTGGGCGTCGCCGGACCCGGGCGCCGCGGCCGCGAAGCAATAGAGCTGACCGTCGTTGGCGCCGACGTACACGCGGCCGTTCACCACGGCGGGCGAGGAGAGCACCGGCTCGCCGATGTCATAGCTCCAGCGCTGGGTGCCGTCCTCGAGGGCGAGCACGTACATGCGCCCGTCGTCTGAGCCGAAGACCACGGCGTCGCCGGCCACCACGGGGGAACCGTCCACCTTGCGGCGCGTACGGAACTTCCAGACGGGCTCGCCGGTCTCGCGCCGGACGCAGTGGAGGTGGCGGTCGCGACCTCCGAACACCACGAGGTCCTCCGTGATCGCCGGGGAGGAGAAGAACGCCTGGCGGGGCGAATCATAGGCCCAGACCACCTCGCCCTTCGCCACGTCGACGCACACGAACTGGTTGCCGTAGTGGCCAAAATACGCGCGCCCCTCCAGGAAGGCCGCGGAGCCGGCGATGTGGCTGTCGCCACCCAGCTCGACCGCGGCGGTCCGCTTTCCGACGGTGACGTCCACCACGTGCAGGATGGCGTCGCAGCCGCCGAAGATCGCCCGCCCGCCGTCGATGGCCGGGGTGCCGTTCACGTAGTTGTCCGTCTCGTAGGCCCACAGCTGCTCGCCAGTGCCCGCGTCAAAGGCGTAGAGCCGGTTGTCATAGGAGCCCACGACGACCACCGACCGCTCCCCCACCTGCACGTGGTTTGCGCCGCCGAGGATCTTGTCCATGGTCGGCGCCTTCCATCGGAGCTCCCCTGACTTCGCGTCGATGGCGTAGAAGAACGTGTCGTTGCTCCCGATGAAGACGGTCCCGCCCAGCACGAGGGGCGGCGCCTCCACGAGGTCCTCGGTGAGGAACTTCCACACCGGCTCCCCGCTGATCGCGTCCGCACAGTGGACCGCGTGGTCGTCGGCGCCGAAGAACACCCGGCCGCCGGCCACGACCGGTGACGACGTGATCGCCTTCCCAGCGTCGTAGGTCCACGCGAGCTCGAGCTCGGCGGGGAGCGCGGTGGCGGCGATCCCGGAGAGGTGACTGTCGCCCCGGAACAAGGGCCACTCCTCCTCCTGAACAGGGACCGCTGCGAGTCCCGGCTCGCCGCAGGAGACACCGGAGGGAACGCCGAGCGCGCCCGCGAGGGGCAGCGTCAGCCAGGGGGCCATGGCCATCAACATGCGCACATTCTGATCAGTCTGCGCGTTCCCACCACTCCCCAGGGGCGAATCCTGCCGCCCGAGGGCTGGTTGCTTACCAGCGGCACACGCGAGGGGCCCAGCCTGTGTCCGTTGGGGACACGGAGCCCCTCCGCGAGCCGCTCGAGTTGGCCGCCGGCGCCTGCGCCCAAGGGGGCTCCACCACCCACGCTCCAGAGCGCAGGTTCAGGCGGCGTGGACCTCGGCCACGACCGGGCACCCGGCACGGAGGCCGCGGAGTACGACCGCCGACCCCCTCCCTCCCCGTGCCCACCATGGAGGACGTGGACCGGGTGCACGCTTGGACCGAGGCCGTCGTCGCCGGGTCGATCAGCCCCTGGCGGCTGCCCCCCCCGTGGGAGCGGCTCAGGGCTCCAGGAGCACCTTGGTCGCGCCGTCGAGCCGGCCGTCGAAGATCCGGTAGCCGTGAGCGGCCTCGGCCAGCGGGATCCGGTGAGACACGATGCGGTCCACGCCGCTTCGCGCCGCCAACTCCAGGGCAGGCTCCAGGAGGCTCCGCGCGGGAGAGCGACCGGCGCGGTAGGTGAGGTTCTTGTCGTAGGCCTCGCCAGGCGAGAACGCGAGCTGAGGCTCCACGTGGACGCCCGCCGCCGCGAGGGTGCCCCCGGGGCGCAACAGCTCGAAGGCGAGGCGGGTGGAGGAGGGCGAACCCACCGCCTCGAGGGACGCGTCCACGGCCGCAGGGAGCTGAGCCGGGTCCGACGCCTGGACCGGCGTGGCACCGAACGACCGCGCGAGCTCGAGGCGGTCCTCCAGGAGGTCGAGCGCGAAGACCTCGGCGGCGCCCATGTCGAGGGCGGCGACCACGGCCATCAGGCCCACGGGACCGCAGCCGATGACGGCCACCCTATCCCCAGGGCCCACTCCGCCGAGCGCCGCGAGGTACATCCCGGTGGACATCACGTCTCCGGCAAAGAGCGCCGCGGGGTCCCGACCGTCCTTCACCTTCACCAGGGAGGTCCCGGCGAGGGGGACGCGCACGAGCTCAGCCTGGCCGCCGTGGAGCCCCTGGCCGCCCTCGACCCAGCCGAACAGCTGGCCTACCTCGCACCGGGAGCTCAGGCCTCGCTCACAGGCGGGACAGGCGCCGCAGCTCGTGGAGAAGGGCGCGACGACCCGGTCCCCCGGGGCGATCCCCTCCACGGCGCTCCCCACCTCGAGGACCTCGCCGGCGAACTCATGCCCCAGCACCGTCCCGGGGTCGAGGCCGGCCTCGGCCCCGCGGTAGACGTGCAGATCCGAGCCGCAGATGGCCGAGAGCTCCACGCGAACGATCGCGTCCGTGGGCTGCTCGAGGGTCGGGTCAGGCGCCTCCGTGCAGGCGACGTCCTTGATCCCCTGGAACGTCAGCGCTCTCATTCCGCCGCCTCGATCCGATAGAGGTGGGTCTTGGTCCGAAGGATCAGCGCGTCGCCATGGACGGCAGGCGACGCCATGAAGCCAGCCTCGAGCTGGCTCTCGTGGAGCTTCTCGAAGCTCCCGCTGGCCCGGAAGACGGAGGTCTTGCCCTCAACGCCGAAGGCGTAGATGCGGTCACCCGAAGCCAGGAGAGACGCGCAGTGGTCCTCGCCAAGCCGCTCCTGCCAGAGCGTCTCCCCCGTCTCCAGGTCCACCGCCGAGGCCATGCCGCGGTCGCTGACCTGGAACAGACGCCCGCCGACGATGACCGAGGAGGGCATGGTCGGCACACCACGGGTGTTTCGCCAGAGGAAGGCGTCGTCCGTGATGTTGCCCGACCCTGCGAGCCGGAAGGCCCACAGCTCCGCCCGGCCGAAGCCGGTGGAGACGATGACCCGGTCGTCCACGAGCAGCGGCCGAGAGGACATGGAGAAGCCCGGGTGGTCCATGCGCCACAGCTCCTCGCCGGTGACCGGGTCGTACCCATAGGTGGCGCGCGCTGCAGAGCTCACCAGCACCTCGCGGGGCCCGTCCTCCCCTGCCATCTGGGTGAGCAGCGGCGTGCTGTACGCCTTGCGGAGGTCCGGGCCAAGCGGCTCGAGGTCCGCGCTTCGCTCCGTTCTCCACAGGGTCTCCCCGGTCTCCGGATCGAGCGCCACGAGATACTGCACGTCGGCGCCGTCGAGGTGCAGGAAGAGGCGGCCGCCCTGCAGGAGCGGAGAGGACCCAGGCCCCTCGAGGTGATCGCACTTGAGGTCGACCCGCGACCAGAGCGTCTCACCGGTGCTCGAGTCCAGGCACGCCGTCCCATAGGTCCCGAAGTGGACGAAGACCCGGCCAGCCCCGACCACGGGGCTCGGGGAGGCGTAGCTGTTGAGGCCGTTGCGTGGCTCGGGCTCGGGGATCTCGAACACCACCCGGTCCACCACGACCTCGCCGGAGTCCAGGTCCACGGCGAGGACCGAGAGCGCGCCGCCCTTGGAGGGCGCCGTGGTCAGCCACGCGCGTCCCTCCAGCAGCACCGGCGAGGACCAGCCTCGGCCGTGGATCGCGGTCTTCCACGCCACGTGCTCCTCCTCGCTCCATGACATGGGGAGGTCCACGCCGTCCGCGTGCCCGTCCCGCCCGGGACCGCGGAAGTCGGGCCAGTCGGGGGCTCCGACGGCGAGCGCTAGCAGGAGTGACAGCATGACCCCATCCTAGCGCCGCGCGGCCTACACGCCTTCAGAGACTGGGGCTCAGACGTCCAGGGAGGCGTCGCCGGCGCTGTTCACGAGGAAGACCGTCCGCAGGCCGCCCACCAAGGCGTCGTTGGCCTCCACGAAGCCCGGCGCGCCGCTGTCCTCGTCCGGGACCTTGAACCCGAGGAAGACCACCGCCGCGTCGCGGGAGACCTCGTGGATCGCGTGCACCGTCGAGTCCGAAACGACGACCTGGACTCGGGCCTCGATCCGCGCCCGCTGCACGAGGTCCTTCAGGTGCCGCTCGGTCTCCTCGAGGGCCGCCTCGTTGTTGACCACCCGCAGGAGACGCACGTGCCGACCGCGCCAGTCGGCGTTCTGTACCAGCATGTGCGCGAGCAGCACCATCAGCGACCCGTTCTCCTTACCTCGCCACCAGACGTCCACGGTCCCGGTGGGCACCTCATGCGGGTCAGAATCCGGGTCCACCTGGCTGGAGAAGAGCAGGAGGCTCTGGCCGAGCATGGAGACCCGGCGCAGCGCATGGACGTAGTTCTCGGCATTGTCCCCGTCCCGGATCCAGTCGCCCATCACCGAGTTCGGCCGGAGGCCCCCCAGCCCGTGACACTGCACCAGCGCCTCGATACCTCGCTGCCGGTCGTTGGAGACCACCACCGCAGGAAAGGCGTCAACTCCCAGCTTCTGGATGACCTTCCGGAGCGCCTTTTCCTGGCCCCGACGACGCTCCACCAGGTCCTCCACGTCACCAGGGATCACCTGGCCGAGGCTCAGGATCCCCCGGCCGGCGCAGAGCCAGTTGGCATAGATCGCAGTCCGAGGTCGCCGCGCGACGGCGCCGCTGAAGGCCAGGATCGCCGGCCGCCAGTTCTTCGGGTGGTAGTGCTCGTGCTCGAGTCGTCGCAGCTCCTTGCGCGCGCGCTCGTAGGCTGCGCCGCTGCGGACGTCCCCCCATGTGGTCCGGATCTTCTGCTTGGAGATGAACCGGTGCAGCGCGAACATCAGCGCAGCCGACGCCATCGCCCAGCCCGGCGAAATAAGCAGCATCACCGCTGCGCACGCCACGCCGCCCGCGAGCGCGAGGGTCCAGTGGGCGTAGCGGAAGGTCGGTCGGTACGACGGGTTGCGCGAGTACGACTCCCTGAACGTCGCGAAGTTCAGGTAGCCGTAGGTCACCATGAAGAACATGGTGATGATGGGCGCGATCAGGTCGAGGGTCCCGATGAGGATCCCCGCCTCCGCGATGAGGAACGTCAGGATGATCGCGTTGCGCGGCTCCTGGTTCTCTCCCTTGCCCTTCGAGAAGACCAGCAGTGACTTGAAGATCCCGTCTCGCGCGAGGGCCTGCAGGATCCGCGGCGCCCCCATCATCGAGCCGATCGCCGAGGAGAGCGTGGCGGCGAAGATCCCCGCGGTGATGAGCGCCGGGAAGGCGGCGGCATCCCGCACAGCCATGTTGCTCGACTGGAGGAAGGTCCGCTCCTCCACCCCGGCGAGCAGCACGCCCATGCCGACGTAGATCAGGCCCGTGACGCCGATAGACACGAGCGTGCCCCTGGGAATGGAGCGCGCGGGGTCCTTGAGGTCGCCCGAGAGGTTGGCGCCCGCCATGATCCCCGTGGCCGCCGGGAAGAAGAGGGCGAACATGGTGAACAGGCTCTGCCCCGACGCGTAGCCCGGCGCGAGGTTGCCCTGAAAGACCTCGACGTCGAAGCGCATGACGCCGCCGACAGCGAAGGAGAGCAGCGCGAGGGTCAGGATCGCGAGGATCACGTACTGCAGCCGGATGGTCCACCCGGCTCCGACGAAGACACACAGGAACACCAGCGCGTTCACGACGCTCGCGACCGAG
The DNA here is from genome assembly GCA_029248265.1 of Planctomycetota bacterium. Classification (GTDB taxonomy): domain Bacteria; phylum Planctomycetota; class UBA1135; order UBA1135; genus Saltatorellus. The sequence goes on from JAQWJQ010000156.1 coordinate 9,181, forward strand.
ATCGGCCACCCCTGGAGCGCTGGCACCGTCGCGACCAGGGCCTCGGTGAAGCCGATCACATACAGGGCGACCGAGCCCGCCTGGGCCAGGAAGAACACGAGCCCGATCGAGCCCCCGAACTCCACCCCGAGGGAGCGGCTGATCATGTAGTAGGCCCCGCCACCCCGGAGCTCCGTGTTGGTGGCGATCGCCGACACCGAGAAGGCGGTGATCGTGGTGATCGCCTTCGCCAGCAGCACGATCCCGATCGCCGACCACAGCCCCGCGTTGCCCACGACCTGGCCGAAGCGCAGGAACATGATCACGCCCAGGATCGTGAGCGTGCACGGCGTGAAGACACCGCCAAAGGTGCCGAACCGTCCGTAGCTAGGGGCGCGAGAATCGCTCATGGAGAGGTGACTCGTAGCTCCGCGGCGCGGGGCTGCGGAGCGCCAGAGTGTGCGGGATTCCTCGCGCGGCGCACGACCTCTCCATGGAGATCACGGGATAACCCTATTGGCGCCTCCGTGCTGAGCGCCAGGGCGCCCAGATCGCGACGGTTTGTCTCCCGTCGATACGCCTGCGCCAGCCCGGCGCCGCGCTCAGAGGGCGGCGGTGAGGAGCGCCTCGAAGGCGTCCGGGTCGACGGCCCGGGGGTTGAAGCCCGCCGTCCACTGCTGGTTCGCCTCCACCGCGAGCTCCGGGAGGTCCGCCGGGGTGACCCCAAGATCGCTGAGGCCCGTCCCGAGCCCGGCGCACTCGAGCAGCTCGGCGCAGCGACTCGCCAGGCGCTCGGCGAGCTCGGTCGCGTCGGCCCCGCGGAGTCCGGCCGCCGACGCGAGCGCGGCGTAGGTATCGCGGATCGCCACCCCCTCGGCGGACGCCGCCGCCGCGTTGAAGCGCACCACGTGGGGCAAGGTCATCCCCACCGCGAGGCCGTGGGGAACCCCGTGATGACGGGTGAGGGGGTTCGCCATGGAGTGAGCGACGCCGAGCATGGCGTGCTCGATGGCGAGCCCCGCCAGCGCCGACGCTCGCATCATGCTGGTGCGGGCCTCGAGATCCCCGGGGTCCACGAGGACCCGCGGGAGCCCGGCGCTGACCAGGGCGAAGGCGGCGCACCCGTACTCTCGGCTGCGGCCATCCGTGGAGGGGTCCCGCGGCCGCGCCACCGCGCTCTCCACCGCGTGGGCCAGGGTGTCCAGGCCGGTCATGGCCGTGACCCGGCGGGGCATGGTCAAGGTCAGCTCGGGGTCGAGCAGCGCCACCCTGGGCGCCGCGCTGGGGTCCCCGCAGGCCATCTTGGCCCCGGTCTCCCCGTCGCCCACGAGCGCGAAGGACTGGACCTCCGAGCCTGTCCCGGCGGTGGTCGGTACGGCGATGAGCGGGCGCAGGGGCGCGGTGGCCGTGTCGTGGCCCCGGAAGTCCTCCATGCGGCCGCCGCACACCTCGACGAAGTTGGCTCCCTTGGCCGTGTCGATGGCGCTCCCGCCCCCCACCGCGACGTAGAGCGCGGGGCCAAAGGCCTGCGCGGCGGCGGCCGCCTTGGCCACGTCATCGCTCGAGGGGTTCTCGGCCACGTCCACGTGGAGCGCGACCTCGAGCCCCGCCGCCCGCATCACCCCGGCCGCGCGGTCCGCGTGTCCCGCCGCAGCGACGCCAGGGTCAGAGACCAGCATCACCCGCTCGCCGCCGGACTCGGAGGCGAGCTCGGCCGCGAGGGATCCCAGGCGAGCGAGCCCGCCGACCTCCTCGATGACCCGGGTGCGCTCGTCGTCGCGGAACATGCGCCGACGTCCTACCAGCCCGCGGCGCGCTGGAGCGCGCGGCGTTCGTGCAGGAACTCGAACAGGTTGCCCTCGTGGGGCTGATCCCACTCCACCTTGGAGGTGGGCACCGGCCCGACG
>JAQWJQ010000167.1 GCA_029248265.1 Planctomycetota bacterium
CGTCGGCGGGGGGGTGGATGCCGCCCCAGATGCGCGACAGGGAGCACTGGTCGGAGGCGTCGTAGTAGGACGCCCACTGGAGCCGTACATCGACGCTCGGACCCTCCTCGAAGACGAGGAATTGGTCCTGTGTGCAGACATACTCGCCGAGGCCATCGGGGAAGTAGGGCGAGCCTGTGAGGCGGTCCATCATCACCGCGGCGGCGCGGCTGTAGGTGCTGTGCCCGGAGACGTAGCCAGCGAAGGGCGGCGTGACGAACGACGGGCGCTGATAGGGCCACCACTCCTCCGCGAGGATCCAGCCGACGCCAGCCTGGTCCACCAGCGGGTCGGTGATGTAGTCGGGACCGCGCCAGGCGAGCACGGCGATCTTGCCCTCCTCGCCAGCGAGGTGCTCGTGGCGTTGGCCAGCCGCGGTCGTGGCTGCGGTCACCACCTCGACGTAGCCGGGGTGCAAGTTGATGCCGTCGGGGTGGAAGCTCGGCTGTGCGGGGTCCGACCGCTGCCCGAGCCCGGCCAGGTAGCGCAGGGCGCTGACGGGGCGCGGGTAGTCATACCAGCCCTTGACGCCCCAGGCGGAGATCGCCGCGTCCTGCATGGCCCCACCCATGGCGAGGTAGGTCTTCACGCACCACTCCAGGTCTCCGAGCACGGGACCGGTCCCGCCGAGTTGTTTGACGAAGGAGGGGTGATCAGAGACGTCGTTGAGGATCACGAACCAGTGCCCCGGGGGCGTCTCGGAGTCCGGCCCGTCGGCCCAGAACTCGGCCAACACGCGGGAGTAGTCGCCGCGGGGCACCATCTGGGGTGAGTAAGGCTGGCCGGTCACGGGGTTCGCGGTGTAGCCGGGCCCCCAATCGCCCCCGTCGAAGTAGTCGTAGTACTGATCCGACTGGGACGCGGCCGCCAGCGGCGCATTCCCAACACTCGCGGGGGAGACATCGACCATCACGCCGTCCGCGGGGTCGAGGTGCGCCGACCACACGCTGACCATCTCGAAGCCATCGCGGTACCGGTCGAGGGGGTCGTCGATGAGCGGGGGCGCGCCGGGGTCCTTGAAGACCCAGTAGTTGAAGCCGTCGCGCTGGTACACGGTGCGGTCGGGTTCTGTCAGGGACCAGCTCGACACGATGCCCCACTCCGGTGAGATGAAGTCGGGGTACCCGAAGGCGATCACGTTGCCCGACTGGTCGATGAAGAACTGCAGGCTGAGGGGCTGCCACCGGTTCGGGTCCGTGAAGGTCGGGTTGCCCGGGAGCTCGACGACAAGTGCGTCGTTCACCGGGAGGTAGAACCGGTTGGCGTAGTCGTTCGGCTCGTTCGAGTTGTCGTTATCGCCGTAAGCGAGCACCGCGGCTGCGATCCGATTGCCGATGGCGGAGGGCGAGTTCCCGGCGGTCGAGGTGTTGGTGGGGTCAAACCCCTGGGCGGTCATGAGCGAGTCGTACTGCGGGAGCATGACTGGCGCCCCGGGCGAGTTCGCGAAGCGCGACGTGAGAATCCGGTACGAGGCGTAGCAGATGGCTTCGCTGCGCAGCTGGTCGATGTTGGGCGCGGACGTCGCGTGGTCCTCTTGGAACAGCACGGTGTTCGCCGTGGGGTCGTAGGTGGCCCACGCATCCCACATGGCGATCGAGACGTGGTACAGGTTCCGAGCGTGGATGGTCGGCCGCGCGAGGTCGTTACGAATCGACTCCAGCAGCACCTCGTTCCACTCGCGTGCAGCCGATGGTTGGCCCCCGGACTGGGCCAGCGCGGGGGCGGGCTGCTGGAGGCTGCACACTACGAGGGCCGAGCCGAGGGACGCAGCGAGTGCAGAGCGGAGGCGGAGGACGGGGTGGCTCATGTGCGGGTCTCGGATGGCTCTCATGTCCGGCCACGACGGTCGGGCGGCTCGAGCGGCTTGGCGGCGGCGCAGGGCGGTGATCGGGGCGGCGTGAGGGGGGGGAGGCCCGACGGCGGACAAGTCTTGGCCAGATCCAGAGGAGATGCCACGGGGCGTGGCTGGGGCGGGGAGGCGGGTGAGGCGTTGAGAGTGTCTCATCTCGCTTCCCTCGCGACCCCTAATAGTCCGCCGCCCGGACTTCTGAAGCGTCGCCAAACACAGTTCTGCGGCCCTCGTGAGGAGCGCCGTGCATCAGATCGGGAGTCGCGACCCGCGCAGTGCGGGGCCGAGGCGACCCCCCGGGTTGGGGGAGGCGGTCGACCTGGCGGACAAAAAAGACCGTGGGGGTAACCTCACCGCCTCCTGCCGCCTCTGCTCAAGGGAGGCGCGGCGCCCCCCCCTCGCCTCAATACCACCGCTCCAGACCACATGCTCATCTCCCCTGTGGCGCTCCGCCTCACCCTGGCCGCCCTCTGCGTGCTGCCAGCCTCCAGTCAGCAACTGCTGAGCCGCACCGTCGACGTCCAGGGCGTCTCCAGGACGTACCTGCTGTACGTGCCGGCCAGCTACTCTCCAGCCGAGCCCGCGCCGTTGCTCTTCAACTTCCACGGGGGAGCCATGACCGCCCAGGAGATGCTGCAGCTCGCGGACATGCGTCCCCAGGCCGAGGCGGACTCCTTTCTCTTGGTGTACCCCCAGGGGCTCCCTGAGCCGGGCGGCGGTCCCATCTGGAATAGCGAGGGACCGTACACCAACGGGGTGGACGAGATGGGCTTCGCCGAGGCCATGATCGACGATCTGGCCCAGGCCTACGCTGTGGACGAGCGCCGTGTCTATGCCTGCGGCTACTCCAACGGCGGCAACCTCGTGTGGGACCTCGCCTGCTTGCTCAGCCATCGCTTCGCCGCGGTCTCCGCGGTGGCCGGGAACATGTTCGAGTGGACGTACACCTCGTGTACGCCGGCCTCGCCCACGGCGGTCCTGACCATCCACGGCACCGCAGACGGGACCTACAACCTCTACAACGGCCTGCCGCCCTTCACGATCTCCCTCCCGCAGACCAACGCTTACTGGGTGGGGATCAACGGCGCTCGTTCGACCCCGGACGTCTCTCAGGTCGGGGGCTCCACCGAGCGCTTCGTGTGGCCTGCAGATCAGGGCTGCTTCACGGTCGAGCACTACAAGATCAACGGGGGCGGACACGACTGGCCGGGGGCGTTCGGCTTTCCGTCTGACTTCAGCGCCAACCAGGTCATCTGGGACTACGTCTCTCAGTTCGACCTCGACGGGCTGATCCAGTGTGGTGCCCCCTCGACGTACTGCCCTGTCATCCCCAACTCGTCCGGGGCGGGGGCCTCCATCGGCTGGAGCGGCACGGCCGGCGTCGCAGCAAACGACCTCGTGCTTGAGGTCACAGGCGCCCCGGCGAACACGGTCGGGATCTTCTTCTACGGCCCGGACCAGGTGCAGCTCGGCCTCGGCAACGGCTTCCGATGCGTGGGGGGACCGGTGCGCCGCCTGCCGGTGGTGGGCGCCTCAGCCTCTGGCACTGTCAGCTATCCCGTGGACCTCATGAGCTCCACGCTGCCGACCGGCGCGATCACGGCGGGGGAGACCTGGAACTTCCAGTACTGGTTCCGGGACGTCCAAGGCTTCCCCTTCCAGTTCAGCCTCTCCAACGGTCTGCGGGTCCCGTTCACGCCCTGAGCCCCTCGGGGGAGGGGGTGCGGGCATTGTGGGGGGCCGGTGATTAGTCTGAGGGGCCGATCGAACGGGTCCCCTGGCAGGTTTCTGGGGCGCCCGCCCCAACCTCAACGACACCCATGAACGCCTCCACAGTTCAGCTCGCCGTCACCTCTTTCTTCGCCGCGGCCCTCGGAGGAGGGACGGCGGTTGTGCTGCTGCCCAGCGGGGCAGGCCCCGTCCCGGCGGCGGAGGTCTTGAGTCAGGTCAACCGGGAGGGCGGAGGCCGCGCCGAGTCCAGCGCAGCGGACGTCGAGCTGCAGATGACCGTGGCGCGCCTCGAGGTGGAGCTCGGTGAGGTCCGGGCGCAGCTGGGGCAGCTCGCGGGAGCGCGGAGCGCCATCGGGCCCGCGGCCTCCCCCGGGGCTGACGCCGCGGCGGGTCTCTCGGGTGTCGAAGCGGCGGAGGAGGGCGCGCTCTTTGCGGAGGTCAGCAGGGCCCTGGCGAAGATCGACGAGGAGAAGGCCGCGGCCGCCCGAGTGAAGGAAATCGAGCAGAGGAAAGACGAGGAGGTCAAGGCCTTCAAGGAGTACGAGGAGGTGCAGGCCAACCTGTCGGAGAGGGTCGACAAGCTGTCCGAGTCCGTGCCCATGAGCAGCGCGGACCGGCGGGACCTGCAGAGCCTCATGGACCTCCAGGTCGAGCGTATGCGCGAGCTCACCGGCCTGTGGGCTGGCGGCGAGATGACCGACGACGAGGTGAGCGAGCGCTTCATGGCGGAGCGCCAAGAGCACCGTCGCGCGGCCATCGCGCTGCTCGGAGAGAGCCGCATCGGCGGGTACCAGAAGTTCATCCAGGCCGGCGAGGTCGGCGGCCGCTACTCCTTCTACACCGCGCCCTGGGAGACCTGGACCGAGGAGTAGCGGGCGGGCATGAGCTGCGGGCGTCCTCGCCGGGATGGCCGACGCGCCCCGCGCCCCCTCGAACGGAGCTCCCCGGGGGGCGCTGCTCCTTCGTCGCGGGCTCAGGATGAGCGAGCCCTTGGGCTCCGGTCGTCGGTGTGGAGCTCGCGCTTGGGGGCCGAGCGTCTCGGTGTCGATGTGGGCGACCGGGGGGCCCTGGCGCGCGGCGGGGCCTGTTGCGCGGCGAGGTCGCGGATGGGAAGCAAAGGAGCCCCCCCGGCGCTGGGCTGGGGGGGCTCCTGGGACCTGGTCATGCCCGGGGCCGCGGGCGAGGGATCACTGGAAGGTGAGGCTGCCCCGTCTCGGCGAGCTTTACTGGAAGGTGACGCCGATCGCCTGCGTGAAGTTACTCGCGCCCGTGCCTGCCGACGGATCGCGATACCAGCACTGCCAGTACCAGGTCTCCCCGGCGAGCACTGCCGTGGAGTAGTGGCCGGGGTTGGGGAAGCTGACGCCGTCTCGTGGGCTCGGAAGGTCGGTCAGGTCCAGGGAGATCGTGAAGGTGCCGGCGGTGCCGACGTAGATGTCGCTCCCGAACACGTGGCGGCCGAAGGTGCCGCCCGCGATGCAGACATCGCCGCCCGCCGCAGGTCCTCCGCCCGGCGTGGGGGAGCTCACGGTGCTCAGGGACTGCCCCGCAGCGAGGAACGAGTTGAAGAGGTAGGCCGTGGTACCGGTCGTCGGGAGCCCTTCGACGGTCAGGGAGAGGTTGTTGTCCGCGACGATGCGGGACCCGGAGGCCCCGAGGGTCGCTGCGAAGCCTCCCGAGTGGTTTGTGGGCGCGTAGTCCACGATCACATCGATGGGGCCTGTGTGCTCGCCCAGCCCACCAAACTCGTTCTTCGGGAACCCCGTGAACTCTGTGCCCGGGTCGAACGAGTCGGTCCCGTTGGTGTCGCCCGAGCGGACGGACCCGAACCTGCGCAGCGTGTCGTCCTTCGTCGTGACCGGATTGGACCCGAAGTAGCTGCCGGGGTCCGTTCCAATCTGCCCGATCACATCCAGGTAACCCGCCGCCCCTGCTTCAGCGAGAGCGATGGTGTCGTCTCCGTTGAAGTTAATCGCGCTGGCCGTGAGGTAGCCCACGCCGCGAGAGTTCAGCTCAGCGATGATGTTGGCGGCTTGCGACTTGACCACGACGACCACCTCATAGGGAGCGAGGAGCCCGCTCAGCGAGGAGGTATAGCTCGGCGTCGAGGCGCCGTTTTGCCATGCGACGAGGTTGTAGTTGCTCAGGTCCACCGTGGCTGCACTGCCGTTGTAGATCTCGACGGCCTTGTCATTGCCTCCGCCTTCCACGTATTCGGAGAAGAAGAGGCCCTGCTGAGGGGCCGCGGCGAGCGCGAGGGAGGTCCCGCTGGCGGCCAGGGCGAGCGGCAGCGCCTTGGAAAGGAGGCGAGCAGGGCAGATGGCGCGTGGGGAGAGCTTGAACGGGGACCGCATGGGGATTGGGCGCGTGCCTGGGCACCGCCGCACCGTCAGGTGCCGCGGTGAACGAGGGGAGGAGGAAGGGGCTTCTCACTGTACGCACCCAGGGGGAGTCCGCGCGCCTTTGTTCCTGCGGTGCTGAGATCGGCCTCTGGGCGGAGGTCGGAAGCAGCCGTGGTCGTCACGTGAGTTGCCTCGCGGCCCGGGCGGTCTCCGATTGAGGCATCAGGCGCCCCCTCGACGATCTGAGGCGTGCTGTCCGTCCGCCACGGTCTGCGCCCTGGGCTGCCCTTGGGCCGCGACCTGTCAGCCCTTGGCCTGGGCCGAGGCGAATCGAATCGACGCCTCGAGGCCGTCCACCATGGCCTTCAACGGGAAGTCGATGTGGACCTGATCCCTGGCCCGCTCGGCCATCTCCGCCAGGGTCTGAGGGGAGCTGACGAGGCCTCGGATGGTCGTGGCGAGAGCCTCGGGATCATCGTGGGGGAAGAGGACCCCGTTCACGCCCTGCCGCACCGCGTGAATCTCGGGGTTGTGAGAGGCGATATGGTCTCCGACCACAACGGGCAGGCCGTGGGCCAGGGCGTGGATGGCGCTGAGCCCCACGTTGCGTGGATAGACGAAGACGCTCGAGATTGCGAAGAGCGGTGCGAGCTCGCGCTCCTCGTACATGTCACCGAGGAAGCGGACCCTCCCCTCAACCCCGAGCTGGCGGGTGAGTTCCCGGAGCTCGGGCTCTCGCGGCCCCGCTCCAACGACCAGGGTGATCAGGCCTTCGACGCGGGCCGTGGCCTCGATCAGGAGGTCGACGCCGTTGTCCTCTTCGAGGCGGCTCACGTGCAGGGCGATGGGGCGCCGTTCGTCCGTGGGCAGGCCCAGTGATTGACGGGCCGCAAGCGTCGCCCCGGGGTCCCTCACGCTCCGAGCTCTCGCGGCCTCGATCGCATCGAGGTCCAGGGTGTTCGTGGCGACGAACGCCCCACGGAAGCGCGGATGCCTCGCGCGGAAGTCCGCCGCGGTCTTCTCCTCATAGAAGAGGAGCGCGTCGGCCAGCAGGCCCTGGCGCTCGCGAAGCCAGAGCTTGGACGGTCGCTCGCGCTTGCTGTAACCGTGACCCCAGAGGACGGTCCCGACGCCGGACATGCGCGCCCGCAGCACGGCTGGAACGAGCAGCGTCGAGCGCAGCGTCCAGGTGGCCATGAGCACCTCCGACCTACTTCGCGTGGCCAGCCCCATGAGCTTCGGGTAGACCATCGCCCGGAGCGGGTTCGAGGACCGGTCGCGGATGGGCACCGCGCGGAACCCGTCTGCCTCGACGCTCGGCAGCCCAGGCTTTTGGGCGTGGTAGACCGTCAGGTCGATGCCCGGCCTGCGGGCCAGCGCGCGCCAGACCGGCACGCGGTATGCCGGGAGCCCCTGGTGGACGAGGTTCACCCTCAGCATCGTGTCCCTCGACGGCCGCGCGGAGGCGGGCCCAGAGGCGGGCACAGAGGCGGGCACAGAGGCGGGCCCAGAGGCGGGCACGAATCGATGGAGGCGCAGAGGCAGGGCATGGGGAGCATGGTCGCGCCCGGGGAGGCCACGCGGGCGCATGATCCGCCGCGCGGCCCACGAGCGACCGACCTCTGGTGTACCGACCTGGTCCCTCTGAAGCAAAGGTCCCGCGCCCGCCGGTGGGGTGCCCGGTGCTGCCGGAATGCGCCTCCGTCTTGGCCTTGCTCGGAATCGAACACTCCAGAAGGGGGCGCAGCGAGGCCCCTGCGGTTGACTCCCCGTGGTGCCTGCCGAATTCACCGGAGCCGGCTACCCTCTGAGAGCCCCCAAGTTTGTCCCACCCCCCAGAAGTCGTCCCATGCGCCAGTCCCTTCTCCCTCCCCTCGTTGCAGCCGCTCTGTCCTCGCTCGCTGGCGCCCAGGTGACCGTCGACGGCTCGACTGCCGGCGACGGATATACGCGGTACAGCACGCAGACGGTCAACACTCAGTTCGGAGACAACCAGAGTGAACTGAATGCGGCCTATGCCCGCGTGACCGACGGGAAGCTCTACCTCGCGATCACCGGCAACCTCGAGGCGAACTTCAACAAGTTCGAGCTCTTCATCGACGCCAGGTCCGGTGGCTACAACACGATCCCGAGCTCCCCAGGCAACGACGGCTCCTGGCAGCTCCAGGGGCTGGTGTTGGACAGCGGCTTCAATCCCGACTTCCTGGTCATCTGCCGGAGGGGGTGGAATGGGTCTTCGAGCGTCTTCGACATCGACTTCGGGGAGCTCGGGACGAGCAACTACGACTCCTTCGGGAACATCTTCGGCGGCGCCGACTTCGGTCAAACCACGACGTCGTCCGGATCCATCACGAGCGGCCTGGAGGTCGCCTACAACGGTTCGAACTCCGCTGGGGTCAGCGGTGGGACGGGGGCCGCGGACACGGCGGCGGCGGAGGCTGTGACCACGGGGTTCGAGTTCGGTTTCGACCTCGATGACCTCGGCTGGACAGGAGGAGACATCCTTGTTTCTGCGTTCGTGAACAGCGTCGACCACACCTTCTTCTCCAACCAATTCCTCGGCGGGCTCCCTGCGGGGACGGGCAACCTCGGCGGGACACGCGACCTCACGGCGATCGGCGGTGATCAGCACTTCGTGATCGCCCGAGTGGATGCTCAGGTGGCCTGCTCGGTGACGAACCACTCGGGGGGCTTCCCGGCGCAACTCGCGGCCTTCGGCTCCAAGGTGGCGAGTGAGAATGACCTCGGCCTGCGGGTGACAGGGCTCCCTACGACCGGGACCACGGCCTACCTCTTCAACTCCTTCCTGGCCAGCGGTCAGTCTCTGAGCACGGTGTCCAGCCCGTCCATCGGGGGGATCGCCGCGGGAGGGGACGTCTGCATCGCCGGCGGGACGTTCGGTCGGCACGTCTTCGGCGGTGACGTCTTCATGGGGAATGGGGGCGCGTTCGAGATCACCGCTGATCTCACGGCTCTGCCCAGTCCGAGGGACGGGGTCTCGTATCCAAGCCCGGGCCACTACTCGACCGCGGTCCTCGCGGGGGAGACCTGGTACTGGCAGTGCTGGTTCCGCGACCCGACATCGGGGGTGGGGCACAGCAACTTCACAGAGGCGATCTCGGTCACCTTCCAGTGACCAGCGCCTTCCCGGCGGCGCTCCTCGCCGTCGGCGGAGGACGGACCCTTCCACGCCGCGCATGAGGCTGTTATTCGCCTCGGGGCCGCCCTAGGCTAGGCACGGCCCACCCTCGAGCCGAGGGCGCCAGTACGAGTGATGGAAGCCACCCCCTCGAGCCGCCGATTGCTCCGCCGCTGCGCCCTGGCGGCGCTCGGGGCGGTCGCCCTGCTCGAGACCGTCCCGCGCTTCGTGGACCTGCCTCGCCTGAACATGGCGGCGCTGAACCCGCCCTACTTGGACAGCGACGAGGACCTGGCCTTCGAGCCCCACGCCAACCTCGTGTTGGTCCCGAAGGCGGAGTACGCGAACGTCAACGACCAGGGGAAGCGCGTCGTCCATGACGCCGATGGGTTCCGGGGGGCGGGGCTGTTGAAGCCGAAGCCCGCGGGAGTGTTCCGGATCGCCTGCCTCGGGGGGTCGAGCACCTATGGGACGGGGCCGACCTCCAACGAGGCGACCTGGCCGGCGGTGCTCCAGCGGTGCCTCGCCGACGCCCTGCCCGGACGCGAGGTCGAGGTGCTGAACGGAGGCGTCCCCACCTGGACCACGACGGAGTCGCTCATCAGCCTCCAGACGCGGGTGCTGCCCTACGAGCCAGACCTGGTGCTCGTCTACCACGGCATGAACGACGCCAGCGCCGCGCTCTGGCCGGAGCCGCGGTCCGACGGGTCTCACTTCCGCTCCGTGTGGCCTGTCCTGCGCAAGTCCCCGGTGGAGCCCATCCTGGAGCACAGCGTCACGTACCTCGTGTGGCGGCGCTACTTCACCGACTACCTCCAGCGCCGCCTCGACGGCAACTACAAGGCGATCCGCGACTACGACCCGGACTACGTGGACCCCTACGGTGTCGGCCCGCTGCCGGCGGTGGGCTTCGACACGTTCACGCGGAACCTCGAGTCCACCGTGGCCGTGGCTCGGGCGCACGGCGCCGAGGTCGCGTTCGTGACCCAGGCCGTCTGGAGTGAGGACCCATCGACGGAGGACTTCTGGTCCGGGAGGAATCGGATGCGGGCCCTCGGGATGCTCGAGGACCGGCTGCGCGCCGTGGCCGACGAGCTTGAGGTCCCGTTGATCGACGCAGCGCCAGAGCTCCTGGTGGCGGAGCAGCTCAGGGACCCCGCGGGTGTCTTCGCGGATGATGTTCACCTCACGGATCGTGGCGCGGCTTTGCTCGGGGCGCTGGTGGCCGCGGGGCTCGAGGCGCAAGGGCTCCTCGGGGATTGAGCGTCCCGATCACGCTGCGTGTGATTCGGCCACCGCAGGGGCCGGCGCTGGCGAGCCTTGCTCGGCGCGCGGCACAGGAACAAGCAATTCACTCCGGCGGCAGGGCCCAGCAGGGGATTGCCCCTATTTGAACGGCGCACCGCATCAGGTTCGGGTATTCCGGAGCCGATCAGTGTTCTTCAGGGCGGCCCGTTCACCGCACCTGATCCCATGCTTGCCCTGCTCACCACCGCCTTCATCGGAGTCTGG
>JAQWJQ010000179.1 GCA_029248265.1 Planctomycetota bacterium
GGTCGGCCCGGAACTGAAGCTCTACCAGTGCGGCCTTCCCAAGAAGATCGCCCTCGAGCTCTTCCAGCCGTTCATCATCCGTCGCCTCAAGGAACAGGGACTCGCCGACACCATCAAGAGCGCCAAGCGCATGCTGGAACGTCGTGACCCCGAGGTCTGGGACATCCTCGAGCAGGTCATCCGGAACCATCCGGTCCTGCTCAACCGTGCCCCGACCCTCCACCGCATGGGCATCCAGGCCTTCGAACCGGTCCTGGTCGAAGGCAACGCGATCATGATCCACCCCCTGGTCTGCACCGGCTACAACGCGGACTTCGACGGTGACCAGATGGCGGTCCACCTGCCCCTTTCCGTCGAGGCCCAGGCAGAAGCCCACGTGCTGATGCTCTCGACGCACAACATCTTCAGCCCCGCCAACGGCAACCCGATCGTCTCGCCTTCGCAGGACATCGTGATGGGCGTCTACTTCCTCACCACCACCTACATCGAGGACGAGCGCAAGCCCGAGGAACTGGCGAAGTTCAAGGACATTCCCGAGGCACTCCTGGCCTACGAGACCGGCGCGATCAAGCTCCACGAGCGGATCAACGTCCGACTCGAACCCTTCGTTCGCACCGTGAACAAGGAAAAGGGCCCGGTCGAGCCGATGCCGGACAACCGACGCATCGAAACCACGGTCGGCCGACTCATCTTCAACGAGATCCTCGTGAACGAGTTCAATCCGTCCGAAGTCGGCATGCCGTTCTACAACTGCTCGCTCGGCAAGGGTGGCTGTGCCCGGGTGATCGACGACACCTTCGAGAACCTCGGTCGACCCGCGACCATCGCGATCCTGGACCGCATGAAGGAAGTGGGCTTCCGAAGCTCCACCACCTCCGGCCTCAGCCTCGGTATCGCCGACCTTCGTATCCCGATCCTCAAGGAATCCCTCCTCGACGAGACGCAGAAGAAGGCCGATCGAGTCGAGAAGGCCTACCAGGGCGGTGCGATCACCGAGCGCGAACGTCACAACAACCTGCTCGACCTCTGGGCACAGTGCCGAAGCGACCTCACCAAGAAGTTGCAGGAGACCCTCGCCAACGACCGTCGATTCGAGAACGGCGTGGAGGCATCGATCGCCGATGCCGAGGGCTTCAAGTACCTCAACCCCGTCCACCTGTTCTCCGATTCGGGTGCTCGAGGCAACACCAGCCAGATGCAGCAGCTCGCCGGCATGCGCGGCCTGATGGCCAAGCCCAACGGCGAGATCATCGAGACGCCGATCCGCGCGAACTTCCGCGAGGGCCTGAACGTTCTCGAGTACTTCTCCTCGACCCACGGCGCTCGCAAGGGACTGGCCGACACCGCACTCAAGACCGCGGACTCCGGGTACCTCACCCGCAAGCTCTGCGACGTCGCGCAGTCGGTCACCGTGCTCGAACACGACTGCGGCACCCTGCAAGGTGTCCCGAAGCGGGCGATCTTCAAGGGCGAGTAAGTCGACGTTCCCCTGAGCGAGGCGATCATCGGCCGAACCGCGGTCGATGCGATCATCAACCCGCTCACCGATGAAGTCATCGTCAAGAAGAACGAGCTCATCGACCTGGAGATCGCCGGCAAGATCGACAAGCTCGGCATCAACCAGGTCTACGTTCGCAGCCCGCTCACCTGCCAGACCGCCCGAGGCGTCTGCAGGAAGTGCTACGGCATGGACATGTCCACCGGCCACATCGTCGAACAAGGCATGGCGGTCGGCATCATTGCCGCACAGTCGATCGGTGAACCGGGAACGCAGCTCACCATGCGTACGTTCCACACCGGTGGCGTCGCGGTCCAGGGCATGATCGACCGAAGCTGGAAGGCTCCCCAGGGAGGCTCCGTCGAACTCAGGGACTGCAACGAGGTCGAAGTCGAGATCGAGGGCCAGACCGAGATCAAGGCCCAGCTTGCCCCTTACGAGGCGCTCCCGGAACCGAGCGGCACCAAGCGAAAGAAGCTCCTGGCCTCCATCGAGAAGGCGTGGAACGCCGGTGACAAGCTCCCCAAGAAGGCCGGAGAGTACTGGTACTGGGAAGAGGCCCAGCGCGGCCGCTACTTCGTGGCAGGGAAAGTGAAGAAGCCCAAGGGCCTCTTCATCGGCTTGCACGGCGGCGGCCGGGGATCGGCCGACGCCTCCGGCTCGCACGGCGCCTACCGCGGGCCCGCCTCCGAACGGGACTGGGTATCCATCTACCCGCAGGCGATCGAGGCCACAGAGCGCGGCTGGGTGGACGCTGGGACCGAGGAGTGGATCGTTCGCTTGATCGAACAGGCTCGCCGGACCTACGGCGTCCCGGCGGACAAGGTCTTCATCGGCGGCCACTCCATGGGCGGCTTTGGCGCATGGTCCCTGGGCGCTCATCACGCGGACCTCTTCGCCGCGGCGCAACCCGCCGCAGGCGCCCCGTCGCCCATCTACAACCGCGACGGCTCCATCTACGGGATCGAAACGGGGATCATCCCCAACCTCCGCAACCTCCCGATGTGCGTCTTCCAGAGCACCGATGACCCCCGCGTGCCACCAGAGGCCAACCAGGCTGCCGTCCGCCAGGTGAAGCGAGCCAAGGCCCGTTGGGATGGCTTCGAGGATTTTGAGTACTGGGAGGTCACCAACCGAGGCCATGGGTACCCGGAAGGCGGCGTGGACGCACTCCTCGATCGCATCGACGGGTACACCCGAGAGCCACGACCCTTGAAGATCGCCTGGCAGCCAACCCTGCCGTGGAAGACACGCTTCTACTGGCTCGACTGGCCCGAGCCACGCATGGACGCCGAGGTCGTGGCTGAGATACGCCACGAAGAGAACTCCATCGAGATCACGTCGGACGGCTTCGGCGTCGCCGGCCTCGGCGTCATGCTGACGCCTGAGCTCGTGCGCATGGACGAGGAGGTGACCATCACGCTCGACGGCGAGGAGGTCTTCAAGGGGATCCCGCGCACCTCCTGGGCCGTCTTCGTCGAGTCGGCGCTGCGCTGCGACCCAGGACGAATCTACGAGGCGCGCGTCCCAGTGGCCCGATGAGCCAGGGGACCCTCCAGCCGGTCCTCTGCGGCCCGGACCCTCTGTGAACGCGAGCCCGCCAGGGCCGCCCTTCCGACGACCAGTGCGCGCGCGGCGCGGTGGGGCGCGCCCGTCGTCTCGTCGCGGCGAAGGAGCAACCGAGCGGTGATCTGGCCGCGGCCTCGCCCCGCGGCCCGGCCCGAGGGGCACCGCGGCCCACTTTCCCTCAGGCTCGGCGCACCCGGCGCCCGCCCCCGCCGCCGCCGCCGCCGCCGCCGCCGCCAGCCGAGCGCAGTGCTAACGGGCGGCCGACGACTGCTCGACGCAACATCCCCCGGAGGTGCTCCCCTCGGACCCGCGAACAGGAAAGGCCGAGTCGGGGCGTGAGCGCCGGCTGAGCCCCCCAGGCGACGGGGTCCCGTCCGGAGCCCTCCGATGAAGCAAGGGCCCAAGGGGGCCGGTCCCGGCTGGTCCAGGGGGCCCTGAAGGCGGCTTGCCCCCCAGGAGCAGGAGGGCAGGCGGGGGGTGCTCCGCCCCGCGCGAGCCCTTGCAGGGAGGGCGCTCCAGCAGCGTGTGGGCCCCCAACGCTCACCGGCCCGAGGCGCCCGCGACCAGCGTGGGTCCAAATAGCAGCGATTCCGCGTCCGAAGCGTATGGTGGATGAGGACCGGCCCTCGACCCCATTGAGAACCCCATCATGATTCGGACGCTCGCAATCTCATTTCTCCTCACCGGCGCCGCGACGGCGCAGGGGCTCGAGGGCGCCGCGCAACGCGCGCTGGGCCTGAACGGCTGCTCCGTCCAGAAGATCGAACCGCTCGGCGCTCCCGCCACAGGCGTCACCGCACAGGTCTGGCTCGAGGGTCTCCCGACCCTGGTCCACCTCTCGGAGCACAGCGTCCGCGCCCCTGGATTCGAGCTCATCGAGCAACGCGCGGACGGCTCCCTCTTCGAGGTGAGCCCGGGCCCCGTGGTGACCCTGCGCGGCACGCTCGAGGGCACGCCAGAGGCCAAGGTTGCCGGCGGCCTGTTGAGCAACGGGCTCCACGCTCGGATCATGATGCCCGACGGTCGAGAGTTCTGGATCCAGCCTCTGCCGGCGGGACTGCAAGGCGCGACCGCCCTGCACCACGTCGTCTACGAGAGGAGCCAGATCCTCCGCACCTCTCAAAGCTGCGGCGCGGACCTCCTCGCCAATAACCACTCGGTGCCGGTCCCCCAACTGGGCCCCGGCGGCGCCGCCCCCCTCGGCTCCACCCTGTACACGGCCGAGCTTGGGTGCGACGCGGA
>JAQWJQ010000188.1 GCA_029248265.1 Planctomycetota bacterium
CTTGATGGGGAACGTGGCTGGCAGGATCTGGCCTGTCTCCAGGTCCTTGCGGAAGACCGTCGCGTAGGGCGGGTCCGCGATGGGGTCAACGCCGCCGGCCATGGCGATGGCCTGCATCAGGTTGTACGCGGTCTCCGGCGGGTACTCGAGAGCGCCCGCATTCTTGACCAGGCCCACCACCGTGAAGCGGTCGGGCTCGTACCGCTCGACCTCGATGCGCTCGCCGCCCTGTAGCGGCATGTCGTAGAAGGGCACGTTGAGGCCCCGGACCGGCAGGGCCTGGATCGAGGGGGTCCCGGTGTCACCAGGGCTGTAGACCACGATCCGGCGGGCGCCGAGGATGAGCTGGCCCGACTGCACGATGCCGCCTGCTGCCGAGAGGGCGGCGGAGAGGGTCATCTGGTCGCTGCGGAGGTCGTGGACCCCGGCGGTGCCCACGGCGCCGTAGACCGTGACCGAGATGGTGTTCGGCTCCTCGACCGTGACGACGATGGAGGGGCGCTGGCTCAGGAGCTCGGGGAAGACGCGGTCCGCGATGGAGGCCTCGATCTCCTGGACCGTGAGGCCCGAGACCTCGATGGTGCCCGCGAGGGGGACCTCGATGGAGCCGGCGCTCGCCACGCGCGCATAGTGCTCCACGCTGGTCTGTGGGAGTCCCTCGGCGACAGAGGTGGCCATGGACGGGGGCACCCGGACCTTGAGCAGGTCTCCGGGGATGACCGTGTACACCCCCGGCGGCTGGATGGACTCCAGGAGGCGCTCCTCGTCGAACTCCGGCGTGATCGGACCCGCCGCTTCGAAGCGGGCGAGCTCCTCGGCGTTGAGGTCGTAGGTCGTGGCCGTGCAGCCAGCCCCCAGGGAGGCGGCGCCCAGGGCGAGGAAGAGCGCCGCGGTGCGAAGGGGCCGGGAGGTTAGCAGGGTCCTCATAGTTCAGACTCTATCGTCGTGGGGCCCTGGCCCTCACGAGCCGCTCGGGCCTTATCGGCTCGAATCGAGGCTCAATTCGAACGGTCGCCTTCCAGCTGCTCCAGGAGGCGGGTCGCCTGGTTCATGCCGGGGTGGAAGTTCAGCACGTCCCGGAGCTCGCGGCGCGCCCCGCGGACGTCTCCCGTCTCCGCCAGGAGCTTGGCGTAGGTGTAGCGGGATTTCGAAGCGGGGTTCGTGCTGAGCACCCGGGCCAGGAGGTTCGCGGCCTCTTCAAGGTGGCCCCGCTCTCGCTCCATGGTCGCCAGCCGGGAGAGCTGGCGCTCGCTCGCGCCTGGACGGGCGCATGCGGCGATGAGGAGGTTCTCGTAGCGGTCTTCGAGTTCCTCCTGGAGGAGCGCCTGATCGCCCTCGGCCTCCACGAGGGAGAGCAGCCGTTCAGTGAGGTCGAGGTCCCCTTCCACGAAGGGGAGGGCGAGCATGGGGCGCTGCAGGGAGGCCGCCAGGAGATCGACGATGTCCCGGCGCGGCGCGCCCACGCCGACGGCTCGTTCCAGTTCGGCGACGCCGAAGGCCTCGCGGTCCTGCCGCATCAGTTCGAAGGCCGAGGCCAGGCACGCCGCCGGGTGGTGGGGGGCCAGCGCGCGGCCCCTCAGGATCCACTCGCCCGCCTCTTCGGTCTTGTCCTCGAGCCAGACCCGCCGGAGCTGGCCCGCGGCGGACCACGAGGGGCCGTGGGTCGGGGCGAGGAGGAGGATGTCCCGCAGGTCGCTCACCGCTGCCGCGGCGGACTCCGAAAGGTCGGGGTGGCTGATGGGGGTGACCGGGGGCGACTCCAGGTCAAAACCCCGTGCCGTCGCAACGGCGAGGCTCCAGCGCGCCAGGACCGCACGGAACGCGACCTCGGCGTTCAAGGGCTCCGCCTCCCGGGCGAGCCCGGTGTGTTGGACCATGGCGGCGTGTTGCTCCGGCGTACCGACGCCGCCGGCCTTGGCCACCTCCTCGCGAATCAGCTCAGCGTAGCTGTACTGATCCCAGCCCTCGCCTCCGCGAATCGCAGCCGGGACGCGCGTCCCGAGCGCGGCGAGGACGAGGAGGCCCGCGCCCATGCAGGCGAGGCGGTGCACCACGCTCGCGGAGCAGTCCGCGCTGCTGCGGCCGAGGGCAGCCCCGGCGAGGGTGGCCGCCAGGAGACCGACGGCGGGGATCACGACCCCGAAGTCCGTGAGCGAGTGGAACGCGAGGGCGGAGAGCCCGAAGAGGACGCCGAAGAGCCCGAGGTCCGAGGGCTTGCGGCTCTGCCTCGGGCGCTGAAAGAGGCGCACGAAGAGCACCGCCAGGAAGGCGAGCCCGAGGAGGGCGCCCCCGCCCCCCATCTCCGCGAAGAGCTCCAGGTACTGGTTCTCCGCGTGCTCCGCGGTCCCGGAGCGCACGGCCGTGTCGAACCCGGGGAAGCTCAGGGCGTACGTGCCCAGGCCTGCCCCGGTGGCGGCGAAGGCGGCGCCCATGGAGGCGCTGTCCTGGATGAGATCCAACCGCGTGGACATGGCCCCCGACGGGTCTGCCGCGGTGGCCTCGAAGCGCTCGATGACCGGGTCGATGCCGAGGGCCAGCAGGACCGCCGTCGCGATGAGCCCGATCCCCACGATGGACCAGCCGATGCCGTCGATTCGCCGTGAGAACTGCATGGCCGCGGCCGTGATCGCTGAAGCGAAGATCATGGCAATCAGCCCGTTCCTTGAGGTCGAGAGGACCACGGCGACGGCGCCCAGAACGAGGAACCCGATGAGGAGCTTCTCGGGCCGAGAGGGCGCCCGTCCGGTCCCGCCGACCAGGTCTCGCAAGTCCAGCGTCCGCCCCGAGACGCGTGCGCTGCTCCCGATCAGCAGGTATCCAAGGGCGCAGCCCAGGGCGAGGTTGATGAACTCGGAGTAGTGGCTGTAGGAGGCGAACGGAGCACCCCGCGCGCCGTTGCCTTCGAAGACGCCGTAGATCGCGTGCTCGCCGAAGGCCAGGTGGCCCAGCCCGGTGAGGGCAACGAGGAGCCCGATGACCGAGACGCCGAGCAGGAGGCGCTTGAACGCGGCCCGGTCACGGTAGACGGTGGCCGCGGTGAGCATGAGCAGGCCGCCCATGATCAGGAGATCGAACTGCACCGCCGTCGCGTAGGGGTACAGGCTCAGGGGCGCGGACGTCCACTCGGCCCCGGCGGCTTCTGCGGCGCGGCTCCAGAGATCCCCGGCCGTGGGGGAGAGGGTCTCCACCACCGAGGCCGGAAGCGTGACGAGCTGGACGCTCGCCAGCGCGATGAGCCCGGCGAACGGGATCATGGTGCGCGGCGTCGACACGGGGCTGGCGCTCTCCGAGAGGCAGCGCACCGCGAAGCATGCGGCGATGAGCGCGCCCACGCCGGTGATCACCACGCGGCTCATGGGCATCACGCCGCCGAAGGCGAACGGCAGGTAGAGCAGCAGGCTGAGGATCAGCGCCTCGATGACCTGGTCGATCCTCGGGGCCGGTGCGGACCCCTCGAGGTGATGCTGGGTGGCGGCTTGGTGGGGGCGCGGTGTCATCGGGCGGTGGGGGAGGCAGCGGCGGGAGGATGCGCTGCGGGGACGATCCCTGGTCGGCAGGTCGGGCCCCCTCTCGGATCCGGCGAGGCGACCCGTGCGCGAGGCCCCGACGGGGCCTCTCAGGTGCTTCCCGACGAATTCTATCCCTCCCTGCGCGGTGAGGCGAAGGGCGCAGCCGCACTCCTGCACCGGGGGAGGTCGATGAAAGGAAGTTTGAATGGCGAGAGCGCGCCCCCGGACGGACCGGAGGCGCGCTCTCCCGTAGCTCAGGCCCGTGATCGGGCCGGCCGAAGCTCAGCTCACTCGAACGTCACCGACAGGGCGTCGGAGAAGTTACTCACGCTCCCCGAGGTGACGTCCCGGAACCAGTACTGGAAGTTGTAGGACTCGCCAGCGACGACAGCCACCACGCCCGTCGGCTGCGGCCACATGGTGAGGTCCGTCGGGGCGGACACCGAGGTGCCCGAGCCCGTGTTGACCACGTTGGCGAGGAAGCGGCCGACCGGGCCGCCGCCGATGCAGAGGTTGCCGGCGGAGGCGCCAATGTTGGGGACGAAGGTCGAACCCTGTGAGACGAAGAAGTACCCGCTCGAGTTGTTGGGCAGGTATTCCGCGTTGAGCGTGAACGCGTTGTCTGCGACCAGGTCGCTGCCGGTGCCGAAGATATGAGCTCCGACCCCGGACGAGTTCGGGGCGGCTGAGCAGAAGTTCGATCCGAGCTCCGTCGACGCCCCGATGCTGTAGTTCAGCACGTAGTTCGCGCAGGTCTCGCCAGGCTGGAACGTGAAGGTGTTGACCCTGAGCACGTACGTCTGGGGCAGGCCGGACTGGTTCGTGTAGACGATGGACTCCGTCGCGCCAGCGTTGAAGGAACCGTCGATAAACCCGGCGAGATCGTCGCAGTCCGCGTTGTCTGCGAACAGGAGCAAGTCGAGGTCGGCCTCGGTGGGATCGAGGGCCATCGAGACGTTGAGCGTCTCTCCGGGAATCAGGCTCAGTCGGAAGTAGTCCGACGGCGCGATGCAGTTGACGACCAGGTTGATCGTCTGACCCGTCGAGAGCGGGAACGCCGTAGCGCAGGAGTCATTGCCGGCCAGCGGATCGTCCGGGCACGGCAGCGAAAGGGCCAGATCAAGGTCGTAGTCTCTGCATTCTCCATAGCCATAGAAGTAGACCTGCACGCCCAGGTGTACGGTGATAGGACTGGAGGTGCAGTTCGCGTACGAAACGGTCTCGCTGTCCGAGACCGTTTCGCTGGAGTCGTAGAGGACGGTGCAATCGTCGCTGACGAGAAAAAGGTCCAGGTCGGCCTGGGCATTGGAGAACAGCGCGTTCGCGGTGAGCGTCATTCCCGCGGGGATATCAATCGCGTACCAGTCCTCATCCGTCTTCGTGGCGACCAGCCCCGAATTGACGCTCGGTGCGGCCAGCGGCACCGCGGAGGTGCAGTCGTCGTTGTCCTCAAACGCGTCGTCGATGCGGCCGGCGCAGCCGGAGCAGTCGAAGCCCAGGTCCGACCCGAGCACGAGCCAGAAGGACCCGAACGCGGGGTTCCCGGTGGCCGGGTTGTAACCGCCCTCGTTGAAGCAGTTCGTGCCGCCCCCGGTCAGGGAGAGCTCGAACCATTGGTCTAGCGTCCCAAGCCCGGAGCCGGCACTGCCGGGGTTCTGGAAGATGGTCCCGTCGCCGGTGGGGGCGAGGGAGCCGGGGCGCGCGCCGATCAGGGGGCCGATCATCGAGCCCGCGTCGGCCGACATCAGGAGGCCAAACCCGAAACGGTCGACCTCACCGTCGTCGTACTTGCCATCTCCGTCGGCGGGCATGCAGAACTCGAAGCCGGTCATGTCCACGTCGAAGGTGTACGGCGTGACCTGGCCCGGTGTGATCGTCCCCGGGAGCCCGGAGATGGTCACGTCGAGGAGCGGCGTCCCAGGGGTGAGGTCCGGGATGGTGCAGGAGTCGTACTCGGCGAGGATCGTGAGCCTCGCGTTGCCGTCACCAGCCGAATCGGTGGCGTAGCCCAGCTGGATGTTGTTGATGCGGTAGCTATCGGCTGTTCCCGCGATGCTCACTGGGCTCGCGGAGACCGGCGACGAGGTGCTCGGGATCCGGCCCTCGTCGACGACCAGGCTCGTGCCGTTGATGTCCAGGAAGACGGCGGTGTAATAGTTGTTCGAGTAGACGTCGCCACTCGCACCCGTACCCATCGTCGACTGCTGCGTCGGGTCCGCCGGGATGAACTGTCCCGAGGCGGCATGGAAGGTCCCGGCGTGGATCGGGGCCCTGGCAGGGGTCCGGTGGAGTTGGGCAGTGGATTGACCGGCGGCACCCTGGGAGAGGGCGAGCGCTCCGATCAGGAGGGATGCAGTTTTGAGCATGGTGCTCTCAGTGGCTGGGAGAGAGAAGAGGCGATGATGAGGAGGTCTGAGCGGGTCCAACCCGAGGCACCTCGAGCCGGTCTCCCCTGGTAGAAGTGCCGGGCCATGGGCCGGCGCCTTGGTAGACCCGTAAGCCTACCGGGGTAGGGGGGGGCGACGGCGTGGAGGGCGATATTCTGGAGGCCGTCCAGCGTCGAGACACCTCGGATCAGGGGCCTGCGGGCGCCGAGGTCCAGGCGCAAGAGCGGGCCCGTCCACTGATCACGATCAGGCCCGAGCTGGCTCTGGCGCCTCCTCCGCTCCGGGCGCCAGGTGGCTGCGCTCGAGGTGATCTGCTCCTCGCCACCTCCGGCAGATCGTCTTGCACCTTGATGATGGAGAGGAGCTCTCCGGCGAGCCCCGTCTCCCTTGGTGGAGGCGCAGCGCGAGCGCGGAACGCTCGAGCGAGCCGGCCGAATGGGCTGCAGGGCTGAGGTGTGACGGGGGCGTTCGCGCCTTATGAGACTTGATTGAAGAGAGCGCGCCCCCTCGCCTGGCGGGGGGACGCGCTCTCGTGCCTCACGGCTCCGGCTCGATGGGGAGCCGAGCGAGGTTCAGCTCACTGGAACGTCACAGACAGGGCGTCCGAGAAGTTGTTGGTGCTCCCCAGGTCGCGGAACCAGTACTGGAAGTTGTACGAGTCGCCGGGGAGGACGGCGACCGGTCCGGTGGGTTGCGGGAGGGAGGTCAGATCCGTCAGGACCGAGATCGTGGTGCCCGAACCAGTGTTGGCCACGTCCGCCAGGAAGCGGCCCACAGGGCCACCTCCGATGCAGAGGTTGCCAGACGAGCTGCCCACGCTCGGGACAAAGACCGATCCTTGGGAGACGAAGAAGTACCCGCTTGAGTTGTTCGGGAGACCCTCGGCGTTCAGCGTGAAGTCGTTGCTGCTGATCAAGTTGCTGCCGGTGCCGAACATGTGGGCCGCCAGGCCCGAGGAGTTCAGGACCGCGGAGCAGAAGTTGACCCCGACCTCTGTCGACGCCCCGACGCTGTAGTCGAGGACGTAGCCGGTGCAGTCCACGCCAGAGCTGAAGGCAAAGGCATCCACCGCCAGGATGAACGACGCCTGCTGGCCTGAGGTGTTGGTGTAGGAGATCATCTCGTTAGCACCGACGTTGAAGGAGCCAGCGATGATCTCCGCGGGGTCGCCGCAGGTCACATCAGAGCGCCAGAGGACCAGGTCGAGATCGGCCTCGTTGGGGTTGAGCGTCATCGCCAGGTCGATGGACTCGCCCGGGTTGAGGTTCAGCCTGAAGTAGTCGCGCGGAGCGCACTTGTTGACCACGAGGTTGATGGTCTGGCCTGTCGAGAGGTTGAACGCGCCCGCGCAGGTGTCGTTTCCTGCGAGCGGGTCGTCCGAGCAGACCGTCTCGCCGGTGAGCACGAGGTCGTAGTCGCTGCAATCGCCCGTGTAGCTGTCTTCATAGACCTCGACGAGGAGCTTCACAGGCAGCGGGTTCATGCTGCAGTTCGTGAATGCCAGGCTCTCGTTGTCTGTTACCGAAGTGCTGGACTCGTACACGAGGCTGCAATCGTCGCTGAGGAGGTAGAGGTCCACATCGGCCTGCGAGTGCAGGAAGAGGGCCGTGGCGGTGACGGACTCTCCCGGGGGGATGTCAAACGAGTAGTAGTCGCTATCCGACT
>JAQWJQ010000202.1 GCA_029248265.1 Planctomycetota bacterium
CAGCGTCGCGCCCGCTCACCTTCGGCGGTTTCTTCGGCCGCGATCGACTGTAGTTTCACGCGCGCAGCCATCGCCGAGTCGCGCAACAGCAACGTCCACTCATCGCCTGCGCCGCTCTTGGTGTACTGCTCAACGACTCGCACAGAACGTGCGAGCAAGGCGGGGTTAGCGCATCGATCGATCAGCGAACACAGCGTCAGCGCAGCGCTGAGCTCACCGAGTTGAAGGCGTAAGCGGACGACCCAGAGGGCCGCATGCTCGGCGTCAAGAGCACGCGCCCATGGCGCGGAGGCCACTGCGTCGTACAAGGAGAGCGCTTCGCACCGATCTCCCGCACGCCGCGCCGCGTGCGCACGTGATAACTGCTCACGCCACACCTGCCAGCGCGGAACTGGGGCGCGTGAGCGTTCCTCCTCGCGCCCCGAGGGCCTCACGACCTCGACTCCTGGGGGCGGACCGGTCCCCACCACAGCCGCACCGCACGCCCGCCAGGCGAGCAGCAACGCTCCCGCCCCAAAGAGCAGACGGCACCAGCGCACCAGGAGGGACCTCAAGACCCAGGCCCCTCCTCGATGACCCTCAGGGCCCGTAGCGTCCCCTCGCACCCCGCCCCTCACCCTCTCCCGAGGTGCTTGACGATCGCCGCGTGCAGCCTACGACGAGCCCGAAAGACCCGAACCTTGACGAGGTCCCGGCTCACGCCGCAGGCCGCAGCAGCGGCGACGGGGCCGCCGTCCTCGCCATAGAACGCGGAGAGTACGACCTGGTCGCGGCGGAGGAGCGTCCCCCAGACGGCGCGGACCGCCGCGAGCAGGTCGCTCCCCTCCACTTCATCTCCGTCCACCTGGTACAGACCACACTCCCTCTCCTCCCCCGGGATCGGCTCAGTCCCTGCGATCGAGAGGAACGCGGCGTGATCCGGCGGCGTGAGCCGCAACCAGGACTCCTTGCGTGCATGGTCGAGGTGCACGTTCGCGGCGATCTGGAGCGCCCAGGAGATGGGTCGCTGAACCCTGTCGAAGTGGGTCCCGTGACGCGCCGCGCGGAGCAGCGTTTCCTGGGCGAGGTCCTCCGCTTGATGCTCATCCCTGCAGCGTCGCCTCAGGAAGGCCAGCATGGCAGGCCTCAGGACCAGCAGTTGTTCCCAGCAATGTGTCTCCGGCGCCCCCCCATGGCGGCGAGCGGAGCGTGCACCGGCGCCGCTGCCTGGGCGGCTCCGCCGGCGTGCCCTGTGGACCTCCGGGCGACTCTTCGTGGGAGCGGGACGACGAGGAGCGGGGGGGCGGAGTCGAGGCATGTCGCAATCTTCGAGAGGGCCATGGCCGCGATTCGAGTGCGCCCCACGGGCGCGACCGGTCACCCCGGCGGAGGTCGATCACGAGACCTGGGTAAGGACAGCGCCTGCCCCCGTGGAGCGACGGCCAGAGACCAGGTGTGGAGAACCCATGGCCGGCGCACCGTGGAGCGAAGCGCGGAAGAGCGCCGCCAGCCAACGTCACGCGGCCGGATGGCCAGGGCTTCGACCCACGAGGGGAGCACAGACGAGGCGAGGCCGCCCCCGGTGATCGGGAGCGGCCTCGCCGCGGACGGCGCTCATGCCCGCCGGCCCCGATCGACTCGGGGCGCTTCAGTTCCTGGCCTGCGATCAGTTCCGGCGACGGAACTGGCGGGCTGAGTCCGCCCAACGCGACCCACGGAAGTTGCGGGTGACAAACTTGAAGAGGCGGTCGGACTGATCCTTGGCGAGCTCACCGCCGAGCTCCTGGATGCAGCGACCGGCGTAGAAGGCCGACTTGGGCACGTAGGCCAGCTCGGCGGGGTACAGCACGACGACCCGCATGAAGGCGCGCTGCGCCTGCTGGAAGAGCGGGACGGCCCCCTCGGCGTTGCCTGCGGCCGCCATGGCCTCTGCACGACGGTAGACGCAGTCGCCGAGGCCGCACCATGCAGCCGCCAGGGTGCGGTCGTCCGCGTTCGGCGACTCGGTGACTCCGCCGAAGGCCTCCTCAGCCTCGCCGAAGGCGCCGCGACCAAGCATCGACTCGGCGATCGCCACGTCGGCCCGATTGGAGACGGTCGGGAACACTGCTGCCGCTGAGGAGACACGTTCCAGCGCCGACTCGAGCTTGGCGCCGCTGAGGGATTCGTCGGCGAGGACCTCCCGGAGCTTGTGCTCGGACTGCCAGCGCTGGGCGAGGCCACGCTCCTCTACAAGGGCGCCAAAGGCGGCGGCCGACGCCTTCGCGCCGGCACGGTCCCCATGGATCAGCTGGGCCTCGATCTTCTTGATGAAGGCGAGGGGCACGTAGCGGGAGTCGGGATAGGTGGCGACGAGCTGATCGACCGCCCCGACCATCGATTGGATGGACTCCTCCGTGTTCATCTGCTCGAAGAGCTCGATCAACCGGAACTGCGAGTAGGCGGCCGCCCAGGGGTGCTTGCGGTCCCCCCGCTCACCCAGCCCGCCGATGTAGGTCTGGAAGCCGCTGACCGCTCCGAGGAGCGCGCCGTTCGCCGCGTCGACCTCAGCAGCAGCCACGTCCTCCGGACGCTCCGTGAACTCGACCCTGAGCACCAGCTCGGACTCGATCTCGGCCTCGCCGCGGCCCTTCTCCGGCTGGTACGTGACCATGCCGATCGCCTCGGAGATGACGTCCACGTTGTCGACGATGGAGCCGTCCGACTTGTAGATCCGATCCGGGGAGGCGGACGCGGTGGCGGCTGCGGCGACGGCCAGGGAGGCCAGAAGGGTCGTGGAGGTGAGTCGAGTCATCATGAAAACCATCGATCGGCCTAGCGGGCGGGATGCCCGAGGTGACGAGATCGGCCAGGGAGGATGGGCGGAATCGGCTGACCTGTCAACGTGAGGGGGCTCCCAAGCGCCCCTTCCGGGGCAAGATCCACTCAGACGCACATGGCGCGGGAGACCTCGAGCGCTCGATCCGGTCCGACCAGCGCGCCAGCCACCGCGAGGGCGAATTCCACCGAAGACCCCGGGCCCAGGCTCGTCAGGATCGTCCCGTCCTGAACCACCCGCGCCTCCGATCCGATGGCGCCGGCGGCGAGGAGCTCCTCACGCACGCTCGGGTGGCACGTCATCTGGCGCCCGACCGCCACGCCGGCACGCGCCAGCACCAAGGGGGCCGCGCACACCGCAGCGACCAGGCGACCCCGCTCCAGGAGGTCTCGTACGGCAAGGAGTACGCGCTCGTCGGCCCGGAGCCCCTCCATCCCTCCGAGGCCGCCGGGGAGCACGAGCGCGTCGGCGGGCTGCTCCATCGCCTCCGTCCAGCTGACTTCTGCGAGCAGGGTCACGCCCCGCGAGGCTCGCACTGGCCCTGGCCCATCCAGGCCCGCGACCAGGACCTCGAGGCCCGCGCGGCGCAGGACGTCGATGACGATGACCGCCTCCATCTCCTCCACCCCGTCCACGAGGGGCACCACGACGCGCTTGTTCATGCCTTGAGAATAAGCGGAGCGTCGAGGGAGTGGGGCCAGCCCCTCCGCGTCAGGCGGCCCGCCGCTCACGCGACGACCCGGCGAAGACCTCGTCTCCCCAGAGTGCGAGGTTGCCAAGCAGCCAGGTGAGCCGCCAATGGGCCGCAGGGTCCTCAGCCACCGCCTTCAGGACTTGAGGCTCCACCAGTTCAGCGAGGAAGCTCGAGCTCATGACCTGGTCCTTCACCGGGGCACACCAGGTCTCGAAGGGGAGCGGGAACGACGCCTTGGGGCGCTTCTCGATCCGCTCGGGGACGACGCCCCGGAAGGCTCGACGGAGAATGACCTTGGAGCGCCCGCTCCCAGCGCCACCCTCCACGAACTTCGAGGCCATGGGCAGCGCCTCCGCGTACCTGGCGACCTCGACGTCCGCGAAGGGCGTCCGCCCCTCGATGCCGTGGCGCATGGTGGCCGCATCGAGCCGCTCGAGCAGAGCGTTGAGATTGAACCGGCGCTGGAGCTGGAGGTGGGCGTCGAGGGCACCTCCGCCCTCTCGCATCTGGGCCTCGCTGAGGGCATAGGCGCGCTCGTAGGCGTCGACGACGAACCCTGAGTGGCCTGCGGCCTCTCCCAGCAGGAGCCCGTCCTGCGCCGCCGGGGAGACCCACGCGGCGGCCTCGAGGTGAAAGCGCGCGGCGCTGATGGGAGGAGCAGGAAGGCGGCCATGACTCGCATAGGCCGAGAGCACGGCGTCATAGCCACCGAAGAGCTCGTCGGCGCCTTCCCCCGACAGGGCGACGCGAGCCCCTGAGCCCCTCACCTCCCCCGCCAGCCGCGCGATCGCGACCTCGTTGGGGGTGGAGAGCGGCTGCCCCAGGTGGGCCACGTGCTCCCGCCAAGCCGCCATGAAGTCGTCGCCCTTGAGGTGCACATCGTGGTGCCGGGTGCCCAACTCCTCGGCGAGCGCACGCGCCTCCGCCGAGTCCGGGCCGACCTCCACGCCGCGGTCCACGCCAGACGCGCACCAGGTCGCGAGGTCGTCGCGCTGCTGAGTGACGATCGAGGCGATGATCGTGCTGTCCAGCCCTCCGGAGAGCAGCGCGCACACAGGCACGTCGCTCACGAGGTGCGCGTGCACAGACTCGGTGACGATGGCGCGGCAGGCCTCAGGGTCCGCTTGGACCCCGCGGGCGCCGAACAGGAGCCCGCGCCTGTAGAGCTGAACGGGGCGAGGCCGGCGCTTGCAGAGGTCCACGCGCAGGACCCCCCCAGGTTCGATCGCCTCGACCCCGTCGAACATGGTCCGACCCGCGAGGGTCCGCCGGCTCGTGGCCAGATAGGCCGACAACATCTCCATGTCCGGTGCGACCCGAACCTGGGGATGCGCGACCAGAGCTCGCGGCTCACTCGCGAAGGCGATTCCCGTCGGCGTCGGCGCCCACACCAGGGGCTTGACCCCGAGGGGGTCCCGCGCGAGGAGCACCGTCCGGGTCTCGAGGTCCACGAACGCGAGGGCGAACATCCCCCGCAGGGTCTCGATCGCACCGGCCCCACCTAGCACCAGCGCCCAGAGCACCGTCTCCGCGTCGCAGGTGGTCTGGAACCCTGCGCCCCTCGTCGCCCCGAGCACCTCGGAATTCAGAGAGCGCCGCAGCTCGGCGTCGTTGTACAGCTCGCCGTTGTAGACGAGGGCGAAGCGCCCGCAGGGCGTCGTGATGGGTTGCGCGGCCGCTCCGTTGCGCGGATCGCGCACCGCCAGCCGCGTGTGACCCAGGAGGACGTTCTCCGCCCGCCAGAGCCCCCTACCATCCGGGCCGCGATGATCCAGCTCACCGAGCCAGCGCTCGGCCTGATCGTCCGTCAGGGCGACCGCCTCTCCACGAGCCGTCACCTCTCCGAGAATTCCACACATACCCCCCGCTCATCGACTGGATTGCCCCAGAGGTGGAGCGATCCACCGTGAACCGGCTGCGCACCCGCGCTCAGGCGCCGCCCAGCGACCTCAGCGCCGCGGGCGAGCGACCACGAGCACGTGGAAGCCGAGCAGCGACAGGCCTGGGATTGCGCAAAGCACCCGGTCGAGGCCGATGAAGAGGCGAGTCAAGAGGGCGGCCCCGGGGACGAACCGGAGGGCGCCGAGGTGGTCAGGGAAGCCCGCGAAGACGTAGGCGAGGACGCCGAACTTCTTGGTCTTCAGGACCTCCATCCCGGCACGCTCGGTCAACTCGACGATCCCCTTTCGGGTGAAGCCCTGGTCCCCCACGTCGAAGTGGGGGCTCTTGCGATACATCACCGCCCGGGCGAAGCGGATGATCGGGTTGTCGTTGCAGGGCTCGCTCATGACCAGCAGGCCGTCGTCCGCGAGCATGTCCTCGCAGCTCTCGAGGAACCCCACGTGGTCGCGCATGTGGTGCAGGCTCCCCTTGCAGAAGACCACGTCAAAGGCGGCCTCCCGGAAGGGCATGTGCTCCGCGTCCGCGGTCACGAGCCGCGCGTTGGGCACGTACGCCTCGCTGACCTTCAGCATCTCGTGGCTGATATCGAGGCCGACGGCGCCGGGTCGCTGGGCCTCCAACTCCGCAAGGAAGAACCCCGTCCCGCAGCCAATGTCGAGGAGCCGCGTGGCGGACGCCGGGGCGTGGCGGATCATCTCCGCGTGCCACTCCTCCTGGAAGAGGCGGCTGAAGGCGAAGGAGTAGCGATACGCGTAGCGCGGCGCGAGCGCGCGGTGGAGCTCGATTTGCGCCTGGGCGTTGGAGTCGCTCGACATGACGGACGAAGTCTACCCGGCCCGCCCCCTCAGGGTCAGTTCCGCTCGACCCACTGCTGGGCGATCGTCCGCAGGTCGACCTCTGCCCCGTCATCGGCGCCGAAGTACCGGCGTTCGATCTGGAGCACCGCCGCGTCCAGCTCCCGCTGCATGGCGGTGTCCATATGATTCGCTCGGCGAACCTCTCCCAGCAGGGAGAGCACCGTGACCGGGGTGATCTCGTCCGGGAGGCTCAGGCCGGAGGCCTCGGGGCCCTGGGCCCCATCCCCCCTGGGCCGCATCAGCCAGGCCGCCGCGCCGCCGAGGGCCAGGAGCAGCAGCCAGGGCCACGCCGAGCGCCCCCCCTCATCGCCATAGTCGCCGCCGAGCTGGACCACCATCTCGGCGGTCATCAGGTCCGCGTCGTCATAGCGCTGGAACACCGCCTGGGTGTCCGCGTCGCGGGGCGCCGCGAACTGGAACTCGGTGGGGGTCCCAGCGCCTTCGCGGGCCTCCATCTCCACCACCCAGAGCCGCTCAGACAACACGGCCTCCTCGTCGTCGGCGAAGCGGACCACGGACACGCCCTGCCCCTCGGTCTTGGTGACCTCGAAGCCCTCGGGCGCGAGGTCGACGATCTGATCCAGCTCGGGCACGAGCCCGTTGGCCTGGGCCTTCACCTCGAGGGTCAGGACGCCCTCGTTCGCGCGGCGCTCGTCGAGGATCTGGGTGACCTGGAGGTTCTCGTTGGGGCGGGTCCCGCCGTCGGCGGAGGCGTCGATGGCGACCACGGGCGAGGTCACGGGGAGGACCACGTAGCCCGTCACGTCGTTGAAGTCGAGGTCCAGCTTCAGGGGCGGGACCCGGTCCACCGCGGCGTCTCGGGCCGTCGCGAGCACGTACGCATAGGGGGTCCGCCGCCAGCCGTACTCATCGTCCGCCTTGGAGGCGGCGTCCTCACGGTTGAAGGTCACCGAGACCACATCGAACTGCTCGCCGAGGGTGGCGCGCACGGACTCCTCGAACTTGTCCCGGTAGTTCTCCTGGGGTCGGCCGTAGTTGTAGTAGCTGTTGACCGCGTTGGCCTGGTTCTGGAGGTACTTGGCGAAGCCGCCGCTCTCGCGGGCGATCTCCTTGGTGTATCGGATGTTGACCTTGATCCCGAAGGGCTCCGTGCCGACGTCGGCCGGACCGTCGACCTCGGTGACCAGCTCGATCTCGGTCACGAGGTCGGCGTAGTAGTCGTAAACCCGGCGCGCGGCCTTGGCCTGCGGGTGATCGCCGACGATCTCGAAGCCCGCCTCCAGGAAGCGGTTCTTGCAGGCCGGGTTCACCTGGCTCAGGCGCGTGAAGAGGTTGTTCGCGAACATCGCGCGGTGGGCCTCGGCGGCCTCACCCCCGATGTCCTCGAGCATGTCGGAGATCAGCGGGATCTCCTTGCGCACCAGGATGGTCTCCTGGTTGACGGCCGCCAGGTCGGTCGCGCCGAGAGCAGAGTTGAACCACAGATCGAAGACCTGCGTGGAGTACTCGGACGGCTTCAGGTCCGGGACCGACTCCATGTAGTGCAGCGCGGCCTCACCGAACAGGTCAAGCGCCGCACGGCGCCCACCGGCGAAGTCAGAGCTCTTCTGGAGCTTGTTGCGGTAGTTGTTCAGGTCGTGCATCAGCGACGCGCGGGCCGCCTCGAGCTGCCAGGCGCCCACGTGGGCCTCAATGGCCCCGTCCAGCATGCCTGACGCGAGCTCGTAGCCCCGCTGGACCTCGGCCTCGATGTCCTTCTGCTTGCGGTTGGTGCCCGCGTTCTTCTGGACCTCGGGGGAGCGCCAGATCGTGGCAAGGTTCGCCCGCATGGTCTGGGCCATGGAGGCGAGGGTCTCGGGGTCGAGGGTCTCGAGGTCGCCGAAGACCCTCTCCATCACCTCGACGCGGTAGATCTCGGCCGCGCTGTGGCTCTGGATGAAGGCGCGAACCAAGAGCTTCGAGTCCACCTCGACGCCCTCCACCGCCCGCAGCCGCGCCACCCACTCGGAGAGGTCCTCGAGGTTCCGCTCCTGCTTGCTCCGGGTCAGCGGGATGCCGCTCGCGCGCTGATTGAAGCCGTACGAGTAGTTGTAGATGTTCGACCGATTGCGGCTCGCGTTCGGGTCATTGTTCTGGATCCAGACGTCCATGAACGAGCGGGCAAGCTCGTTGGCCTTCTTCGGGTTCGAGGCCGCCAGGTCACGGATGAAGGGGAAGGCGAGCTTCTCCTCGCCGACCTTCAGGTAGAGCTCGGCGATGGTCTGATCCACCTTTGGCCGCAGGCTCTCGGGCAGCCCGTCGCGCCAGCCGCCGTCCGGACGCACGTCGAGCAGGTCGTCCGGCTCGATGGGGTCCACCGGGCGGTTGTAGTTGTTGTAGCGGTAGCGGTTGTCCTCCCAGTAGATGTTCCCGAAGGCGTCTCGTCGGCTGATCGGCCCCATGGAGGACTGCTCGGAGTTCTCGTAGGAGTAAGCGGCCTCACGGAGCCACGCGTCGGAGAGCAGGACCAGCGTCGGACGCCACTCGCCCGCGCGCTCCGGGGCGACCTCGAGCAGGGAGTCCACCGCCTCTCGCATGAGCCGCAGGTCCGCGAGGCGGTCCTTCGGCTGGCTCGACCGCTGCACCATCCCCTTGGAGGCCTCGGCGCCGATGGTCGCAAGGACCTCCATGCCGCGGTCCGGCCGGTCGGTGAACGTCTCCCGGATCCACTGAGACCCCTTCTCACCGCCCACGACACTGGCGTACTGGACGGCCCGCTTGAGGGCCTCCCTCTTCAGATTGTCCTTCAGCTCTCCAGGCGCGAGGACCGCGAGGTTCGCCTCCCAAGCGCGATCCAGCGCCTGGGGGTCAAGGTCCTCCTTGTAGAGGGCGATCCGGTACCGCGCGATCAGGTTGAAGATCTCACGGTTGTCGTCGGCGAGTGCCTCCTCGAAGGGCGGCAGGAAGGACTTCAGGTGAATGTCCTGGCGCTGAGCGCTGAGGAGCCAAGCCGCATCGAGGGGCCGGACCACCCGCTCCACCGGCGCGCGCTGGACCTCCATCTGCAGGCGCGCTACCCAATCGTCGATGCTGTGCCCCTGGGCGAAGACCCGGGCCACGAGCGGCGCAAGCATCCCCGCGTCGGTCACCGTGAAGCCGCCCGGGGCGATCCGTACCAGCTCGATGATGTCATCGAACTCGAAGGCGCACTGCTCCTGGTACTGGCCGAAGCGACCGTTCACCGGCTGCGGGGGCCGCGCGATCTTCG
Organism: Planctomycetota bacterium; assembly: GCA_029248265.1. GTDB lineage: Bacteria > Planctomycetota > UBA1135 > UBA1135 > Saltatorellus. Next base: position 9,459 of record JAQWJQ010000202.1, read on the forward strand.
GCAGCATCTGGGTGTAGACCTGGCGACCGCTCGTGCCCAGGGAATCCAGGGCCGCCTTCACAGCCTCCCAGCGCCCCAGGGTCACGTCCCGCTGGAAGAGCTGCACGTCCCTTGCGAGCCGCTTGGTGGCGAGCGTCTTGCGCTCCTTCTCCACCCTAGACTTCTCCTTCTTGTAGGCCTTGTGGGCTTCGTTCGACGCGTTGTACGCGGCGAGGTCCGCGTCATACGCCGACTGCAGCTCGGCGTCCGACACCTCCGCCGCCTGATAGGCCGCGAGGGCCTCGGCGTAGTCCTCCGCGTCGTGGTCCTCTTCAGCCTCCTGCTTGGCCTTGGCGAGCGCCGCAAGGTCCGCCACCGACCCCACCGGAGCCACCAGCTCCGAGGGAGCCACGAGACGCGCGAGGGCCTGCAGCTTGGGCGCCTTCGGCTTGTCCAGCTTCGGCGCCGGCTCCTCCGGCATGGGCGGATCCTGGAGCTCGGAGTCCTCATTCGAGGCCAGCGGCGCGGTCTTGGACCACTCCGCGAGGATCTTCGAGGGCGTGCGGTCGAGGATCGCCTGCTGGAACTTCTGGACGCGCTTGGGGTCGACGGGCTCCCCCGCCTTCTTCCCCGCCGGACCCGCACCGACGACCTCACCTCTGCCGATCAGCTCCGAGGGAGGCTCAAGGAACTCATAGCCCTCTTCGCCATCGATGATGACCAACCCGCTCATCACAGCCGCAGCGTTCATAGGGGGCACGACCCGAACCAACGATGGCGAGACGGAGATCGGCCCCAGGCTCCCGCTCATGGTCTTCGGCGCTGTGATGGACTGCGCCTGCTGGGCTCCGGCCGGGGAGGAGAAAGCGAGCGCCGTGGCGATGGCTGCCGGAAGAGGGGAACGGATCATGCTTTGGAGTCAGTCGCTTGAGTGAGGCGAAGGTTCGGGTGCGGAGCACTCCGCGGACCCTGAGGCAGCGCCCGGCGAGCGGACACACCACCCCCGGCATCCGCGGCGAGTGACTCCGCGGCTCCATGGGGGCGTCGTCGCCGGACAGGGCCGGCCACTGGACGAGGGGAAATCGAGCTCAGGAACCCGAGCCGTCGGGCGGCGGGCCACCGCTCGCGCCACGGGAATCAGAAGGCTTCTTTCCAGACTTGGGCTTGCCCCGACCGGGGCGCTTTCCGGAACCGTTTCAGGTCCCGTTGCCGCTTCATTGGTTGGGCAGGGGCAGGCCCTGCAGCTCCTCCAGGTCGAGCCTGGCGAGCTTGATGGAGGACTCGAGGTCCTCCATGTGGGTTCGGGCCGCTTGCGCGTCGCCACGCGCCTCGGCGCGCTCGGCGAGCAGCCGGTAGCTCTGGCGGGCGACCTCGGCCTCAGGCTCCCACTCCTCGCGGGAGTAGCCCTCGAGGCGCATCAGCCAGGTGTAGTAGTACTGGGCGTTGGCGAGCCCCTCGCGGGCCTCGTCCAGCATCGCGCCCTCGGAGGCCTCGAGCGGAGACAGCTCGTCGACGAGCCCCGAGAGCTCGGAGCGCGCCGCGATGAGATCGGAGGACGCCAGCTTGGCCTTGGCCGCGCTCAGGCGAATGCGCCGCGCGCTGTGCTCGAGCGCCGGGGTGTCGAGGCCGGGCAGGCTCTTCAACGCCGCGTCGTAGTGCTCCACCGCGAGCGCCCAGTCCTTGGCCTCGGCGGCCTCGCGCGCGGCCGAGAGTTCGGCGTCCACGAGGTCGAGCTGGACTCCGTCCTGGCCCGGCCCTTCGTGGTAGGCCCACGCTCCCGCAGGGAGCAGGAGCCAGCCGGCGATCATCAATCGTCTCATCGTGTCGTTCCTCGTCATGTGCTCCGAACGGAGCAGGAGGGGGTTCTGTTGGAGTCTATCGGCAGATCCCGAGTCGGTGACTCAATCGACCGTCAAGAGCGGGTGAGTTCGCCCGGGGAGCCTCGCCAGGAGGTTCTGCGGTGGGCCCAGGGGCTCCCGAGGGCCCGCAGCAGCGGCGGCAGCAGCGCGAGTAACAGGGCGCCGAGCACCATCGCCAGGAGGGCGTACTCGCGGCGACCGAGCTTGAGCGCCGCCTCACGGTCCGCCCCTGCAGTCACGGTCCGGAGCACCTCGCTGGCCACCTGGCGCTTGTTCCCGTCGTGGTACTGACCGCCCAGCCGCAGGGCCATCTGCCGCAAGGCAGACACATCCTGGCGGGAGTTCCGCCCGTTGATAAAGGTGCCCTTCGTCGGGTCACCGATCCCGACCACGAGGACGCCCCCGATGGCGCGCGGCATCGTCGGCATGCCGGTGGGCGGCAAGGTATCGCCGTCGCTCGCCACGATGAGCGTGGTGCTCCCCGGCTCCCAAGGGGCCGCGATGCGCGCCGCCTCCTCGAGCCCGTCGAACAGGCGCGTCTCGCCGGACTTGAAGGCGAAGTGCATGGGGAGGTCGCTCAGCACGTTGCGCACCACCTCCGAGTCCGAGGTGTCCACCACCACCGGCATGGCGCCGGTGTAGGTCGCGATGATCGAGATCTTGTACTGCCCGATGGCGACCCGCCCGAAGATCGAGTCCAGCACGTCCCGAGCGCGACCGGTGCGGCTCTGAGCCGCGTCGGGCCCGGCGTCCTCGAGGCGCATGGAGGGCGAGACGTCGAGGACGAGCACCAGGTGCTTCCACTCGTCCGGCCCCTTGTCCACCAGGCGGTGGGCCTTGGGCTTCACGTCGAGCAGCAGGCTCGAGAGTCCGAAGGCGAGGCCCGCGGCGCCCGCGGCGCGGAGCAGGGGCACCGCCTGGACCCAGGCGGCGGCTCGTCCCGCGGGCCCGAACGCCAGATGACGCACGCGCCGGATCCGCCGCAGGTGCAGGAGCTCCCCGCCGAGCACGAGGGCGAAGGCCGCCGCCGTGAGGATCATGGTCCAGTCGCTCATCGCAGGATCACCACGGCGTCGCCCTCAGGAACAGCTGGAGCAGGGCGTGGGCGGCGAGGGCGATCAGCCCGATCCAGCACCACAGCCCGAAGTCGTCGAGCTGCTCACCTGCAACCTTCTCGAGCTCCGCCACCTGCATCTGGTCGATGCGCTTGAAGACCGTGTCGAGCGCCGCCGGGTCACCGGCCGCGAACATCTCCCCGCCCGTCAGCGAGGCGATGTTGAGCACCTCCCCCGGCACGTTGCCGTCCGCCACATGGACCCCGTAGACCGTCACGCCGCTCTTCTTCAGCCGGTCCGCGATCACCTCGTCCTGGCCTCCGGAGAGGTCCGACGAGAACCCGTCGGAGATCAGGATGATCATCCGGTCCCCCTCCTCGCGGCTCGCCAGCACGTCGCGGCAGGCGTTCAGCGCCTTGCCGATGGACGTCCCCCCGAACCAGGGCGGCAGGGCGCCCCGCTTGGGATCCATGAAGGGCGGCGCGCAGCGGAAGGCGCTGGTGTCGTTGGTGAGCGGGCACCAGTGCAGGACGTTGTTCCCGAAGAAGGTCAGCCCGAAGGCGTCGCCGTCGCGGAAGTCGAGGAACTCGTTGATGGCCTCCATCGCGGCGTCGTAGCGGGTCCCCTCCCCGAACGAGGCGGTCATGGAACCGGACACGTCCACACAGAACTGGATGTTGGTGAGCTTGCGCTTGGTGGAGGGCGCGCCGATCTTCTGGGGTCCAGCGAGGAGCACCACGGCCACCGCGAGGAGCACCGGGGACACGGACTCCGCGAGCCGCAGCAAGACCGAAAGCCCGAGCCCACGCGACCGCCGGTCGGCACGCGCCGTCCCGTCAAAGGGCAGCGCGAGACGCCCCCCCTTACCGGACCAGACGAGGCTCAGCAGCAGCAGCGGGACCGCGAGCAGGGCGAGGGCCCAGGGATGACCGAAGCTCAGGCTCATCCCCGCTGCCCTCCGGGATCGGGCGTCCCACGGTACGGCGCGAGGAGCGCCCCGAGGTCGACGGCGTCGGCCTCCGATCCAGGGCGGTGCAGCCAGCGCTCGAGCTGGAGGAGGAGGGGTCCGGCCTCCTCGTCAGCACGGAGCAACGCCACCGCCTCGGCCACCGGGGTGGCGCTCAAGTTGCGTCGGTCGCGCCAGTGGGCCAGCAGGAGCCGCTCGAGCTCCGCCTGCTGGGCGGTGTCGAGCTCGCCCGATCGTGCCCGCTCCACCAGGGGCGCGAGTCGATCCGCGAGGGTCAAGGGCGCCTCGGGGCTGGCGTTCTCCACCCTGTCCCCACGGCGGCGTCCGACGGTCACGAGGGCCACGAGCCCCAGGGCCCAGAGGATCCCCAGGAGGGTCATCCCGGCGCCATAGCCCCCCACCTCATCCGGGGCAGGGACGTCGAGATCATTGGGCTCGACCACGCCCGCGGGGAGCAGCGCCTCGACCTCGATCTCGAGGGTCGGCGCGTCCCAGGTGGCGCCCGCCTCGGCCGGCTCCAGGAGCGTCCCGAGGTCCAAGGTGCCCTCGACCAGGGGCGTCACCTCGAGGTTGTAGCGCCACCCCGAACCATGCGGGAAGACGTTGAGGACCCGCACGATGGCCTCCGCGCGCCCCGGATCGGCGACGGGCTTCGCCTGCAAGCGCGGCCCGGGGATCGGCTGCTCCTCGATCCTCACCCGCATGCCCACGGAGGTCCGCGCGATGGGCTCGGCCTGGGCCGCGGCCATGACCGCCGCCGGGACGAGCGCCTCCATTCGAGGCCCCGACAGGGCAGGAGAAGGCGCCAGCAGGGCACCGAAGAGTGCGGTGGTGACGATCATCATCGGCCTCCCGCGAGCACGGCGCGGTCCTTGAGAAACAGCCTGAGCGGCTGAGCATAGGGCTCGTCGGTGCGGATCAAGAGGTGGTCGATCCCCCCGCGGCGGAGCGCCTGGCGAGCCGCCTCGGGGTCGAGGCGCTGACGCCGCCCGTGGGTCACGAAGCCCGCGCCGGTCTCCGCCTCCTCTGCGCGCAGGAAGCCCGCGCCGCGCAGCTCCACCTCCGCCGGGTCCTGGAGCTGGAACACGACCACGTCATGCACCTGGGCCATGAGCTTCAGGGCGTCCATGGCCTCGGGCTCGTGCAGGTCACTCAGCACGAAGACCAGCGCCCGATTGCTGAGCCGCGCGTTGAGCTCCGTGACCCGCCGGGCGAGCGTCGTCCGCTCACCCTCGCTGTACGTCCGGAGCTTCACGAGCCACTGCATGACCTCGTCCTTGGCGAGGCTCGGCTGGACCCGCAGGTCGCGCTCGCCGGTCCCCAGGAGGCCCACCGGGCTCACCCGATCGAGGCAGGCGAAGGCCAGCCCGCCCGCGATCTGCGCGGCGACCTGGTACTTGCTGAGGCGCGTCGACGAGAGGGTCATGGAGCCCGAGGTGTCGAACAGGATCCACGCCGGCATCCGCTTGGGGGCCTCGTACTCCTTGATGTGCACCTCACCCGTACGCGCCGTCACGCGCCAGTCGATCGCCCGCACCGGGTCGCCGGGGACGTAGGGTCGAGACTGGACGTACTCGAGGCCCGACCCCAGGAAGCGCGAGCGGTCGGTGCCGTGGCTGAGGGTGTCCGCCAGGCGCCGGATGGCGATCTGATAGCGCCGCGTGTCGAGGGGCTCGACAGGCGGCAGCGTCTGCTCCGGCGCGGCGCGCCGGGGGGCTCCGGTACGCTCCATGGCCTCAGGCAGCGCCCAGCTCGCCCAGCATCTCCTGGAGGATGACCGAGGTGTCCCGGCCCTCCGCCAGCGCCTCGTAGGTGGCGCGGATGCGGTGCAGGATGACGTCCTCGGCGAGGGCGAAGAGGTCCTCGGGGATCACGTAGTCGCGGCCGTGGATGAGCGCCCGGGCACGGGAGGCCTTGACGAGCGCGATGCCCGCCCGGGGGGACGCGCCGAGCTCGAGCTCGGGGTGCTTGCGGGTGCGGTCGACGATCTCCATCACGTGCTCGATGAAGGCCTCGGAGACGTGAACCTTCGAGACATCCTCCATGGCGCGAGCCAGCTCGTCGCGCCCGCCGACGCTGCCCTGGTCCACCATGTCGAACTCGGTCTTGACGGTGGCGCCGCCGCTCTTGTCCCGCTGGATACCGAGCTTCGCGTTCCGACGCAGGACCTCCTTCTCGTCCTCGTTGTTCAGGTACTGGAGGCGGTGCAGGAGCATGAAGCGGTCCAGCTGCGCCTCGGGCAACTCGAAGGTCCCCGCCTGCTCCACGGGGTTCTGGGTCGCGATCACGAGAAACGGAACCGGGAGGCCGTAGTTCTGATTGCCGATGGTGATCCGTCGCTCCTGCATGGCCTCGAGGAGCGCGCTCTGCACCTTGGGCGCGGCGCGGTTGATCTCGTCGGCGAGGAGCAGGTTGGTGAAGATCGGCCCCTTGTGCGTTTTGAACGTCTGGTCCCGCTGGTCGAGGATCTCGGACCCGAGGATGTCCGAGGGAAGCAGGTCGATCGTGAACTGGATCCGCGCGAAGTCGAGGTCCACGGTCTTGGAGACCGCCGCCACCAGGAGGGTCTTGGCGAGGCCAGGGACGCCCTCCAACAGGAGGTGTCCCCCGGTCAGGAGCGCGATGAGGATCCGCTCCACCACCACCTCCTGGCCGACGACCACCCGGCCGACGCGCTCCTTGATCTCGCCCAGGAAGCGGGCCGTCTCGTCAAACTGGGGGGCGGGAGGGCGCTCGATCGTCGTCATGGGAAGGGATAGCTGGTGAGGCTCGGCGCGAGGCCGGGCTTCCTGTGGGCAAAACGGGGCCGGATCAGACCAGAGGCCGCTCGGGCAGGGGCGGGGAGGGGCGGGGAGGTCCGATCGGGGTCACATCGCTGCGGCGGGGTCGCCGAGCCAGGGGGCTGAGCCGGGTTCCAGGCGCCTGCGATCGCCGGGGTCGGCGTGGTCACCGACCCTACGCCGCGCGCCGCAGGTGGGTGACGTCCCCATTCTGGATTGTGTTGGCCCGGGCACAGTTTGGTCCGGCTTCGAGCCCGCCCGAATTCTCGCTCCTGTGGCATGGTCGGGACGCCCTTCGCCGCTGGCTCATCCCCTGGATTTGCGGAAGTTCTCGAAGATCCCGACCGACAAACGCAAGGAGGGATCGACCGTACGACTCGACGGCCAGTCCCGGCCCCACGACCACACACCATCCAACCACCTCTCCCATGCTCCCGCTCATAACTGCCCTGATCGCAAGCGCGGTGCCCGTTCCGCCCGCCGCCGCACCGCTCACCACCTTCCAGGACGACGACCGCCGCCGGGATGAACTCCGCGCGGAGGCCCGCGATATCGAGCGGATGATCGGGGAGCTCCACGAGAAGCTCGGCTGGATCGAGCGCGAGATGGAGGAGCTCGACAGGCACCACGAGGAGCATCACGAAGACCACCACGGCGAGGAGCATCGTGAGCGACGGGTGATCGTCATGGGCCTCGGCGAGGAAGGCGACGGGCGGCAAATCGTCATCGACGGGGAACACTCGGAGCTCATCGAACTGCTCGTGATGGAGCTCATGGAGGGCGAGGAACGCCACGAACGCCATCACGACGACCACGGGGATCATGATGACCACGACGGGCATCACGAGGTGCGCCGGTTCGAGTTCCCCGGTGGCCACGGCGAGGTGCACATCCGGATGGAGATGGAAGGCGAGGACGAGATGGAATTCGACCTCGGGGAACTCCTCTCGGAGTTTGGCTTCGGCGACCACGACCTCGGAGGCCGAGAGATCCACATGGAGGTGGAGATCGAGAGTGAGGGGGACCACGGCGAGGAAGGCGAGCACCATGAGCGCCACGTGGAGCGACGGGTCATCCACGTCGGCGGCAACGAGGTCATCGAGCTCGACGGCTCGGAGTTCATCGAGTTCGACGAAGCCTCGGGGTTCTCCATTTCCCGCGGCGGAGAGCGCGCGATGGAGCCGCGCGAGCGCGGCATGCCTCCGGAGGCCATGCAGGCCCTCCAGGAGCTCCGGGAGGAGGTCCGCGCGATGCGTCGAGAGATGAACGAAATGCGTCGGCGCTTCGACCGACGCGACTAGGACTGGACCCAGCTCCCGGCCCCGAGGGGCCCAGGAGCCCGGCGAGCTTCCGAGCAGGGCCCGCGCCGTTCCCGACGGCGCGGGCCCTTGTTATTGGCAGCCCCACCCCAGCCGGCCCCGCGGCGGCTAGACTGGTGCGCCAAAACGCCCCGCCGAGCAGTTACGCGACCCCCATCACGGCCATGACGACCCAAGCCCAACCGACCCTCGCAGAC
>JAQWJQ010000215.1 GCA_029248265.1 Planctomycetota bacterium
AGATGGTCTGCCCCACGGAGGGAAGAGAGAGCGGCTCTTGGGGGCCCTCGGGGCTTGGGAATGCTGCATCAGACCCTTCCCGGCCATCTCCAGGTCGGGTCGGTGTTCAGGCTGGACGGCAGGCCCACCCGCCAGCTGCGGACGGCGCGGCCGCCGCGCGGGGTCAGCGGTCGTGGGCGTGGCCGTGGTCGTAGTCCATGGCCTCGTCCTCGGTGCGCTTGTCGATGGGGCCGGTGGACTGGACGGCGCCGGAGAAGAAGAGGGCGTTGAGGAGGAGGCGGCGGGTGCCGTACCAGACGCCGCGGAAGCAGGGGTTGTCCACCATGGCGGTGACGGTGCCGCCGCCCAGGCGGCGCACGCGGACCGCGGGGGTGCCGGCGATCTTCTCCACGTTGGCCTCGCTGGCGAAGCCCGAGACGAGCGGGCTCTCGGTGTAGCGCAGGGGGGTCGCGAAGGGGTCGGGGCCCTCGGGCAGGACGCCCTCGAAGTTGCGGAAGACGGGGACGGTGTCCCGGTCGAAGCCGTACCCCAGGGGATGGGAGCGGTCGATACGTGCCTGGAAGATGGTGCCGGCGATGCGCTGCTCGGCGCGGCGGGCCTCGTACTCGCCGTAGGGGACGTCGCCGTGCTCGGCCTCGTCGTCCTCCCCGTCGACGTCGTCGTGAGCATGCTCGGCCGTCGTCATGAGGTGCTCGGCGGCCCAGACGGCGGCGCGCTTGGTGGCGATCACGTGACCGCCATCCCGGACCCAGGCGCGCAGCTGGTCGGTCTCCTGGTCACCCCAGCCGCCGGTGGCCCCGTTGACGAGGATGACGTGGGTGTAGTCCGAGAGGTCCAGGCGCCCTAGGCGCGCACGGTCCACGGTGCTCACGGTCAGCCCGACCCGGGTGTCGAGGTCGTGCCAGACCTCGCCGGCCTCGTAGGCGGAGACGCCGGAGCCGATGAGCAGGAGGGGCTTGGGCTCGCGCAGGACGCTGAAGGAGCCGCTGCCGAGGTCGGGCCCCACGTCGGTCAGGCCCGTGGCGATGGGGATCAGCTCCAGGCCGTGCTCGCGGGCGTCGAGGAGGGCGGCGGTGATGGCCTCGGTGGAGAGCTCCTGGGGGCCCATGGGCACGAGGATGGCGCCGGGGTCCAGGGTCACTCTGCGCCCTGCGGACTGGCCGGCGATGGTGACCTCCTTGGTGAGGACGCTGGTGCGGATGCCCAGGGCCTGCAGGTGCGCGAGGCCGGCGGCGGCGCCGGAGTCGTGCCATTGGAAGGCGTAGGCGGTGACCGCCCCGTCGGACCACAGCTCGCGGTCACGCGCGTCCCGCGTGGGGTCCGCGACCTCGCCCACGAGGTCGCCACTCCACTCCTCCATGGGCACCGCCTCGTAACGCACGTCGAAGCTCAGGGGGAACGTCCAGGAGGACACGTCGTAGAAGGTGTTGTCGTCCCAGGAGGTGCGCGTCTCGAAGAGCGCGCGCACGAGCTTCGCCTGGGGCTGGTCCGAGGGGATCACGTAGGACTCGTCCTCGGGGAAGCCCTCGAGGTCCTCGGCCAGGTCGTGGACGGCGATGCCGTGGCGCTGGATGCGGTCCACCATCTCGTTCAGGCGGAAGCGGTCACGGTCGGTGATCACGTAGCCGCCCACGTCGCCGCTCCTGGCCTCGGCCCGGGCGTCGCGGAAGAACTCCCGCTGGTAGGCGCCGAGCTTGACCCGCAGGCGGTCCGCGGCCTCGAGGGTGGTCAGGGACGTGGTGAACTGGTTGCGGATCGTGAAGGGGAAGGTGAGCTCGCCGCGCTTGGTGCTCATGAGGTGCCCGCGGGAGCTCGCCTGCTCGAACAGGATCCCGATGGCGCCCTGGAGGTCGGGGTAGGTGGAGCCCTTGCCGTAGTAGAAGTCGTCGAAGCGCTCCTCGGTGAAGTAGAGGCTCCCCATGGCGTCCAGTGCGGCGGCGTGGAACTCCGCGATCTCCCCGGTGAGCTGCTGGTTGCGCTCGGGCGTGAGCGGGTTGCGGCGGCTCGGGATCCCCGGCTGGAAGAAGTACGTCGAGTCACTCCCCATCTCGTGGTAGTCCGTGAGCACCGTGGGCATCCAGCGGTGGAAGGCCGCCACCCGCCCGCGGGACTCGGGGTGGGTGAGCAGCAGCCAGTCCCGGTTCAGGTCGAACCAGTAGTGGTTGGTGCGCCCGCCGGGCCAGGCCTCGTTGTGCTCCCGGGAGGCGGGGTCGCCCACCAGCTGCTGGCCCCGGTGCATGTTCGCCCAGTGGGCGAAGCGCGCGCCGCCATCGGGGTTCACGCAGGGGTCGACGAGGACCACCGTGCGCTCGAGGTAGGCGTCGATGTCCGCCCCGCTGGCCGCCGCCAGGTGGTAGAGCAGCAGCAAGCTCGCGTTGGACGCGCTCGACTCGTTGCCGTGCACGCCATAGCCCATCCAGACCACCGACGGGCCGTCGTAGTCCGCCGCGCCGGTCAGCACCGCCGAGCGGTGGGCGGCGCGGATCTCCTCGAGGCGCGCCAGGTTCTCTGGCGAGCTGATGGTGGCGAGCAAGGTGGGCCTGGCCTCGTGGGTTTGGCCCGTCCGCTCGAGGCTCACCCGCGGCGACTGCTCGGCCACCACCTCGAACCAACGCACGAGCTGGTCGTGGCGCACGTGCCAGGTCCCCACGGGCCAGCCAAGGACCGACTCGGGGCGGGGGAAGGTCGCGTCGTACGCCTGCCCGTCGGGCAGGTAGGTCTCGAGGGTCGGCGGCCAGAGGGTGTCGTGCTCCAGAGCGCCGCCCTGGGCGGCCGCCGCGTGCGGCGCAGCGAGGGAGAGGACGGCGGTGCAGGCCACGAGGCCACGTCGGATCAAGGAGGGCGCGGTCATGCACAGAGTGTGCACAACGCACCCGGATCTCGAACAGGCTCCGCCCCGCTTCTGCGCCCGAGCGCCCCTGTGGCGAGGGCGGGCCGTGGCCGGCGGAGGACGTCAGTCGGAGTCGCCGGGGAACCAGGGGGCGATCGGCTCACCATCGGGCGCCTTGCCCTCCACGAAGCCGCCGCGCAGGGAGGCCGCGTAGGCGGAGACGAGCACGATCTCATTCATGCTCAGCTGGTCCTTCCAGGCGGGCATGCCGGCCGCGATGGAGCCGCCGATGACGGTGTCGGCCACGTCCGTGAGCTCGCGCACCCGGAGGTAGTGGTCGTCGGTCAGGTTGGGGCCGGAGACCCCGCCGCCGTCGCTGCCGTGGCAGGACACGCAGTTCGCGGTGAAGATCGCCTCACCCACCCGGAGCCAGCGGGCCTTCTCCGGGTCGGTCATGAACGCGCCCATGGTCCCCGTGGTGGGCGTCAGGTTGCCGATCTCTGCGAACTGCGCCTGGAGCTCCGCGGTGACGGCCCGGTCGTAGCTGGCCGCAGGGTCGGTGAGGTCCGGGCGGATCACCGAGAGGAACAGGGACCCGAAGGCGAGCACGGCGGAGGCCAGCGCGGCCATGGACCACCAGCCGGGGAGCGGGTGGTCCCCCTCCTCGATGCCGTGCGCCGTGGGGCGGTGGGCGGAGCGCTGGTCGGTGTCGGGCATGGTGTTGAGCTTGGGCGGTGAGGCGGAGACGTCAACCGGGGCGGATGGCCGCGGGGTCAGGGCTGCTCGCCGTCGGTCGGGTCGGTGGGGGCTTCGGACGGGGGGAGCCCGAGCTGCTGGAGGTAGGCCACGAGGGCGATGGCGTCGGATCCCTCCAGGGCCGCAGGGGCGCCGGCGCCCGGGCGCAGGAGAGGCGCGCGGTGCTGGGCCTCGAACTCCGCGGTGAGGGCGGCGGCTTGCGCCGCGGCGTCCTCGGCGGCGACGGTGGGGAGCTTCCTGAGTCCAGAGCGGTGGAGGAGGCGCGGGAGGTCCCGCGCCCGTTCGAAGAGGTGCCGGTACGAGGGCATCGCCGAACCGGGGGAGACGGCGCGCGGGTCGTCCAGGTGCAGGACCTGCCAGCGGGTGGAGCGGCGCCCACCCTCGCGGGCGAGGTCTGGCCCCACGCGGCGGGTGCCCCAGAGGGCGGGCCCGCGCTCCACCGGTTCGCCCGGCGCGCTGAGGGCGCCATAGCGCTTGGTGTCCGCGAGCAGGGGGCGCACCGCCTGGGTGTGGCAGGTGGCGCAGCCCTCGCGCTCGTACACCGAGCGGCCGTAGGCCTCCAGGGGCGTGAGGCTGGCCACGGCGGCGGGCTCGGCGCGCAGCAGCGGGCCAAGCTGCAGGGCCGCGACCGCGCCCGCGGCGAGGGTGATCCAGCTGGCGAGGCGCAGGGGCCGTCGCTCGAGGCGCCGGTGCCACCACAGGGTGCAGAACACCTGGAGCCTGCGGCCCCAGTCGAGCACCGCGCCCGCGGGCGGGGCGGGGGCCTCCTCGGCGGCGACCGCGGGCTCCAGCGGCGGCTCGGTCACCGGGGTGGACGGGTAGGTGCCCGGTCGCGCGGACCAGGTGCGCAGGAGGTTCCAGGCGCCCAGGAGGGCGCCCGCGAAGAAGAGGCCGAGGCCGACGACGTGCAGGAGGCGCTGCCCTTCGACCCGCGTGACCGCCTCGGTGAACTCGGGGTGCAGCAGGTGCCCTTCCGGGGACAGGGCGCCGAGCACCCCGGCCTGGGCCGCGCCGCTGAAGCGCAGGGCGGCGGCGGAGGTGAGCACGCCGACCGTGGCCAGCCAGAAGTGGGCGCGGGCGAGCCCCGGGGAGTGGAGCGGCGCGTGGAAGAGCCGGGGCGCCACCCAGTAGGAGCCGGCGAACACGACGAAGGCGCCCCAGCCCAGGAGCAGCAGCTCCTGGTGTCCCTCCACCCAGTCCGTCGAGCCCACCGCCGCGCTGACCCTCCGCAGGGCCAGGACGGGGTCCTCGATGGCGGCCAGGGCAAAGAAGAAGAGGGCTGCCACGAGGAACGGTCGAGCGGGTTCGTGGACGCCCGCGTCTCTGCGGCCGTCACGCAGGGTGGCGGCGAGGTTGAACACGCCGCTGGCGGACGGCACCCAGACCAGGAAGGCGAAGGCGAGGGCGAGGGCGGAGAGCCAGCCGGGCGCCGGGGTCAGGTGCAGGTGGCGGGGCGCGACCCAGAGCTGGATCAGTAGCAGCGACCACAGGTGCACGATGCCCATGCGGTAGGAGTGCAGCGGCGCGGCCGCGATCCGGGGCGCAAGGTCGTAGGCCACCCCGAACAGGCCGAGGACCACGAGGGCGCCTGCGCCGTTCCGCACGTACCACCACTGCAGGGCCGCGTCGGCGGCCCCGGCGAAGGGCGGGCTGCCGAGGAGCGGGTGGGGCAGGGACGCGAGGGCCGCCGCGAGCTGGAGGCCCCCGAAGAGCAGGGTGGCCGCCAGATAGAACCAGAGCGACGCGTACATGTAGCGCTGGCGCCGACGGGTCAGCGTCACGAGCAGCTGGACGCCGAAGAGGGTCCACAGGCCCGCGAGGGTGAGGTCCACCGGGGCCTCGGCCGGGGAGAGGAGCCGGGGCTCCATAGCGCCGCCGGCCACCGTCCACGCGGCCCAGATCAGCGCGAGTTGCCAGCCCCAAAGGTGGAGCCACCCCAGGGGCGCCGCGGCCATGGGCGCGCAGCACAGCCGCTGGGCGGAGTGGTGCACCAGGGCGAAGAAGCCGTTCCCCAGGAACCCGAGGAGGAGCAGCAGCTCCGCCAGGGGCCGGAGGCGACCGAAGCCCAGGGCCGGGCGGCCGTCCGCAAGCTCGGGGTGCACCAGGCTCCAGCTCGCCAACGCGGCGAGGGCCAGGGAGGCGAGGCCCCAGACCCAGCAGGCCGCCAGGAAGCGGCGGGCCGGCCCGTCCTCAAGCCGCAGACCGTCCGGGCCCAGGGGGGGCGCGTGCGCGGCGGCTTGGCGGGGATCAGCGGTCATGGGAGGCCCCCCCCGGCGTCCGGGGGGAGTCTTCAGCCTAGCGATCTCGACACCGCAGGGGAACGGAACCGGTCACGCCGTGCGCGGCCCCGTTTCGGATCGAGCCTGGTCAGCGGCTCGCGTCCCGGAGCTCCTCGGCGAGCCGGCCGAGGAACAGCCCGACGTCGGTGACGACCCCGACCGTCTGGGAGGACCCTCGGTCGCTGAGCTTGGTCACCACGGCGGGGTTGATGTCGACGCAGACCACGCGCACCCAGGAGGGGAGCATGTTCCCCACGCCGATGGAGTGGAGCATGGTGCTCAGCATCAGCACCATGCCCGCGTCCTTGAGCTGGTGCGCGTAGGCCTCCTGGGCTTCGATCAGGTCCATCAGGGTGTCGGGGAGCGGCCCGTCATCCCGGATCGAACCGGCGAGGACCACGTCGACGTCATGCTCGACGCAGGCGTGCATGATCCCGCTCTTGAGGACCCCGGTGCGCACGGCCTCGGGGATCGACCCGGCGTGGTTGATGCGGTTGATGGCCCGCATGTGGTTCTTGTGTCCCTCCTCCACGGGCTTACCCGTGCCCAGGCTCACGCCGAGCGAGGTCCCGAAGAAGCTGTTCTCGATGTCGTGGACCGCGAGCGCGTTGCCGGAGAGGATCGCGTCCACCCAGCGCCCCTCGATCAGGCTCCGGAAGGGGTCAATGCCGTCCGTGTGGATGACCACCGGGCCGGCGACGAAGATGATCCGCTTGCCCTCCTCGCGGGTGCGGCGCATCTGACGCGCGACGCGCTTCACGCTCGTCTCGACGCTTCGCTCGGAGCTGATGTCGTTGCTCATGAAGGCGAACGTGGCCCGCTCGCCCTCGGCCTGTTCGAGGTTCACCCGGACCCCGGAGACCCCGCACACGACGAGGTCGCCGGCGCGCACGTCGCGCAGCTTGCGGCACAGGGGGACGCCGCCCTCGAGCACGATGACGGCGTCCATGCGCTGAGCTTCGACCGCGCGCCACACTCCCTCGAGGCGGACCTCCGTGCGGTGGTTGGTCGTGGAGTAGAAGTCCTCAGGGACGCACATGTCTCGCTCGATCTTCACGAGACGTGCGTCGCGCGCCGAGGCCACGGCGCACCCGAAGGAGAGGGTCGCCTCGTCCTCTGCGGTGATCTTGAGTTCGATCTCTGACTCGTCGGCGTGGGTGGTGCCCACCTCGAACTTGAGGATCTCGTACGAGGCGCCGTGCTCGAGGATCTGGTCGAAGAT
>JAQWJQ010000218.1 GCA_029248265.1 Planctomycetota bacterium
GAACATCTCCGACAGGTTCTCGATGTCGGTGGTGACTCGGGTCACGAGCGCCCCGGTGGGGCGGCGGTCGAAGAAGCCGAGGTCGAGGTGCTGCAGGTGGCGGAAGACGCGCGCGCGCAGGTCATGGACCACGGCTTGTCCGGTGCGCGTCAGGACCGAGGTCTCAAGGTACCGCAGGCCCGTCATGAAGACGACGAGCCCGAGGTAGAGCCCCACCCAGTTCAGGAGCTCGCGCACGAAGGGCGATCGGTCCTCGGCCCCGGCGGCCTCCGTCACAGGCCCGTCGATGGCGCCGCGCCAGATCCAGGTCCCGAAGAGCTCCCCGGCGAACAGGCACAGGAGCACGGAGAAGCTCGCCAGGAACAACCGGCGGTGGGGGCGGATGAACTCGAGCAGGCGCCGGAACAGCGACGTGTCCCAGGCCTTGGTGACCACGAGCTCGTTGGGGTCGACCTCGCTGACGCTCATGCGGTCCTCCCGATCTCGCTCTCGACCTCGGCCGAGAGTGAATCCGTGCGTTGTTGCTGCTCCCAGGTTGTCTGGTACCAGCCCTCCCGTGCGATGAGCTGGGCGTGGGAGCCCTTCGCCTCCACGGCCCCGCTCGCGTCCAGGACGACGATGAGGTCTGCCTCTCGGACAGAGCTGAGCCGGTGCGCAGCGACCAGCACGGTTCGCCCCGTCCCCGCGCTCCGCAGGCTGCCTAGCAGGGCCTTCTCGGTCTCGGTGTCCACCGCAGAGAGGCAGTCATCGAGGATGAGGATCCGCGGGTCCCGCGCGAGGGCGCGAGCGATGCAGGTCCGCTGCCGCTGCCCGCCGGAGAGGGTGACGCCGCGCTCACCCACGAGCGTCTCCATGCCATCGGGAAACTCGGCCACCTCGTCCTTCATGGAGACCCGCTCGATGAGCGCCTCCACGGCGGCATCGTCGAGGGGGGCCTCGGCTCCAAAGCGAATGTTGTCCGCGTACGGCTCGCTGAAGAGGAAGGAGTCCTGGGGTACGTACCCGATGGCGCCCCGCAGCGTCGCGACGGGGAGGTCCTTGACCGAAGTGCCGTCGAGGCGGATCTCTCCCTCGGTGGTCTCGAAGAGCCGACCGACGAGGTTGAGTAGTGTCGACTTCCCGGCACCCGTCGGGCCCACGATCCCCACGGTTGAGCCGGCGGCGGCGGTGAACCGGACTCCCCGCAGCGCGGGCTCCTTGCCGCGCTCGTAGGTGAAGCTGACGCTGTCGAAGTCAAGCGCGCCGCGGACGTCGCCGCTGGCGACGGAGGCCTCGCCGTCCTCGATGGGGTTCTCCTCATCGAGCAACTCCTGCACGCGTTCGGCGCTCGCGATCGCCCGCGGGAGCATGCCGAGGACCCACCCGATCGCGATCAGCGGCCAGAACACTTTCATGGTGAGGTCAATGAACTTGAAGAGGTCACCGATCGGCAGGGTGCGGTCCACGGCCGCCAAGCCGCCGATGAGGAGGATGACCGCGAAGGTCAGGTCGAAGGAGGCATTCACCGCCGCGTGCGTGAGCCCGCGTGCCTTGCCGAGCTCCACCTGGTTGTCGCGATTCTCGGCGCTGGTGGCCTCGAAGAGCCGCGCCTGCTGGTCCTCCCTCGCGTACCCCTTCACCACCCGGATCCCGCCGAAGTTCTCCTGGGCGCGGTGGCTGATGCTCGCGATCGACTCCTGGACGGCGACGGAGAAGGAGTGCAGCCGGCCCGTCAGCAGCTTCATGGTGACGCCCATGCCGACCATGGGGATCACCATCGCCAGGGCGAGGGTGGGCTTGATCGTGAACAGAATCGCCAGGCTGATGGGGACGATGACCACCGCGCCGAGGGTGTACATGAGCCCCGGACCCAGGGTCATCCGCACCGCCTCCACGTCGCTCGTCAGGCGTGACACCACGTCCCCGGACCGGCTCCGGTCGTGGAACGCGAAGGGCAGCGACGTGAGCTTGTTCATGAGCTCCCGCTTGAGGTCGACCTCGACCCGCCTGGAGACCACGACGATGAGCCAGCGCTGGTAGAAGCGCAGCACGCTGTGGCCCACCGCGTAGACGTCCATCCAGGTGAGCACGTGGCCCATCCATTCGGCGTCCGAGGAGTCTTGCGCTTGGTCGAGCGCGTCACCCACGAGCAGGGTGATCGCCACATCCGCCAGCTGCGCAAGCGGGATGCAGACCAGCCCCATGAGCAGGGGGCCGCGATACCGCAGGAAGCGGCGGAAGAAGCGGGCCAGGATTACCAACGGTTCAGCGTTCGCTCGGTAGCGGCGCGAGGAGGCGCTCGAGTCCGCGAGAAGCCCGCGCCCCAGAGGCACTCCGGGGATCGTCGGTGCCCGTGATGCCGTACGAGATCCAGTCCACGGCCGCGGCCATGCGAGCCTCCAGCTGACCCTTGAGGCGGTCCGCGAGCTGGCTGTCGAACTCGCCCAGGTGGGCAGCGAGGCGTGAGGGACCGAGGCGACCATGCCGCGCCAGGAGGGGACTCCCTGCCCGCGGCGCGAGGACCGCATCGAGCAGCAGTGCGGGGGGCCCTAGCTCCGTGGGGAGGGCGCCGTCTCGCGGGCCGAACACCATGGAGAGTGTGGCTCCGCTGTCCGGCGCCCCGAGGCCCGCCGCGGCGGTGACGGCGACGGCGACGGTCGGCGCGCCGCCCAGGGGGAGGTCCGCGCAGTGGTCCGTGGGGACCAGGTGTACGCCCCCGGCCCGCGTCGTGGGGACGTCGAGGCGCAAGGCGCTCGCGCTCACGGCCTCGCTGGGGCACTCGATGATGAGGGAGGCTTCGACTGGTCCGGGGCCAACCCGGACCGTCACGGTCTTGCCGCTGGCGCCGCGGACACGGCGGACCTTGAGCCGCGAGCGGAGCATCTCCGCCTCCACGCTGCGTATGGGGGCGCAGGGCAGCGAGAGCCGGGTCGCGGCGGTCCCTGATCGGGGCGAGCCCGAGGTGTCCTCCAGGACGAAGTCGTCGCGGCTCAGGCCGGGGGCGAGGGGCGCGATGAGCACGCCGACGCAGCCTCGGCTGGCAGCGCGCTCCGCGATGGCCCGGACCGTGCTCTTCCGGCTCGAGGGAGCGGCGGGGACCGTGACGAGGGCGATCGCGCCACCGAGGGAGAGGCGCATGCGAGTCGCCGCCTCAAAGTCCGCCTCGAGGCCCGCGCCGAGGTCGACCACTGGACCGCGCGTGTTGGACTTCGACACATTCCACGCATAGGCCGCCGGCAGCGCGGCGGCCGGCGCGGCGCTTGGGTCCCAGCGCTCCTTCAGTCCGGCGAAGGCGAGCCCGCTGATGGCGTCCTCGAAGAGCAGCACCTCGGAGCGTGTCGGGATGGCTCGCGTCGCGTCGACCTCCAGGCGCGTCGGGTTCAGGCCGGCGGCGCGGAGCGTGGCCTCGACGGCGTCCAGTCCACGCTCGTAGCCGGCGGTCCCCACCACGCGAGGCGCCCGAGTGATCTCGGCGAGCAGGGCGGCCATGTCGGCCACCGCCGCCGGGGCCCCTTGCGAGGTCGCACCGGGCTCGATGGGCGGGACCGCACCGAGCGCGAGGCCCCGGGGGCGGGGGGGCTTGGCCTCGAGCACCGGGACCGCTCCCGGGCCCCCCGTGGTGAAGGCTTGGAGCAGGACGATGAGCGCGGCGGTGGTCGGAGCACAAAGAGCCATGCGGGGATCGTACCGAGGGGCGAGCCTTCTACCATGCGGCCCCGTGACTGGTTTTCCCTTCGATGCCGTGCTGTTCGACCTGGACGGCACCCTTGTGGCCACCGACCGCTTCTGGCCTGACGTTGCGCGGGCCGCCACCCTGCGCGTGTTCCGCGAGCGGGGGATCTCCCGCGACATCCCAGGCGCGCCCGAGTGGATGGCCATGGTGGGGCACCCCCTCGCGCAGGCCTTCGAGGCGACCTTTGACGACCTGGACCAGGACTCCCGTGAGGCGCTCCTGGTGGCCTGCGCGGAGGCCGGGCACGCGCAGCTCGACCGGCACGGGGCCACGCTCCTCGCCGGGGTGACGGAGACCCTGGCCGAGCTGGCGAGCAGGGGCGTTCGCCTGGGGATCGCCTCGAACTGTGCCCCGGAGTATCTGGAGCTGATGTTGGCCCGCGCTGGCCTGGGGCGATGGATCGAGGAGGGGCGTTGCCTCGCCTCGCCCGGTGTGCGCGACAAGGCGGACATGATCGAGGACCTGCTCCTCACCTTCGGGACCCGCAGCGCGGTGATGGTGGGCGACCGCGCCGGGGACCGGGACGCGGCGTGGGCGAATGGCCTGCCCCATGTCCACATCCCCCGCGGCTATGGGGGCGGAGACGATGGGGTGGAGGCCGAGGCCGTCCTGGCTGGCATGGAGCAGCTGGTGCCGGCGTGTATGGGGCGCGCGACGGCGCTCGAGGCCTGCATTCAGCGGCTCGGCGTCGGTCCGCTCAGCGGGGGGGAGCGGATCGTGGTGACGGGCCTCCCGCTTGCTGGCTCCTCGCAGTTTGCGGCGGACCTGGCCGGGTGCCTCGGGGCCGCAAACGTCCCGGCGGAGGTGGTGTCCGGCTTCGGGACCCGGGCAGGGGCGGAAGCCGTTCAGGTCCTCGATGCGCCCCTTGAGAGGGCGGCGGCGCTCGCTCCAGGTGCGGACGGGTTGATCGCCCTCACGGCGGACACGGAGGTCCTGGAGCGCCGGGCGCGGGGCCAGCGCGCCGGGCTCGAGCCGCTGGAACGCCTGATGGAGGCGCTGCCGCCGGCGCGGGCGCAGCTCGAGGCGCTCCACTCCCCGGGGGAGCCGCGATGGATCCGGGTCGATGCGAGCAACGCCGTCGCGCCGCGCGTGACCTGACGAGGGAGCCTCAGCGGGCCCTGTCGCTCGCGGCAGGCACCTGGCCTCGGCCCGATCTCCTCCGGCGGACCACGTCAGGCCGAGGCCCCCGGCCCTTGGGCCATTGGCCCTGGGGTCTCCGGTTCCGCCGGGGATTCAGCGCTCGGCAGCGCCGTTGGAACCTTCGAGGCGGAGCCGCGCGATCTCTCGGATAAACGGTGCCGCTCCCTCGGTCTCGGCGTCGGCCTCGGCCTCCATGGCCTCGCGCCACCTCGCCCTGGCCGCCTCGGGTTCCCCGCAGAGCCAATGGGCGTCGCCGAGGAAGAGCAGGTTGAGGGGGATCGGTGCAGCCTCGACGGCCGCCGCGAGGGTCGTGCGTCCGCCCTCCAGGTCCTTGAACGGCCACGGAGCGCGGGACTGGAAGCGTCCCTTGAGTCGCAGCGGAGAGGCCCCCTCGAACTCCGGGGCGGCGACGGCGAGCTGCTTGATCTTGCCGGGGAGGGTCGTGGCGGCGCCGCTGGCCAGCGCTTGAAAGGTGGGCATGGACCAGAGCCGCAGCCCCGTGCCGAGGGTGCTGAAGAGCTCGGCGGCTGCGTCCCCCGGCCTTAATTGGAGGGCACGGTCCGCAAGGTCGGCCGAGCTCGTGGCCAGGGAGCGGATCTCGGCCTTCAGCTCATCGGAGACATCATCCTCGAGGTCAATCAGGCCTTCCGGGCCGGGGAGAGGGTCGCCCCCGGGGGCGAGCGCGAGGGTTGATTGCAGCCGCAGGTCGGCGTTCAGGATGAGGGCGCGAGCGGCCGCCATGAGATCGCCGTACGAGGCGTCTCCCTGACGAGCCGTGGCGAGGAGCGCGCTGGATTCGACCGCCGACTGCTGCAGCCGCTGCTCGGCGAGGGCGGCCAGTTCGGCGCGCCCTGTGGGCCGCGGGGGGGCGTCCCCGGCGCTCGCGCCGGGCCGCTCCGCGACCGTCGAGGCCTCCTCAGCGGGGCGCGAGGCCTCTGTCGGAGGCCCAGCGGAAGGCCCATCGGACGACTCGGGGGAGGACGCGGTCCTCTCGGGGTCAGCGGTGGGTGAAGGGGCTCGCTCGGCGCCGACGGTCACCGCCGGCGGCGCCGCCGAGCCGTCGAGGACCTCATCCACCGAGGGGGTCATCGCGCAGCTGGCCGCGGCCAGCGCGCCCACGCACAGGAGGGCTTGACCCCGAGCCCACTCCCAGATTTCACCACCGCCCCTGCTTTCCATGGTCGAGCGTTCGACCCGCAGCCCTTCGACGATGCGGCGGATTGCAGCGCCTTCGCTATGGCGTGGCGAGGAAACGTTACGGACAATCCGCGCCGTCTCGCCGCTCGCCCCTTGCGCGCTGCCCACGAACGCATGTTCAAACGCATCCTCATCGCCAACCGTGGAGAGATCGCGCTGCGCGTGATCCGCTCCGCGCGTGAAATGGGCCTCGAGTCCATCGCTGTCTACTCCGACGCCGACGCGCATGCACTGCACACCCGCATGGCGGACGTGGCTGTGCCCCTCGGCGGCAAGCTGCCGTCGGAGAGCTACCTCGACATGGACAAGATCCTCGCGGCGGCCCGCGAGACCGGGGCAGAGGCCATCCACCCGGGGTACGGGTTCCTGAGTGAGAACGCCGAGTTCGCCCGCCGGGTCGAAGAGGCCGGTATCGCTTGGATCGGTCCTCCCCCGGAGGCCATCACGACCATGGGGGACAAGATCACCTCCCGTCGCGTGATGAAGGCCTCAGGTGTGCCGTGTGTCCCCGGACTCGTGGACCCGGTTGAAGACGTGGAGGAGGCGACCCGCGAGGCGGAGTCGATCGGCTATCCCATCGCGATCAAGGCCGCCGCCGGCGGCGGTGGAAAGGGCATCCGGATCGTCCGGGAGCCGAGCGAAATGGCCTCCGCCTTCCGCACCGCGTCGGGTGAGGCGGTCGCGTCGTTCGGCGATGGCCGCGTCTACCTCGAGAGGTACCTCGACTCCCCGCGCCACGTCGAGGTGCAGGTGATGTTTGACGGGCATGGCAACGGCGTGCACTTCTTCGAGCGGGAGTGCTCCGTCCAGCGACGGCACCAGAAGCTGGTGGAGGAGGCCCCCTCGAGCATCCTGGATGAAGAGTCGAGGCAGGCCATGGGGGAGGTGGCGCTCCGCGCCGGGCACGCCGTGGACTACCGGGGCGCCGGGACGGTGGAGTTCCTCTGGTCTGGCGGGGAGTTCTTCTTCCTCGAGATGAACACCCGCCTCCAGGTCGAGCACCCCGTGACGGAAATGATCACGGGCGTTGACCTGGTCCGGGAACAGCTGCGTGTGGCAGACGGCCAGCCGCTCGGGTACGGCCAGGAGGACCTCTCCATTCGCGGCCACTCGATCGAGGTGCGGATCAATGCCGAGGACCCCTTCAACGGCTTCCTCCCCTCGACGGGCGTGCTTCACAACCTCCGGGCGCCTGGCGGCCCCTGGGTGCGCCTCGACACCGCCATGTATCGGGGGCTGGAGGTCGGGCTCGAGTACGACCCGATGCTCGGCAAGCTCATCGTCTGGGGAGCGGATCGGGAGGAGGCGATCGCGCGCATGATCCGCGCGATCCGGGAGATGAACGTCGGTGGCGTACACACCAGTCTGCCAGCGGCGCTGCAGGTCCTCTTGCATGAGCGCTTTGTGGCCGGGGACTACGACACGCACTTCCTCGAGGGGCTGACCATTCGCTCTCCCGAGGAGCACGAGGGGCTCGCCGCGGTCGCAGCGGCCATCTATCGTCATCATCAAGCTCGCCGCAAGGCTCTGGCTCCCAGCGCGGCAGGTCGGTCGGGGTGGCAGGCGCGGACCCGCGCAGAGCTCACCGGTCATGTTGGTCGAGCTGGCGTGGCCAGCACCGAGGAGGTGTCATCGTGAAGACTTTCGTCAATATCGGAGAGAAGACCCACGAGGTCGAGCTGACCGAGCGCCTCGGTGAGCTCATCGTCCACCTGGACGGGGACCGCTGCGAGGTGGAGTACGCCGAAGCGGACAACCTCGGCCAGATCGTCCTGATCCACGGCGGGAAGAGCTATGCCATGTCCATCGAGGGTGGACCCCACGAGATCGCCGTCACCATTGCGGGCCACAGGTACGACTGCCAGCTCGAGGATGAGCGAGAGCGGGCGGCCAACCTCGCCGCGCGCGCAGCGAACAAGGGCGGGGGGCTGCTCAAGGCCGTGATGCCCGGCGTGGTGGTGGAGTTGCTCGTCGAGATCGGTGATACCGTGGTCGAGGGGCAGCCGCTGTTGATCCTCGAGGCCATGAAGATGCAGAACGAGATCGGCGCTCCGGGCGACGGTGTCGTCAAGGCGTTGCACGCCGCAGCCGGGACTGCTGTGGGGGCGGGCGACAAGCTCGTCACCCTCGCCGGCGAGTGACGCCGGCGGGGAGGCCCTGGCGGCTCTGGATCGGATTCCTCGTCGGCTCGTCGGTCCCGGATCAGGAGCCCGCGAGGCGCTGCGGCGGCCTGCGCCCGCTTGAGGGCGCCGTCAGGCCTCGCCGCCCGTCGTCGTGACAGGGCGCGGAGCTCCCCGGCACTCCGCACCTCGCGGATCCTGTGACCCTCGCGGGTCGACCGAGCGCTGATCGGTCCGCAGAGCTGCGATGAGGCCCTCGAGGGCCCAGCCCAGACCTTCACGGGCCTCGCGTACATGGAGTGCCGCCTCTCCTGAGGCGGCGTCCTCGAGGGGCTCCGGATGGAGCTGGAGCGTGTGTCGGGGTCCGTCCTCCGCCGAGGCGAGCGGGCTGGTGACGGAGCGGAGCGCGCCGTGGACGCGGTGCTCGGTCAGTTCACATGGGCGGCCCCGCAGGGGCGCCGTGGGGGCTCGGGCGTCCGGAGGCCGGGGCTGGGTCCCTCGCCTTCCAGCTCGCGTTCACCGTTCCTCGCTGGGTCAGCGGTCGCCGCCGTAGCCGAGCGCGCGCAGGTCAGCGTCCACGTCCGCAGGAATGGCGTCGACGGCGGCGTTGCCGCCAAGCTGGGCCGCCAGTCTCCGTGTCTGATCGTCCCATCGGCGCAGCGCGCTCAGGATCTCGCGGACTCGATCGGGGTGGGCGGCCGCCACGTCGGCGGACTCCGCCGGGTCGACGTCCAGCTGATAGAGCGCGAGGTCGAGCTCCTCGTCGGGCGCCAAGGCGGCGCCGGTCCGGGCCGGCGGTGTGCGCACGTGGAGCTTCCAGGGACCCAGGCGAGCGCCGAGTAGCCGCCGCCCGCCGGCGTGGCGCTCGCGTTGGCTCACGATCAGCCGGTTCGCGGGCGTCGCCACCGATCCCGCGTCCTCGCTTGCGCGCATCAGGGGCGCCAAGCTCTCGCCCGCTCCGACGTTCGGGAGGGGGGCAAGGTCGGCGAGGTCGAGGATCGTCGGCGCGAGGCCCACGAGCCCCACGGGCTCGTTCACCCTCGCGGGGCCGTGGGCGCGTCCGCCCGGCGGATAGATCAGCAGGGGCACGTGCACCAGCTCCTCGTGCACGGTGTGAGAGTGGTGGAGGGAGCCGCGCTCGTCGAACTCCTCACCGTGGTCGGCGGCGACCGCGATCAGCCTGGGGCGCCCTGAGCGGTGGCGCGCGGCGAGGTGATCGAGCACCACGCCGACGTCCGCGTCCATGGCCCGGACCTCGGAGTGGTACAGCTCCCGGAGCCAGTCGACCTCCTCCCGCGAGAGCCCGTGGGTCCCGGGGACCTCACCGTCCCGGATCCGGTTCGCGCCGAACCGGTCCCCGATTCGCGCGCGGGTCGTCGGCGTCGCGCGGGGGCCGCCCAGGGCCTCGACGTCGCGACGCTCGTAGGGACCGTGGGGCTGGAAGAAGTGCACGTGGAGGAAGACGGGCTGCTCCCTGGGCTCCTTGAGCCAGCGGATCACCCGCTCGGGACGCGCGTTCATCTCCAGGTGCTCGTAGCCCCGGGCGAGCCCGAAGGTCTCTCCGAGCCAGGGGTTGTCCAGGAATCCCGCCGTGGCGTAGCCCTGGGCGCGCAGGTGCTCGGCGAGGGTCACGACCCCGCGGGCGAGCAGCGGTGCGCCGCTCACCGATCCGTGGATGGCGGGGTCGAGGCCGGTGAGGATCGAGGCCACCGACGGGTGGGTGTGGGGGGCGGGAGCGCTGGCCTCGGTGAAGAGGACCCCGGAGGTCGAGAGCTGGTCCAGGTTGGGCGACGTGCTCCGCGCGCGATTGTAGGCGTCCGAGGGTTGGTTGAAGCCGAGGGCGTCGAACCGCGTCGTGTCCAGGGTCACCAAGACGATGTCGGGGGCGCCCGCCAGCGGAGGCGCTGGTGCCGCCTCGAGGGGCGGGAGTCCGCTCCGCACGGGGCTTCGCTCCATGGCTCGCATGCCGGCGAGGGCGGCGAGGCCCAGGGCGGTGACCGCTGCCGCGCGCGGGACGCCGCCGGCGCGGGTCAGCCAGGCGGCGATGCTGGCGACGGTCGCGGAAGACCCCGACGCCATCAGCACCCCGCGGCGCCGCGGCACGTCGAGGTCGAGCAACTCGAAGAGGGCCAGGGAGCACAGGGCGCCAAGCAGCGCGCAGAGGATGGCGCCTCGCCGCCCGCGGGACCTCACGGTGACGGCTGCGCCGATGGCGGCCCCCGTGAGGGCGGCAAAGGTGGGGGGGCCGAGGCGTGGGACCAGGTCGCCGAGGGTCCAGGGGCCGACGTCGGGGACACGGGCCATCCACGCCATCAGCGCCGCGGCGACGGCGAAGGGCGCGGCGAAGCGCATGGACGATGAGATCCCCATGGCCCTAGGCTAGGCCCCATGCCGACCCCGGTGACCCCGAATCCTCCCGAGCCCGGCGCCGCTGTGGGGGGAGCGCCGCCGCGGCGCCCCTCGGCCCGGTTGGCCCTCGGCGGGGGCGCGCTCGGAGCCGCGGCCGGGCTCGCCCTGCAATTCCTCGCCGGTGGGGCCGGTCCGTCCGACGTCGTGGCAACCCTGGGCGGCGCCGCCCTCCTCGCCTGCGGTGCGGTCGCGCTCCGCGGCGATCGAGGTCGCGGTCCTGCTCGGGTGCTCCTGGTGGTGCTGCTCCTCGGGGGAGGCTGGATCCTCTCGCGGGGCGCCGAGCCTCCGGCGCCCCTTTCGAGGGAGCAGCTGGACCGCTCGTCGGGTTGGCTCCTCGTGACCGTCGAGGACGCCGCTCGCCACGAGCGAGACCCCCGGACCGAGGGGCTGTGGATCGCGACCTCCACGCACCTCCCGGGGAATCTGGCGGGGGTCCTCACGGGACGCCACCCCCTCGAGATGGGGTGGCCTCTCGGAGCGGGCCGGGACGTACCCCGCCCGCGCGGCGGGCCGCTGACCCTCGGCGAATACCAGGGCGCCCTCGGCTTCGAGTGCGCCCTCTTCGGCGGCGAGGACCTCCCCGGCTGGGTCCGCGGGGACGCCGCGCCCCGGGCTGGTGGCCTGATGGACGCCCTGGGCTGGATCGCCTCGCGGGAGGACGCGCCGCGCTTCGCCCACGTGCATCTGCCCACCTGCTCTGCTGAGGAGGTGGCCGCCGGGCGGCGGCGCTGCGATGAGCTGAGCCTCCCTGCGGCGGTGGTCTGGCTGGAGGGCGTCGTCCCGGAGGGGGAGGGGAACGCGCGTTTCCTCACGGGATCGGCTGCGGAGCGGCGAGTGGCCTTCTGGGGCGTTCCTTCTCCCGAGCTCCGCGGGGAGCGACCTGCGACCTCCCTCTGTGTGGCGGGTGTGGCGCTGCTCGACCTCCTCCAGCCTCCTGGACTGGGGCCGCCGACCCCGCCCGCCGTCCAGTTCGAGGTCGGGCCGCCGGATCGACCACACAAGCTCTTCGCACGATTCGACGACGCCCGTCAGGGCCACCTGGACCTGGCCATCGAGGTCACTCCGCTCGGGCCGGACCCCGTGCGCGATTGGCAGCTCGGGGGTGCTTCGCAGGAGAGCCTGGCCTTCCGGAACGTGGTGCAAGCCGCCTGGGGGGCCACAGGCAAGCGCTCCCCGGATGCGGGGGGCGCTGGCCCGGATCGGGAGCAGGAGCGGATGGCGAGGAGGGAGCGACGGTCGCTCGAGCGGTTGGAGGAGTGGCGGAGACAGATCGTGGGGGATGGGGATCCTGCGGCCTCGGTTCGGTAGCCTCGGGCCATGGATTCCCAGGAGGCCGGGCAGACGAGCGGAGACGGGGCGAGTTGGGACCCTGCGGCCATGCCGCGGGCAGAGGCGCGCCCGGCAGCGTCGAGCCGGGTCGCCGCGACCCAGCCGGGTGACGGAGCTGAGCCGGCCGAAGGTGCGGCTGCGGGCTCCGAGGCCGCGCGCGCCAGCCTCCTGCTGGTGGATAACGACGCTCGGATCGTCGAGCTGCTCACGTGGTTCCTGTCCCAGCGCGGCTTCGAGGTGCGCACTGCGGGCTCCTTCGTGGAGGCGCGGGAGCGCCTCGCCGAAGGGGCGCCGGACCTCCTGGTGTCCGACGTGGACCTTGGCGCGGAGTCGGCCGTGCAGGAGCTCCCGCGCCTGCGCGCGGATGGGATCCTGCCGCGCACGCTGGTGGTCTCCGGCTACCTCGACGCGGCCATCAAGGCCGCGCTGACCGCGCTCCCCGAGGTGGTCGGGACCCTCGCGAAGCCCTTCGAGTTCACCGACCTGGAGGCCGCGATTGATCGCGCGCTTGGGGGAGGAGTGGCCGGCGGGGGCGCGTCGGCGGACCCCGGGGACTTCGAGGTGCCTCGACCGGAGAAGGCTCCGGCGGCGTCGCTCGAGGAAAGCCAGTCCGGGGGTGGTGCGGCGCCCGACGAGGGCGACGATGAAGAAGGGTGGATCGAGATCACCCCTGGTTCCTGAGCCCAACCCCTGATTCGAGGAGCACGACGTTGACGCGACTGCAATGGCGCACGGCCGGTGAGTCCCATGGTCCGACGCTGATCGGCATCGTGGAGGGCGTACCCGCGGGGTTGCGGCTCGATGTGGGGAGAGTGGACGCCGAGCTCGCGCGGCGGCAACTGGGGTATGGCCGCGGCGGCCGCATGCGGATCGAGACCGACCGGGTGGAGATCCTCTCGGGCTGGAAGGGCGGCGTGACCATCGGCGCGCCCATCGCCTTCGCCGTGAAGAACAGGGACTCCGTCATCGAGCGGCTGCCCACGCCGACGAATCCCAGGCCGGGACACGCGGACCTCGCGGGGTGTCAGAAGTGGGGGCATCGGGACCCACGGGCAGTGCTCGAGCGGGCCAGCGCCCGGGAGACCGCCGCGCGGGTCGCGGCGGCGGGGATCGCCAGGCAGGTGATCGAGGCCTTCGGGATCGAGGTCTTCGGCTACCTGACCGGCCTCGGCGGGGTCCGGTGCAGTGGGGAAGCCTGGGGTGCGACATCGGGCCGCAGGGCGGAGGTCCGCGCGGCCTCCGAGTTCCTCAGCCTGGACCCCGGGGCGGATGAGTCCATGCGCGAGGCGGTGGATCAGGCGCGAGAGGCCAAGGATAGCCTGGGGGGCACCTTCGAGGTCCGCGCCCTCGGCCTCCCGCCGGGCCTCGGGTCCTGCGCGAGCGGCCCCGAGCGGTTGACCGCCCGTCTGGGCGGGGCCCTCTTCTCCATTCCGGCGATCAAGGGGGTGGAATTCGGACTCGGGATGGGGGTGGCAGACCGGCGCGGGAGCGCCGTTCACGACGGCATCGTGCCCGGAGCCGGCGGGGAGGCCTTCGCCAGGAGCAGTAACCGGGCCGGGGGCCTCGAGGGTGGAATGTCCACCGGAGAGCCCCTGGTGGTGCGCGCGGCCATGAAGCCCATCCCCTCCATTCGCCTCGGGATGCCCTCTGTGGACCTCCATACGGGGGAGGCCGTGGAGGCGACCTATCAGCGCTCGGATGTCACCTCCGTGCCAGCGTGCTCGGTGGTGGGGGAGGCGATGGTGGCGATGACCCTCGCCGAGGCGTTCCTGGAGAAGTACGGCGGAGACTCGATGGATCAGGTCGGAGCGGCCCTGGAGCACCATCAGGGGGAACTGGGTTGCCTGGGGCGGCCCTAGAGGGGGGCGGAGGGGCAAGCTGTCGGAAGGTCGCGAGGTTTTCTGACTAGGGACCTTGACCCCCCAACCGCGATCCCTATCCTTCTCGCTCCACTCGCCGCTCTGGCGGGCGCCCGCACCCGCGGGAGCTCAACGGAGTCGTCGGAGGCCGCAGGCTCAATCGCCAGTGTGGCTCAATTGGTAGAGCAGCTGATTTGTAATCAGCAGGTTGCGGGTTCAAGTCCCGCCGCTGGCCCCACCAACTCCGACAGCGTCCGGTCGCCATGGGCGACCCGGAGGTTGGCCGCTCACTCAAAACGTAAACCGACTCGAGGATGACACGGGAGCGTGCCTCCTTCCGCCACGCTGCAGCCTTCATGGCCGCGCGGGTGGGGGGGTCAAGGCGCGCGATCGGACCGATCGTCCCGTCGGTCGTTCGCGCACCCGCAGTCTGCGGTGTGGCTCGGTTCGCCGGCGCCGCTCCACCAGCCTCGGGTATTCCGGGCGGGGGAATTCCCGAGCGGCCAAAGGGGTCAGACTGTAAATCTGATGGCTCAGCCTTCGCAGGTTCGAATCCTGCTTCCCCCACCAGCCTCCCCTCTGCGGTCCTCGATGGACCTCAGTCCCAAGGAGGTCCTGCTCCGGGCTCACGCGTGAACGACGGCGGACGGTTCGGTTGCGGTTGGTGGCGACCCCTCCCAGTTCCCCCGTTTGGTGCTCCGCGTCATGCGGGGCGCGCGCGACCAACGCGCCACCTTGCGGGTGTAGTTCAATGGTAGAACGGCAGCCTTCCAAGCTGCACACGGGGGTTCGATTCCCCCCACCCGCTCCATCTATCTCGCCGACGGCTTCGTCGCGGCGGGGCCCCTCGAGTCGAGGCAAAGCGCTGCTGTAGCTCAGTGGTAGAGCACTTCCTTGGTAAGGAAGAGGTCACGGGTTCAAGTCCCGTCAGCAGCTCCACCTCTCGCTCCGCGAGCCGCTCGCCGCCTGGCGCCTGTGCCCGCCCGCTCTCAAGTGGGGGCGAGGCGGGGTCGCGGGCCTGCCGCCCCCCCCAATCCACCTTCAGTCGCCTCTGTGGCTGAAGGCCTTCTCTTTTTCTGATCCCACCGATCGTGCCGTGCATGCGGCGTTTCGATCCGGCGTCCCGCCGCGCTCACGCGGAAGGACGTCCAACCACCTCCGGAATCCGGCTCAAGCCGGTGAACGGGACACCCAAAGCGACGAGACACCCGAAATGGCCAAGGAAGTCTTCGAGAGGAACAAGGACCACGTGAACGTCGGGACCATCGGTCACGTCGACCACGGGAAGACCACTCTCACCTCCGCCATCTGCCGTCACCAGGCCGCCAAAGGCCTCGCGAAGGCAATGGCGTTCGACATGATTGACAAGGCGCCGGAGGAGAAGGCGCGCGGTATCACCATCTCGACGGCACACGTCGAGTACGAGACCGAAGCGCGTCACTACGCCCACGTTGATTGCCCCGGACACGCTGACTACGTCAAGAACATGATCACGGGTGCCGCCCAGATGGACGGCGCGATCCTCGTGGTCTCGGCGGCGGACGGCCCGATGCCCCAGACCCGTGAGCACATCCTGCTCGCCCGTCAGGTCAACGTGCCCGCCATCGTCGTGTTCATGAACAAGGTCGACCAGGTCGACGACGACGAACTCCTCGACCTCGTCGAGATGGAAATCCGCGAGCTCCTCTCCAAGTACGAGTTCCCCGGGGACGACATCCCGATCATCCGCGGCTCCGCCCTCGGCGCCGAGAACGCGCTGAACGACGGCAAGCCCGCTGAGGACGACGCGTTCAAGTGCATCGACGAGCTCATGGCTGCGGTCGACAGCTACATCCCGCTCCCCGAGCGTGACGTGGACAAGGACTTCCTGATGCCCGTCGAGGACGTGTTCTCCATCAAGGGGCGCGGCACCGTCGGCACCGGCCGCGTCGAGCGTGGCATCGTCCGTACGGGCGACTCGCTCGAGATCGTCGGCATGCAGGAAGAGATCGGCAACACCACCTGCACCGGTGTTGAGATGTTCCAGAAGACCCTCGACGAGGGGCGCGCCGGCGAGAACGTCGGTGTCCTCCTCCGTGGCGTCGACAAGGAGACTCTCCGTCGCGGCATGGTCCTCTCCAAGCCGGGCACCGTCACCCCGCACACCAAGTTCGAGTGTGAGGTCTACGTCCTCTCCAAGGAAGAGGGCGGCCGCCACACGCCGTTCTTCTCCGGCTACCGCCCGCAGTTCTACTTCCGTACGACGGACGTGACCGGCAACGCGGACCTCATCGGCGCCGAGATGTGCATGCCTGGCGACAACGTCAAGCTGACTGTCGCCCTCGGCACCCCGGTCGCGATGGAGGAGCAGCTCCGCTTCGCCATCCGTGAGGGCGGCCGCACCGTTGGTGCAGGCGTCGTCACGAAGATCGTCGAGTGATCTACTCCGCCGCCGCGGCGCCGCTTGAGGCGCCGCGGCGGCGATCTCTACCCCACCCGCGCCCGCTCAGGCGACGCGCGACCCCACCCCGAACATCCGGCTGCCGGGACCCGCTCGTTTGCGCGCTGCGTACGCCGAGCTCCCCCCCCAAAGCCAGCGCCACCTGACATGAAGACCAAGGAACGCTACGTCTTCCTCGAGTGCACAGTGTGCAAGGAGCGGAACTACACGACGCACAAGCGTCTGAAGGCCGCCTACAAGCTCGAGAAGAAGAAGCACTGCAAGCGCTGCCGCACGCACACCCCGCATCGCGAGAAGAAGCTCTGAGCCTGATCGGCTCGCGCTGACGCTTTCGACGCTACCTCTTCGTTCACTCCCTCTCTCCCCCGGACCCCAACC
Organism: Planctomycetota bacterium; assembly: GCA_029248265.1. GTDB lineage: Bacteria > Planctomycetota > UBA1135 > UBA1135 > Saltatorellus. Next base: position 16,585 of record JAQWJQ010000218.1, read on the forward strand.
GAGACTCCAATGGCCTACCGCAAGGATCAAGGACGCCTGGCGCGGATGACGACCTTCTGGTCGCTCGCCGTTCTCCTCGCGTACGGCTGCATCCGGATGCGCGCGGAGCTCACTGGGCAGTTCCCGGACTCGTTGGGGGCGGCCGTCTCTGACGGTCTCGTCCTCCCGCTGGTCAACCTGCCGTTGAGCCCCGCGCTGATCGCGTCGGTCCTCTCGCTGGTCGCGGGGTTGTTCCTGCTGAACCGGGCGCTCGAGCGTCCGAAGAACGCGGACCTGCTGATCGAGACCGAGTCGGAGCTGCGCAAGGTCACCTGGCCGACCGTCGACGAGACCGTGGACGGCTCTGTGGTGGTGATCGTTGTGGTTCTCTTCCTGATGGGCTTCATGGCGGCGGCGGACTTCGTGCTCGGCAACCTCTTCGCCCGGATCATCACCGGTGGGGGGGCCTGACTCCGATGGCTTTCAAGTGGTACTTCCTCCGCTGTCAGTCGGGGCGCGAGAAGCGCATCCGTGACAACGCGATCCACCGCCTGAAGATCGCTGGAGTCGACTCTGTCGTCCCCCAGGTCCTCATGCCGTTCAAGATCGTGACGGACATGAAGAAGGGGAAGAAGCGCAACATCGAGGAGAAGCTCTACCCGGGCTACCTGCTCGTGCAGGCGGACCTCGAGAACCCCGAGGATCCCACGGTGATCAAGGCGCGGACCACGCTCCGCGGCATCGATGGCCTCCGGGACTTCATCGGATCGGGGGGGGAGCCGACCTCCATCTCCGAGACGGAGGTCGCAGAGATCCTCGCGCTCATGACCGACTCCGAGACGCGTCCTCAGGTCACGATCGGCCTCGAGAAGGGCGACCGGGTCAAGATCAACACGGGGCCGTTCGACGGCTTCGACGGCGCGGTCGATGAGATCAACGCCGAGAAAGGGACGGTCCGCGTGGTCGTCACCATCTTCGGCCGGCCGACGCCGGTCGACCTCAAGTACTGGGAGGTCGACAGCGTTTGACCTCTTCTTCCCGGCCTGGTGCTCGCACTGGCGTCCGCGGAATCCACTCCACGAAACAAACACCCCGCCGCATTCAGCGTGCCGCCCTCCCTCCGGGGGCGTTCGCAGTGGCGACCTCTACCAGATCACAGCGGACCGCGCCCTCCATAGTGGGGGCCAGACTCACGGACCGACATGGCGAAAGAACTGACAGGAAAGATCAAGCTCCAGTGCCCCGCCGGGCAGGCGACCCCTGCGCCGCCGATTGGCCCGGCGCTCGGCGCACACGGCGTTAACATCGCCGAGTTCGTCAAGCAGTTCAACGACCGCACGCGGGACCAGATGGGGATGATCCTCCCCGTCGAGATCTCCGTCTACAAGGACCGCTCGTTCGACTTCATCCTCAAGTCACCTCCCGCGGCCGTGCTCCTGAAGAAGGCCGCCGGCGTCGAGAAGGGGGCGGGCGAGGTCGGTACCCAGATCGTCGGGTCGGTGACCCGCGAGCAGGTGGAAGAGATCGCCAAGATCAAGATGGCCGACCTGAACGCGCGCGACCTCGACCAGGCCTGCCGCATCATCGCCGGCACTGCACGCTCCTCCGGCATCACGGTGGAGGACTGATCATCATGCCCAAGCACAGCAAGCGTTACCGCGAGGCCGCGGCGCGGTTCGACCGCTCCGCTCACTTCATGCCGAACGAAGCGTTCGACATGTTGAAGAGCCTCCCCGCTCCGAAGTTTGACGAGACCGTCGAGGTCGCCGTCCGGCTCGGGATCGATCCCCGGAAGACAGACCAGCTCGTTCGCGGCGCTGTCTCTCTTCCCAAGGGCCTGGGCAAGACCGTCAAGGTGGTCGTCTTCGCCGAGGGCGACAAGGCGGACGCCGCGCGGGAAGCCGGCGCGGATGAGGTCGGCTCGGACGACCTCGCCGCCAAGATCCAGGGAGGCTGGATGGACTTCGACGTCGTCATCGCTAGCCCCGACATGATGAAGCACGTCGGCAAGCTCGGTAAGGTGCTCGGACCGCAGGGCAAGA